>NZ_JBSFEV010000045.1:0-76458 GCF_053594615.1 Streptomyces sp. NPDC001858
GGCTCCCGGGCCCCCCGCCGGGGGCGGCCGTAATTGAGCGCCCGCCCGCTGGGGCCCGCAGCGACACGGCGGCCCATCGCGGCACTTCCAGCGGAGCGCTCAGTCAGTGATCGGGCGTCAGACTTCCAGATCCTCCTCGATCTTCTTCAGCTGGTGGCGGGCCATCGCGAGATTGGCCCGCTTGGCGTCCAGGACCAGGTAGAGGAAGAGCCCGTTGCCGCCGCGCCCGCTGATCAGACGGAGCAGGTGGTACTGGTCGGACAGGGTGATGAGGATGTCCTCGATCTGCGCCTTGAGCCCGAGGTGCTCCATGGTCCGCATCTTGGCGCGCACCACGTCGGTGTTGCCGGCGGCGGCGACGTTGAGGTCGAACCCCTTGCTTCCGCCCAGCGTGCCCAGCGCCATGCCGCTGGTGTAGTCGACGAGCGCGACTCCGTTCGCGCCCTCGATCGAGGCGAGACACTCTTTGAGGGTGGTTTCGGTGTTGGCCATGCTGTACTCCTCGGTTCCTCTCAACTTTCCGTGGTGGTGCGCGCGTTGGTGGTGGTTGGGCCGCGCGCCGATCTGGTCCGTACCGTGGGGGTCTTGGCAGCGTTGCGCACCGGCGGCTTGACGGGTGTCTTGGCGGACGTCCCGTCCGGCGTCGGGGCCTCCGTCTTGGCCTCGGTCTTGGCCGGTGCCTTGGCCGGTGCCTTGGCCGCCGCCTTGGTGGAGGCGGTCCGTGCCTGCCGCGCCTGTGCCTCGTGGGCGTCGACGAGCTCCCCGATGCGGGCGGCGGCCCGGCGGCCCTCCAGATGCAGCCGGCCGACGTTGACGCGGTCCTGCGCGAGCAGGGTCAGCACGGCGCTCTCACCGGCCGCGTACGTGGCGACGTAGCCGTACCGGCCGCGTACGAGCAGTTCGCGGAACTCGCCCTGGCCGGTCGTGTCCGCCATCCGCACCGCGACGCCGAGGGCGGCGGCGGTCAGCGCGGCCACCACCTCCGGCTCCACGCCGGGGGTGTCGTGGGCGAGGACGAGGCCGTCCACGCCGGCCGTGAGCGCGCCGGTCAGCTGGGGCACGCGGGCCCGCAGTCTGCGCAGTTCGTCGAGTATCTCGGGCGCGGAAGCCATCAGCTCGCTCCTCTCGGCCCGCGGTCGTTGCCGTTCAAAGGGCCTCCAGCGCATCCCTGAGCCTCTTCAGCAGGGTGATGTCGGGGTCGTTGACGCGGGGCAGGGTGATGCCCGGCGGGGGGTCGGGGGCGGGAGACGTGGGGGATGCGGGCAGTCCTGGGGCATCCGGGGCTCCTGGTCGCCCGTGACGGGGAGGGGACGGGGACGGGGATGGGGATGGGGATGGCGAGGGGGACGGGGGTGCGGTCTGCGGGTGGTGGTGGGGGAGCGGGGGCGGGAAGAGGGCGGTGAGCAGGCCGGCCGCGGCGAGGCGCCGGACGTCCACCAGGGTGTGGAAGGCCTGCCGGCCCAGCTCGCGGGCGATGTCGGACGCGGTGCGCACGCCGTCCGCCAGGGCCAGCACCGCGCTCTGCCGGGCGGTCGGGGCCGGCGCGGCGACGGTCTCGGCCCGGCGCAGCGGCGCGCCGTCGGTCAGCGGGTCCGGCCACAGCCGGTGCAGCAGCTCCCGGCGGCGCAGCGTCTCGCGCTCGACCGCGTCGACCGGGACCGGCCGCAGGGCGCCGAGCCAGTGTCCGGCGCCGTACCGGAAGTGGCCCGGGGTGCTGCTGGGGGCGAGCGCGAAGTAGGCCGCGTCGTACACCGCCTCCAGATGGCACAGCTCCAGCGCGCCGCGCGGGAGCCGGCCGGCGTCGAGCAGCAGACGGGCGACGCCGTAGTCCTCGTCGGCCCGGTCCACGGCGTCCTGCCAGACGGCGGGGGAGAGGGTGCCGTGGGACAGCAGCAGTACGTCGAGGCCGGGGGCGAGCGGGCTCTCGGCGTGCACCACCCGGCCCTCGGCGAGGTAGAGCGAGCCGCGCTCGCGCTCCAGGACGCCGGTCGCCCGCTCGGCCGCGAGCCGGGTCAGCATCGGCGACAGCCCGCCGCCGTCCCGGGCCCCCGACTTCTCCCGGATCGGCAGCCGGGGCGGCGGGGTCGTGCCCGGCGGAGTCGTTCTCACCGCGGTCACCCCAGCACCAGCCGGCCGGCCATCTCGCCCAGCCGGATCCGGGCCAGCGCGAGATTGCCGTCCGCCCGGCCCAGCCACACATGGAGGAACACACTGCTGTCGAAGGACGTCGGCACGAAGCGCAGCACGTGGTAGCTGTCCCGGTTGCTGATGATCAGATCCTCGACCGGGGGGTCGACGAGCCCCGCCCCGACGCCCCCGCCCGCTCCCTCCGCGCCGTCGACGTCGTCGGGGCCGACATAGCCGTCCGGGGTGAACGCGCGCTGCTCCGAGGTGAGCCGGGCGACCTCCGCGGCCTCGGCGGCGGCCGCCTCGTGGTCGCCGCCGGGGAACTCCCCGACCGCGCCCAGGGCGAGCCCGCTGGTCCAGTCGACCAGCGCGGCGCCCCGGGCGCCGGGCAGCCGCATGGCCTCCAGTAAGCACTCGTCGATTCCGGGCACCGTTGGCTCCCCTCCCGCCTGCGGTTCGGCTCAGTGATGAAGACGCTACGCAACGTATGCGCGAGGGGTGAGTCTTCTGGCATTTTCCAGCGGAACATGCGCGGCGGTGACTAGGGTGGGTCGGCTGTCCACGTTTCGGGCCCGCGGGGCCCGCGTCGGCGTCCCCGACGGGCCTGAGGTCTGCGGCGGCCCTGACGCCCCATGCGTCACTTCGTGTCACTTCAACACCGTGCCCACCGGCGTGCGTCAACGGCGTGCGCGGCGTGCCGGGGTGGTGGCGGCGACGGTGCGCGCCCCGCTGTGCTCTCTCGCGCCCTCTGCGCATCCGCAGCCGCGACTCGGCGCCCTCATGTATTGACTAGCTCTATTCAGGCAGTCAGGATGTGAATAAGGAAAGCAACAATCCGGCTAGGAGGCAGACCATGTCAGGACCCCGCCCCGTACGAGCGCCCCGCGGTACGGAACTGAGCGCCCTGGGATGGCAGCAGGAAGCCGCCCTGCGGATGCTGCAGAACAACCTGGACCCCGAGGTCGCCGAACACCCCGACAAGCTCGTCGTCTACGGCGGCACCGGCAAGGCGGCCCGGGACTGGCGCTCCTTCGACGCGATGGTCCGCACGCTGCGCACGCTGAAGCAGGACGAGACGATGCTCGTCCAGTCCGGCCGCCCGGTCGGCGTCATGCAGACCCACGAGTGGGCCCCGCGCGTCCTCATCGCCAACTCCAACCTCGTCGGCGACTGGGCCAACTGGGAGGAGTTCCGCCGCCTGGAGGCCCTCGGCCTCACCATGTACGGCCAGATGACCGCCGGTTCCTGGATCTACATCGGCACCCAGGGCATCCTCCAGGGCACCTACGAGACCTTCGCCGCCGTCGCCGCGAAGCTGCATTCAATCGGTAAAGGGGTCAACGGCACCCTCGCCGGGACGATCACCCTCACCGCCGGCCTCGGCGGCATGGGCGGCGCCCAGCCCCTCGCCGTGACGATGAACGACGGCGTCGCCATCTGCATCGACGTCGACCCGCGCGCCATCGAACGCCGCATCGAGCACCGCTACCTGGACGTCAAGGCCGACTCCCTGGAGCACGCCCTCCGACTCGCCGTCGAGGCCCGCGACCAGCGCAAGCCGCTCTCCATCGGCCTGCTGGGCAACGCCGCCGAGCTGCTCCCGCAGATGCTCGCCGAGGGCGCCCCCATCGACATCGTCACCGACCAGACCTCCGCGCACGACCCGCTGTCGTACCTGCCCGTCGGCATCGACTTCGACGACATGGCCGACGCTGCGGCCAAGGACCCGGCCGGCTTCACCACCCGCTCCCGCGAGTCCATGGCCCGGCACGTCGAGGCCATGGTCGGCTTCATGGACGCGGGCGCCGAGGTCTTCGACTACGGCAACTCCATCCGCGGCGAGGCCCAGCTCGCGGGCTACGACCGCGCGTTCGCCTTCCCCGGCTTCGTCCCCGCCTACATCCGCCCCCTCTTCTGCGAGGGCAAGGGCCCCTTCCGCTGGGCGGCCCTGTCCGGCGAGGCGTCCGACATCCACAAGACGGACCGCGAGCTGCTGAAGCTGTTCCCGGAGAACGAGTCGCTGCACCGCTGGATCAAGATGGCCGGCGAGCGCGTCCACTTCCAGGGCCTGCCGGCCCGCATCTGCTGGCTGGGCCAGGGCGAGCGCGACAAGGCGGGCGCCCTCTTCAACGACATGGTCGCCGACGGCACGCTCGCCGCGCCGCTCGCGATCGGCCGCGACCACCTCGACTGCGGCTCCGTCGCCTCCCCGTACCGCGAGACGGAGGCCATGCTCGACGGCTCCGACGCGATCGCCGACTGGCCGCTCCTCAACGCCATGGTGAACGTCGCCTCCGGCGCGTCCTGGGTCTCCATCCACCACGGCGGCGGCGTCGGCATGGGCCGCTCCATCCACGCCGGCCAGGTCTCGGTCGCCGACGGCACCAAGCTCGCGGGCGAGAAGATCCGCCGCGTCCTGACGAACGACCCCGGGATGGGCGTGATCCGGCACGTGGACGCCGGCTACGACATCGCGGAGCGCGTCGCGGACGAGAAGGGCGTGCGCGTCCCCATGCGCGAGGGTGACGACGCGTGAGCTTCCACAGCATGTGGGCGGAGCTGCTGCCGGTCGGCCGCAGCTCCGCCTCCGGCGGCTACCGGCGCTACGCCTGGACCGGGGCCGACGCCGACTGCCGCGCCTGGTTCAAGGACCAGGCGAAGGCGCGCGGACTGGCCTACGAGGTCGACCGCAACGGCAACCAGTGGGCCTGGCTCGGGGATCCGACGGCCGGGGACGCGGTCGTCACCGGGTCCCACCTCGACTCCGTGCCCGACGGCGGCGCCTTCGACGGCCCCCTCGGCGTGGTCTCCTCCTTCGCCGCCCTGGACGAACTGCGCGCCCGGCAGGCCGAGTTCAGCAGGCCGCTCGCCCTCGTCAACTTCGGCGACGAGGAGGGCGCCCGCTTCGGGCTCGCCTGCGTGGGCTCCCGGCTCACCGCCGGACAGCTCACCGTGGACCAGGCCCACAAGCTCACCGACGGCGACGGGGTCACCCTCCCGCGGGCCATGGAAGCCGCCGGGTTCGACCCCGACGCCATCGGCCCGGACCCGGAGCGGCTCGCCCGCATCGGCGCCTTCGTCGAACTCCACGTGGAGCAGGGGCGCGCGCTGGACCTCTCCGGCGACCGGGTCGGCATCGCGAGCGCCATCTGGCCGCACGGACGCTGGCGGTTCGACTTCCGCGGCGAGGCCAACCACGCCGGCACCACCCGCCTGGTGGACCGGCGCGACCCGATGCTGCCGTACGCCGAGACCGTGCTCGCCGCCCGCCGCGAGGCGCGGCTCGCGGGAGCCGTCGCCACCTTCGGCAAGATCTCCGTCGAGCCGAACGGCGTCAACGCCATCCCGTCCCTGGTGCGCGGCTGGCTCGACTCCCGGGCCGCCGACCAGGCCACCCTGGACACCGTCGTCGGCGGTGTGCAGGACGCGGCGCGCGACTACGCCGAGGTCCACGGCATCGACCTGGACATCGTCCGTGAGTCGTTCACGCCCGTCGTCGAGTTCGACCACGCCCTGCGCGACGAACTCGCCCGTATCCTCGGCAGGGAGCAGGAACCCGAGCTGAAGATCCCCGTCCTCGGCACCGGGGCCGGACACGACGCCGGCATCCTCTCCGGGGACATCCCCACCGCCATGCTGTTCGTGCGCAACCCGACCGGCGTCTCGCACTCCCCGGCCGAGTTCGCCGCCGAGGACGACTGCGTGGCCGGCGTGCACGCGCTCGCCGACGTACTGGAAGGACTGGCCTGCAGGTGACCTCCACGCAGCGGACACGGACGTACTGGCTGGAGCACGCCTGGCTCGACACCAACGTCGAGCCGGGCGTCGCCCTGGAGGTGGCGGACGGCCGCATCACCGCCGTCCGGACGGGCGTCGACGCCCCGCCGCCCGGCGCCGAGCCGCTGCGCGGGCTCACCCTCCCCGGGCTGGCGAACGCCCACTCGCACGCCTTCCACCGCGCCCTGCGCGGCACCGTCCAGGTCGGCTCCGGCACCTTCTGGACCTGGCGCGAGATCATGTACTCGATCGCCGACCGGCTGACCCCGGAGACCTACCACCAGCTGGCCCGCGCGGTGTACGCGGAGATGGCGCTGGCCGGCATCACGGCCGTCGGCGAGTTCCACTATCTGCACCACGCCCACGGCGGCACCCCCTACGCGGACCCCAACGCCATGGGCGAGGCCCTGATCGAAGCCGCCGCCGACGCCGGCATCCGCATCACCCTCCTCGACACCGCCTACCTCTCCTCCGGCTTCGGACAGGCCCCCAACGCCCACCAGCTGCGCTTCTCCGACGGCGACGCGGACGCCTGGGCCGAACGCTGTTCACTTCTCAAGGAACGGGATCACGCGACGATCGGGGCGGCGATCCACTCCGTACGGGCCGTGCCCGCCGACCAGTTGGAGACGGTGGCGCGCTGGGCCGAGGAGCGCCGCGCGCCGCTGCATGTGCACCTGTCCGAGCAGACCGCCGAGAACGACGCCTGCCGGCACGCCCACGGCCGCACGCCCACCCAGCTGCTCGCCGACCACGGCGTCCTCGGCCCGCGCACCACGGGCGTCCACAACACGCACCTCACCGACGAGGACATCGCCCTCCTCGGCCGCTCCGGCACCGGCACCTGCATGTGCCCGACGACCGAACGGGACCTCGCCGACGGCATCGGCCCGGCCGTGGCCCTCCAGGCCGCGGGCTCACCGCTCTCCCTCGGCTCCGACAGCCACGCCGTCATCGACCTCCTCGAAGAGGCCCGCGCGATGGAGCTGAACGAGCGCCTGCGCACCCGCACCCGCGGTCACTGGACGGCGGCCGCCCTGCTGCGCGCCGCCTCCGCCGACGGCCACGCGGCCCTCGGCAACCCGGACGCGGGCGACCTGGAGGCCGGCGCGGTCGCCGACTTCACGACGATCGCCCTCGACTCGGTCAGGACAGCGGGCCCGCTGCCCCGGCTCGGCGCCGAGACGGCCGTATTCGCGGCGACCGCGGCGGACGTCCGGCACACGATCGTCGCCGGACGGCACGTGGTGCGCGACGGGGTGCACACGCTCGTCCCGGATGTGCCGCAGGCTCTGGCGCGGGCCGTCGCGGCACTGCACAGCTGATCACCGCTTCCCTGATCACCGATTCCCGCCCGGCCACCCACGAGGACACCATGAGCAGCACCGGCACGACGACCGTCATCACCAACATCGCCACGCTGGTCACCAACGACCCCTCCTTCGGTGACGGTTCCCCTCTCGGACTGATCCGGGACGCGGCCGTCGTCATCGACGGCGACCGCGTCGCGTGGACCGGTGAATCAAGCAAAGCACCCGCCACTGACAATCGGGTCGACGCCGGCGGCCGGGCGGTCCTGCCGGGCTTCGTCGACTCCCACTCCCACCTCGTCTTCGCGGGCGACCGCACCGAGGAGTTCAACGCGAGGATGTCCGGCCGCGGCTACACCGCCGGCGGCATCCGCACGACGGTGGCGGCGACGCGCGCCGCGAGCGACGAGGAACTCGAGGCGAACGTCGTCCGTTTCCTCGCCGAGGCCCTCCGCCAGGGCACCACCACCTTCGAGACGAAGTCCGGCTACGGCCTCACCGTCGCCGACGAGGCCCGCGCCCTGCGCCTCGCGGCGCAGCACACCGACGAGGTCACCTACCTCGGCGCGCACATCGTCTCCCCCGACTACGCCGACGACCCGGCCGGATACGTGGCGCTGGTCACCGGCGAGATGCTCGACGCCTGCGCCCCGCACGCCCGCTGGATCGACGTCTTCTGCGAGAAGGGCGCGTTCGACGGCGACCAGGCCCGGGCGATCCTGACGGCGGGCCGGGCGAAGGGCCTGCACCCGCGCATCCACGCCAACCAGCTCTCCTACGGCCCCGGCGTGCAGCTGGCCGTCGAACTGGACGCGGCCAGCGCGGACCACTGCACCCACCTCACGGACGCCGACGTCGACGCGCTGGCCAGCGGCGCGACGGTCGCGACCCTCCTGCCCGGTGCGGAGTTCTCCACCCGCGCCCAGTGGCCCAACGCCCGCCGTCTGCTGGACGCGGGCGTCACCGTGGCCCTCTCCACGGACTGCAACCCGGGCTCGTCCTTCACGTCCTCCGTGCCGTTCTGCGTCGCGCTCGCGGTGCGGGACATGGGGATGACCCCGGACGAGGCGGTGTGGTCGGCGACGGCGGGCGGCGCGGCGGCCCTGCGCCGCACGGACGTGGGCCGGGTGACCCCCGGCGCCTACGCCGACCTGACCCTCCTCGAAGCCCCCAGCCACGTCCACCTGGCCTACCGCCCGGGCGTCCCCCTCGTCTCGGGCGTGTGGAAGCGCGGCCGCCGCGTCGTCTGAGCGGTGTCGGCCCCGGCCGCGGCGACCGACCGCCCCCACCCCGTCCCGACGAGCACCAGCACCGTGCTTCGAACCCGAGCCACCCGGCCGGTCCCCGCGAGCGCGATGTCGACGGCTGCCGCCCACACCGGCTCGGTGCCCAGCAGCAGACTGCCCCGTAACGGCGAGGTGGGGCGGACCACCCACTGTTGTGCGCCTGCTTCCAGTCGGGAAGTTCTTCACCTGCGCGGTGCCGTGGGGCATCAAGAGGCCGGTTCCTGGGTAGCCGCCGTCAGCGATCGTCATGGTCTTGCCGACGACGGCCTTCGCCCCGGATTCCTCCCGTGCTTTACAGTCGGCGCGGTTGCCGGGAAGGGGACGGCCGACCGCGACGACCATGCGGCTGTCCGCGTCGATGACAACCTGATGGTTGGTGGAGTACCGGTAATTCTTGGACTGTTCAGCCACCTTGTGGTCGCGGGTGGGTACCAGGGCTCCGTCCACGATGAGCACGGTGCATTTGCGGAACCTGATTCGGGGCTGGAGTGCGAGCAGAGGGCCGAGGTGGTCGACGATGCGGTCGGCTGACGACTTCGAGACCCCGAACAGCGGGCCGAGCTGGCGCAGCGTCAAGTTGGTTCGCCAGTACGCCGTGACCAGGAGTATTAGGTCCTCCAGCGGTAGGCCCCATGGCCGACCCCGGCGTGCGGCGTCAACTCCCTGCCGTCGCACCGAGGCCACCAACTTGCCGAACTGGCGCGGGTTCAGCCCGCTGAAGGGAACTATCCAGGACGGCACCGCTGCCGTGATCAGACCCGCCACGCGGTGATCATTCCAGCCCTCCCGCCGTCGCGGGTCCCGTTTCCTCGGCCCAACGTCGACTCCAGGCGTCCAGCGGACTCAGCGCCTCGACAAGGTCCTGGCCGAGCTGGGTGAGGCGGTAGCCATCGCCGTCCAGGGCGAGCAGGCGGGCGCCGGACAGCTCCTCGATCCGGGTACTGAGCACGCTGGAGGACATGCGCTCGCATCGGCGCTGCAATTCACGGAAGCCGGCCGGAGCTTGACTCAGTTCCCACAGGATCCGCATCGTCCAACGCCGTCCGAGCAGGTCGAGTGCGGCCATCACTGGACGACCGGATTCGGATCCCCGCACTGGCACACCCGGACGTGGCGCTCTGGCTTCCATACTCACTCCTTGCGCTTCGGTTCTCGAAGCATCATAGTGATTCGAAAATCGAAGCAGGAGATGCCGAGATGACACGCATCGAACCGCTCACCCCGCCCTACACCGCCGACGTCGACCGGGCGCTCCGCCGATGGATGCCGCCGGGTGTGCCGCACGAGCCACTCGCTCTGTTCCGCGTACTGCACCGCAACCCGGAGCTGGCCTCACGAATGTTCGCCCTCGGCGCCGGACTGCTGAGCCGTGGACTCCTCCCCGCTATAGACCGGGAGATCGTCATCGCCCGCGTGACCGCGCGATCCGCCTGCGCTTATGAATGGGGCGTCCACGCCGCGACCCTGGCGCCGCAGGCCGGACTCAGCCTGGAGCAACTCCGGGCAACTACCCAACCCGACGCGGCAGTCCGTGCTCCATGGTCGCCACGCCACACGGCACTGCTCCACGCGGTTGACGAACTGAACGACACAACCCAGCTCACACAGTCCGCCTGGGATGCCCTGCGCATGTACTACGAAGAGGCTCAATTACTTGAACTGCTCGTACTGATCGGCTGGTACCAAACCATCAGCTGTCTGGCCAACGGGCTCCTCCTGGAAGAGGAACCCTGGGGTACCCCGTTCCCCACACGGTGACTACGTTCCGCCCCCATCCACCACCGCGGCGCTGGTCGGCATCGGAGCCATGGCGATCACGACGCTGATAAGCCTCGCTCTCGCCCGCCGACGCTCGTCCGAGACCAACCCGTAAGTCAGATGCACTCATCCCCACACTGGAGGTTCCATGCCCAAGGGCTACTGGGTCAGCGCCTACCGCGCCATTTCAGACCCTGAGAAGCTGGCTGCTTACAACAAGCTGGCCGCTGCGGCCGTCAAGGCCGGGGGCGGCCGGGTCCTCGTCCGTGGCGGTCGGGTCGTGGCACATGACGCCGGAATCGCCGAGCGCACCGTCCTGATCGAGTTCGACAGCTTCGAGCAGGCCGTCGCGGCGCACGAGAGCGCGGCCTACCAGGAGGCGCTGGTCGTCCTCTCCGGCGGCGTCGAGCGCGATTTCCGCATCGTCGAAGGCATCGACTGACCGAGGTCCAGTCGGATCTTCACTGAAGTTCATTGCGGGACAAGCCTTGGGTTCGGGCTGTCCCGCCCATCCACGCCCCTGCAGTAGCCGCCGCGGCGCTCGGGGATCAGCCGCATGCCGCGCGTGTCGCCCGGCGCGAGGCCGATCGTTTTCGGCGCGCCCCCGATCTCGCTCGACGGCCGCAACGGCGGCCCTGAGGGCTCCGGGTCGACGGCGTACGTTCCCGGTTCCATGAGGGTGGGAAGGAGTTCTTCTCAGAGCGTGTGATCAGCATGCACGGGAAGCGCGACCTGCGACACGGGGGCGGTCGACACTGCGTCGCACCGCGCACATACGAACAAGGCCAAGCGGTGCGTCCTTTGTCAGAGGGACTTGGTGCGTATGGCATGCAGGAGGTGGGTGACGGGGGTGGGGGTGGCGGTGAGGACGGTGGTGGGGTCGTCGGATTCGCGGAGGTGGAGGGTGGCGGGGGTGGAGGCGAGTTCGAGGCAGGAGTCGCCGTCTCCGGGGCCCGAGTAGGACGACTTCAACCAGTTGTCCGGGGTGCCCATGGGGTGCCTCACAGCTCATTCGCCAGCTTTTGGATGAAGTCGCGGGACCGTTCGGCCTCAAGCGACACGGCTTCCACCTTACGGAAGAGCGTTCGATATGCGCTGAGCTGGGCTTCGGAGTCGATGAAGGCTGAGCCTTGAGGGCCATCGCGTACGACGGTGTCCAGCTTCGGCACGGGGCCTTCCGCATACGTCATGGCGTTCGCGGCACCGGTGAAGCCCTCCAGCGCGAACGGGATGACGCGTACGGTGATGTGGGCTGCTTCCGAGAGTTCGAGAAGGTGCCCGAACTGGGCTCGCGAGGCGGAGCGGTCGCCGACCATGATGCGCAGCGCCGCCTCGTGGACGACCGCCTCGTAGGAGCCTGAGAGCATCTCTTTGCGGCGCATACGGTGCTCGACGCGCAACTCCAGTTCCCCCGCTGGGAGTTCGGGAATCCGATCGGCGAAGACCGCGCGAGCGTAGTCCGCTGTCTGGAGCGGGCCGGGGACGAACAGGAACTGGGCCTCCCGCAGTGACGTGGCGTGGTGCTCCAGTTCCGCGAGGTCCAGGAACGGTGTGGGCAGCAGTCCTCGGTACTCCTCCCACCAGCCGCGCGTTCGGTCCGTCGCCCACGTGACCAGCGCGTCGACGAGTGTCTCGTCGGTACACGCGTACTGGGCCGCCATGCGCCGGAGTCGCTTCTCGCTCACGCCCGTCAGCCCGGCTTCGATCTGGCTGATCTGCGGGCCGCTGACTCCGAGCAGTGCCGCTGCTTCCCGGGAGGTCAGGCCGGCTGCCTCCCGGAGTCTGCGCAGTTCGGTCGCCAGGCGCATCTGACGTGCCGTCGGGTCCTGCCGCAATGCCATCGCGTGCCCCTCTCAACGCGCCCGTGGGCGCGACTCGTTCGGGGTCAGATTACGCGCTCCGCTTGCGAAACTTAAAAAGTTAGGTCTACCGTCGGTGATGAAACCTTCGCGTTGCGTAAGGGGAATCCCGCCACCTCCTGCCTACTTGGAGCTGACCCATGCCTGAAACCGTCCCCGTCCCCGACTCCTGGGAGTACTCCCTTTACATCCCCACCGATCCCAGAGCCGTCACCGTCTGCCGCCGCACCCTTCGGCTGATCCTCACCCTGCACGGGCTGGCCGACCTCGTCGACACCGCCGAGCTGCTCGCCTCCGAGCTGATCTCCAATGCCGTCCGGCACACCAAGGGACCCGCCTGTCTGCGGCTCCGGTTCCGGGACGGCGTCCTGCAGATCGGGGCCTGGGACGCCGACCCCGAACCGCCCGAACCGCCGCGGCGGCTGGAGGAGGTCGGGGACGCGGAAGGCGGGCGGGGCATGGGGTTGGTGCGGGCCTGCTCGGACCTCTGGCACTGGCAGCCGCTGTCCCGGTTCGGGCATCGGGGCAAGCTCGTCTGGTGCGAGTTGAAGGCCGCCTAGGCCTCGCCGCCTCGCCGCCCCGCCCAGGCCTGAGCGGTCATCAGGTCGACCCCGCCCGCCACCGTTGGTCCCCCGCGTCGTCCAGCGGGTTCAGGGACACGCCGCCGCTCGCGTCCGCCGTCAGTGCCGTCTCTCTCGCGATGGCCGGGCGGATCGTTCCGTCGGCGTCGACTGTGAAGCGCAGGTTGTCGCCGTGGTCGCCCGCCACCGACGCGCAGTCCCACACCCCCACGCCCTTGTCCACGGAACCCCGGCTGTCCAGGCAGAAGTCCTGGTCGGCCAAGGACTGGAAGACACCGCGCGCCGCGTCCACCCGCCACCGTTGGCTGGGGGAGGCGGAGCACGGCGCCGTCACCACGTCCGTGCCGTTGTCGAAGTCGCCCGCCACCTCCAGGCACCGCCCCGTGGCGACGTTCACCACCTGGGCGAACGTGCCGCCGGGCGCGTGCGTCGGGGAGGGCGTGGGGGTCGGGGTGGGTCTCGGCTTCGGCCCGGCCGGACTCGGGGACGCCGAGGGGGACGGACCGGCCGGCGTGGGCGAGGCCGAGACGGTCGCCGTGGCCGTCGTCGTCGCCGTGACCGTCACCTGCGGGGCGCTCGACGGGCCCGTCACCACCGCGCCCGCCGAGTTCTGCGCGTCGTCCGAAGGCCGGAGCAGGAGCACGGCCAGGACGGGTATCACCGCCACGCCCAGCGCCGCCGAGACCAGCACGACGCCTCGGGGCGCGCGGCGGGCGGCGGTCGGTTCCCCCGCCGTGGACGACTCCCGTTCCTCGCGCGCGTACGCGGCCCCGCCCCACGGCAACAGCCCCTCCGCCAGCGCCCCGCGAGGATCCTCACGCAGGGCGTGCTGCTCCTCGTAGGCCGTGGCGCAGTGCGGGCAGTGGGTGCGGTGGGCCTCCAGGTCGGGGCTGTGCCGCGCGCCCTGCGGGCGGACCGACTCCTCGATCAGCCGGCGGAAGTCCGCACAGCGCGGATCGTCGGAGGCGGCCAGGCGCAGCCGCAGCGCCGTCTGCGCCAGGGACTGGAGCGCGGGGGCCGTTCCGTAGGTGACGTCCTGGGTCGTCAGGCCGAGCAGACCGGCCGTGCGGCCGACGGGCTCGCGCTCCAACACGCCGTACCAGACCAGGCCTTGGGCGTCGGAGGGGAGGGAGCGGAACGCGGTGAGCAGCGGCGGCTTCGGGCCGCCGTGGGCCGCAGTGTTGAGGACCAGGAGAAGTCCGGCGTCCAGTCCGCCCGCCCGGTCGTCCGCGGCCCAGCTCGCCGCGACCTGTCCGGTGAGCAGCAGGAGCCGGTGCCGCCAGGGGCTGCCGGAGTCGTTGCCGCGGGCCGTCTCCCGGGCCGCGAGCGTGAACGCCTCCGCCGCCAGTCGCCGCGCGGCCGGCTCGCTCGTCGTGCACAGGCGGGCGTACGCCAGGACGGCCGGATGGTGGCGGGCGCGCAGCTCGCGCAGCGCCGGGTAGGCCGTGGCGGGGGCGGCGCGCAGCAGCTCGGTGAGGTGCGCGTCGGAATCCATGAGGTCGCCTCCGATGCTGACGTACCAGTCAGTCTGGGGTGGAGGCGACCTTAGTGGCGACCGGCGTCCCATGGGGAGGTTTCCGGGGGTAACCGGAGCGGGTGCGGGGGCGGCGCCCCGGGGCCGAGGGCGCCCGGGACGCCGCACCCGCGCCGTCCGCGTCCGTCCGCGTCCGTCATTCCTCCAGCGTCAGCCCGTTCCGCAGCCGCACCAGCGTCCGCGACAGCAGCCGCGAGACGTGCATCTGGGAGATGCCGAGTTCCTCGCCGATCTCCGACTGGGTCAGGCCGGCGACGAAGCGCAGGGAGAGGATCTGCCGGTCGCGGGACGGGAGTTCGGCGATCAGCGGCTTCAACGACTCGACGTACTCGATGCCTTCGAGGCCGTGGTCCTCGTAGCCGATGCGGTCGGCGAGGGCGCCTTCCGCGTCGTCGTCCTCCGGTTGGGCGTCCAGCGAGGAGGCCGTGTAGGCGTTCGACGCCGCCATGCCCTCGACGACCTCGTCGTGGGAGAGGTCGAGGCGCTCGGCCAGTTCCGCGACGGTGGGCGCGCGGTCCAGCTTCTGGGCCAGTTCGTCGCCCGCCCTGGCCAGGTCGAGCCGCAGCTCCTGGAGTCGGCGCGGGACGCGCACCGACCACGAGGTGTCACGGAAGAAGCGCTTGATCTCGCCGACGATGGTCGGCATCGCGAAGGTCGGGAACTCGACGCCGCGCGCCAGCTCGAAGCGGTCGATCGCCTTGATCAGGCCGATGGTGCCGACCTGCACGATGTCTTCCATCGGCTCGCTGCGGGAGCGGAAGCGGGAGGCGGCGAACCTGACCAGCGCGAGGTTCAGTTCGACCAGGGTGTTACGGACGTACGCGTAGTCGTGCGTGCCCTCTTCGAGGGACTCCAGGCGCGCGAACAGGGTCTTGGACAAGGCCCTCGCGTCGACCGGGCCGATCTCGTCGTACGGGGGGATCTCCGGAAGTCCGGCGAGGGCGTCGGTGGGGGCGACGTCCTGCACCGCGTTCTGTGCGATGGGTTCCAGATGTGCTTGTTCCGGAGGGGGTGTCGACGTCGCTCCGCGGGTAGGCGGTACATGCGGTGCATGCGGTGCATGCGGTGCGTCGAGCCGGGGTGACATGGATGTCCTCCATCGTTCTCGGCGTATGGCTGCCGAAGCCAGTGAGCGCACTACGGTGTGCGGCGCCTCCAAAGCCGGCCGTGGTTCGGTTACGTGTCCCTACTAGCCCTACCCGCTTTACTCGACCGATCGCAAGTGGCTTTTGTGGAGTTATGTCCGTTTGTGTGTGATTGTTCGGGTGTTGGGCGTGCGGGTCCAGGGCGTAGGGTTCGAGGGCGTCAGCAATCAGTTCTCGACCCCAGGAGAGAGACGGCATGGACCGCGGGACGGTCGGCAGCGCACAGTCTGGCCGGCTTCTGGTCGAGGTGCGGGAAGAGGGCTCCAGCGCCGTCGTGACTCCGGCGGGTGAGTTGGATCACCACACCGCCGATCTGTTGCGTGAGCCACTTGAGGAGTGCCTCTCCAAGGGGTTCAGCCGCCTCGTCGTCGACTGCACGCGCCTGGAGTTCTGCGACTCCACGGGGCTGAACGTGCTGCTCGGCGCCCGGCTGAAGGCGGAGGCGGCCGGCGGCGGGGTCCATCTGGCGGGGATGCTGCCCGTGGTGGCGCGCGTCTTCGAGATCACCGGCGCGGACGCGGTCTTCACCGTGCACGCCACGGTGCGGGATGCCTTGGCGGACGACGGCTGACCTTCACCGACTGTCGGCAAGGGGAGGGTGTTCCACCGGTTCCCCCGGGCAGGAGTCATCCTGGGCCCGAACATATCGGCGCGGTACTTCGTACAGAATCTGTAGAGACTCGACTTCTTAATTGTGAACCGGTGAATCGGTGAATCGGTGAGGTGAAGCGCTGATGAGCACCACCCGGCCTTACGGCGCTTCCGGGGCGTCCGGGTCGTCCGGCGGGCGTCAGGTACGGCGGCTGGACTTCGACGGCGCCGGCGGGGTCGTCCCGATGGCCCGTGACTTCGCCCGCCAGGCGCTGTACGCGTGGGGCTGGCTGCCCGCCGCGACCGCCGACCGGCGCGCCGCCGCGGAGGACGTGCTGCTCGTCGTCTCCGAACTCGTCACCAACGCGTGTCTGCACGCCGAGGGGCCGGACGCGATGGTCATCGGCTGCGACAACAAGGTGATCCGCGTCGAGGTCTCCGACCGCGGCACGGGCCAGCCCGCGCCCCGCACCCCGCACCGCGCGGGCCGCCCCGGCGGACACGGCATGTTCATCGTCCAACGCCTCTGCCTGGACTGGGGCGTCGTCCGCACGCCGGGCGTCGCGGGCAAAACAGTCTGGGCAGAACTGAGCGCCCCGTCCTGACGCCCCCCGAGGGCGCCCAGGCGCCCCCGAGGCGTCCCTGACGGTCGCCCCGAGTGCCCCCAGTTGTCGCCGCCGGTCGTCCCCTGGGCGTCCCCTAAGGTTGCCCCCGAGTGTCCTCCAAGCGGTCCGCTGGAAGTGCCGCGATGTGCCGTCGTTCTGCTGCGGCGCCGTCGTGGCTGGTGGCGCCCGCGCGGCGGAGCCGCAAATAGTGAGCGCCCCGCGCCCCTTCAGGGCGCGGCCGCACCGGAGTCGACTTCGCCCGACCCGCTTTGGCGTCCCCGAAAGGTCGTCCGCGAGTGTCTGCGAGGGGCCTCGGGTGTCGGCGGGGCGGCCTGGCGTCGTGTGCCGGATCGTCACAACTCCGGCGCAACTCCGGCGCGTACGTTCTCTTCCCTCCTCATCGCCTCGGGCGTACCTTGACGGCTCAATCTGATGCCTCGTCAGTAAGGGCGGGGCGGTGGGAGTGAGGGGACGGACCGTGTCGAACCGGAAGCGAACCGCCGCGCTCGCGACTGCCGCGGCCCTGGCCGCCTCGGCGGTGTGGATGGCCGCCCCGGTGGCCATGGCCGAGGTCGTGAACGTCAACTACGGCTGTGAGACGCCCATCGGCGCCAAGAGCGCCGTCTCGCCCATCGACATCAAGGGCGTCAAGAGCGGCAGCGGCTACAAGATCACCATGTCCTGGCAGAAAGGCGTCTCCTCCAGCCCCATCGAACTCGGCGCGGGCGCGATGAAGCCGAGCGCCACGATCAAGCTGGGCGGCGCCGACAGCGGCACCCTGACCGTCACCGGTCCCGCCAACCAGGCCGCGATCCCCGAGAACACGCCCATCAAGATCAACGACCTGAGCGGCACGTACACCCCGAAGGAGTCCGGCAAGGTCACCTTCACGGCCGGCGTGCTCACCATCAAGGCACTCGGCACGACGACGACCTGCACACCGTCCAACACCCCGGGCCCGTCCCTCACCCTCGACGTGACGGCGGCGGGCGGCGGCACGAGCAGCGACGGCGGATCGGACGACGACTCCGGCGGCGCGCTCCCGCAGACCGGGCCCGAGGACTCCGCGATCGCCCTCGGCACCCTCGGCGGCACGGTGCTGCTCGCGGGCGCGGCGGGCGCCCTGTGGCTGACCCGGCGGAGCCAGACGGCGCACGCCCGCCGCTGACCGGACCTTCGTGGAAGCGCTGGAGCCGCCGATGCCGTACGCCACCGCCGCCGTTGCCGCCCGTGCCCTGCTGGTTTCCCTGCCGCTGCTCTCGGCGGCCACCCCTGCCCCCGCGCCTTCTGACGGTTGGTCGGCCGCGCCCGCGGGCGGCGGACGGCCGTCGTTGTACGCGGAGGGCGCTCCCGGGGCGGTGATCGAGGACACGGTCGCCGTGACCAACCGCGGCACGCGGCCGCTCACCGTACGGCTGCGCGCCGCCGGCACCGGGATCGGCGGCCTGCGCGTCGCCTTCGCCGGACCGGCCGACGCGGCCCTCGCCGTCCCCGCCCGCACCCGAGCCGAGGTGCCCTTCACCGTGACCGTCCCGGCGGACGCCCGCCCCGGCGACCGCGCCGGCGAGATCGTCGTCCGGGACTCCACCGGCCGGGAGAGCGCCGTCCGGCTGCTGGTCCGGGTCGGCGGTCCGGAGCTGGCCGCGCTGACCGTCGAGCACGTGTCCGTGCGCGGCGACCGCATCACCTATGAGCTGGTCAACCGCGGGACGACGGCCCTCGTCCCGCGGCTGGCCGTCCACGCGGACGGCGTCCTCGGCGCCGTCCTCGACCGGGCCCCGCGCACCCTGCCCGTCCGACTGCCCCCGGGCCGCCGCCTGAAGCTCGACGAACCGTGGCCCGACCGCCCCGCCCTGGACGCCGTCACCGTGCGGCTGACGGTCACCGCCCCGGGTGCGGCCGAGGCCACCGGGCGGGCCTCCGCGCGGTTCGTGCCCCGGGGCGCGGCGACGGGCGCGGCGGCGGCCGGTGCGCTGTCGGCCGCGGCGGTCGTCGCGGCCGTACGAAGACGTCGTCGCCGCAAGCCGAGCCGAGGGGGAGCGCTGTCGTGAGAGGCAAGCCGCGGATGACGGCGCCGGCCCTGGCCGTGCTGCTCCTCCTGCTACTGCTGCCGTCGGCCGGTACGGCCCTCGCCGCCGACCAGCCGGTGGTCAAGCTCTCCGCGTCGCAGGCGGGCACGGGCGGTTCGCTCACCGTCAGCGGCAGCGGCTGGCGCCCGCGCACGCTGCTGATGCTGCTGCTCTGCGGGCAGGCGACCCCGGCCCGGGGCGTGATCGGCGGCACCAACTCCTGTGCCAACGCCGACGGACGCGCCGTCACCACCGACGCCGACGGCCGCTTCAGCCAGGCCCTGCCGGTGGCCGAGCCGCCGGCGCCGTGCCCCTGCGTGGTGCACGTGGCCACCGCGACCGGCGCGAAGGCGCAGGCCGACGCGGTGTTCCAGGTCGCCGGGCACCCGGTCGAGCCACTGCCCGAGCAGACGGCCGGCGGACGCCTCTCCGTGCTGAGCGACACCCGGCTCGACGGCTCCGACGGCCTCCTCACCTGGTTCGGGGCGCCGCCCGACCGCACGCTGGTCTTCACCGTCGGCAACGTCGGCACCGCGGCCGTGGAGAACCCCGTCTTCCAGGTCGGCACCGCCCACGGCGTGTTCTCCCCGCAGTGGGACGAGCGGCAGTGGCGCGGCACGATCGGCCCCGGCGAGAAGGCCCGCGTCGAACTGCCCGTCGAACTCGGCGCCGGCGCGCACGGCGACTACACCGTCTCCCTGAAGTACGGCGGGAAGGTCCTCGCCGAACAGCCCTGGGGCGTGGGCCGACCCTGGGGCGTGACCCTGTTCTGGATCCTGCTCTGCGTGGTGGTGCCGACGGCGCTCTTCCGCATCGGCATGGCGGTGGTCGACCGGGTACGCCCGCGCCACGCGGCCCGACGGCCCGCCCGCACACCCTGGCGCCGCAGCCGGACGTCGACACCGGCTCCGGCCCCGCCCACCCCCGCCCCGAACCCGCCCCTGCCCTGGTTCGCCCCAACCACCGACCCAACCACCGTTCCGGCCACCGTTCCGGGCACCGGCCCAACCACCGTTCCGGCCACCGGCGCGGGCACCGGCGCGGCCACCGGCGCGGGCAGCGGCGCGGGCAGCGGCGTGGGCAGCGGCCCAACCATCGGTCCGGCTGCCGGCGTGGGCAGCGGCCCATCCACCGGTCCGGCCACGGGCGCGGGCACCGGTCCGGCCAGCGGCGTGGGCGGCGGCCCATCCACCGGTCCGGCCACGGGCGCGGGCACCGGTCCGGCTGCCGGCGTGGGCGGCGGCCCATCCACCGGTCCGGCCACGGGCGCGGGCACCGGTCCGGCCAGCGGCGTGGGCAGCGGCCCATCCACCGGTCCGGCCACGGGTGCGGGCACCGGTCCGGCCAGTGGCGCGGCGGCCAGCGGCCCAACTACCGGTCCGGCCACGGGCGTGGGCAGCGGCCCATCCACCGGTCCGGCCACGGGCGCGGGCACCGGTCCGGCCAGCGGCCCAACTACCGGTCCGGCCACCGGCGCGGGCAGCGGTCCGGGCACCGGCCCAACTACCGGTCCGGCTACCGGCGTGGGCAGCGACCCAACCACCGGCCCAACCAGCGGCGCGGCCACCGGTTCGGCCATCGGTCCGGCCACCGGCGCGGGCACTGGTCCGGCCATCGGTCCGGGCACGGCCGCCGGTCCGGGCATGGCCGTGACGGGGCGGGTCTGCGCACCGCACGACGACCGATCGACGAGTCCGGAGAGTCCTGGGACCGACACGACTCCGACGACTCCCACGACTCCCGGCAGGAAGGGAAACACGTGAGTGAGAGAGCCGCACCACCCGACCGCGCGGCCGCGCGGAAGACCCGCAGGAGCGCGGCGGCCGCGGCCGCCGCCGTGATGCTCACCGGGGCGGCCGTCCTGCTGGGCGTGACCGCCGGGCCGGCGCAGGCCGCCGAGGTGGCCTACGCGACCAAGTGCATCCCGCCCGCGGGCATCGGCCTGCCCGACGTCAACGGCACCACCAAGGTCGAGATCACCGCGCCGGCCACGGCGAAGGTCGGCGACACCGTGGACATCGTGTGGAAGTTCACGCAGGCCGCGTCGAAGAACCCCGACATCATCGACCTGCCCGCGAACACGGTTCAGCCGTCCGGCACCCTCAAGGCGGCGGGCGCGCAGACCGCGGACATCGCGATGGTGGGGACGCGCACCAACCCGGCGATCCCCAAGGGCGCCGACATGGTGCTGTCCGACATGAAGGGCACGCTGAAACTGACGGCGGTCGGACAGGTGACGCTGACGCCGGGTGCGTACGTGGTCAACGCGCTGTCGACGGACACCAGCTGCGCGCCGACGGAGCCCGTCCAGCCTGCCGCGACCATCACCGTGACGGCCGCGAGCAGCGGTTCGGGCTCGGGTTCGCCGTCCGGGTCGTCGTCGCCGAGCGAGTCCCAGTCGCCCAGCGGCTCGGCGTCGCCGTCACCGTCGTCCTCGCCCAGCCCGTCCTCCTCGGCGAGCGACGACGGCCAGACCGACTTCACCGGCAAGGTCGTCGACATCCCCTACACCTGCGACTCGCCCCTCGGCGAGAAGAAGGCGACCTCGCCGATCCAGATCAACGCCAAGAAGAACAGCGGCAGTTACGACCTCACCGTGCAGTTCAAGAAGTCGGTGATGGACAGCCCTATCGACATCCCGGCCGGCAAGGTGAAGCCGACCATGCTGATCGTGCTCGGCGGTGCGGACACGGGCTCGGTGAAGGTGGAGGGCCCGCTGAACTCCGCGGCGATCCCGCAGGGTCAGCCGATCGAGATCCCCGACCTCGTCGGCACGTACAAGCCCGGCGCGACCGGTGAGTCCACGCTGTCCCCGGGCGTCCTGACGATCGAGGCCATGGGCACGGTCACCACCTGCACCCCGGACAAGACGGCCGTCTCCCTCACCCTGAACACGGACGAGCAGGCGAGCGGCGCGTCCGGCGGGAGCGGTTCGTCCTCGGGCGGATCCACCTCGACGAGCGGCGGCCTCGCGGAGACCGGCTCCGGCGACCACGGCACCCTCAAGGCCCTCGGCCTGGTCGCGGGCACAGCGATCCTGCTCGGCGGCGCGATCTTCACCTTCATGCCCCGAAAGAGTGCACGACGAGCCACCTAAGGGGCCCGGGGCTCTGACATTGTGCGGCTCCGCCGCGTGGGCGCGACCAGCCACAACGGGCCCGCAGTCACAAGCGAAACAGCGGAGGGCCGCTGTACCCCCGTGGGTACAGCGGCCCTCCGCTGAAAAGACAGACCGACGTCAGTGGACGTCGCCCATCAGCTCCTTCACCTTCTTGCGGTACATCCACACCGCCGCACCCGCGACGACGGCCAGCACGGCCTGCAGGGCCACGATCCCCGTCTTGTTGAGGTCGACGCCGGCGATGGCCAGCAGACCGGTCGTGGCGTCGCCGGCGGTGACCGCCAGGAACCACACGCCCATCATCTGCGAGGCGTACTTCGCGGGAGCCATCTTCGTGGTGACCGACAGACCCACCGGGGACACGGTCAGCTCACCGACGGTCTGCACGAAGTAGATCGCCGCCAGCCACAGCGCGGCCGCCTTGTGACCGCCCTCGGCGATCGACAGCGGGGCCAGGAAGAGGAAGAAGGACGCGCCGATCAGCACCAGGCCCATCGAGAACTTCGTCGCGGTGCTCGGCTCCTTGCCGCGCCGGGCCAGCGCCAGCCAGGCCCAGGCGAACAGCGGGGCCAGCGCCATGATCAGGACCGGGTTGACCGACTGGTACCAGGAGACCGGGAAGTCCCAGCCGAAGACGCTGTTCTCCGCCGAGGAGTCGGCGAACAGGGACAGCGTCGAGCCGCCCTGGTCGTAGATCATCCAGAACACGGCCGCGGCCACGAAGAACCAGACGTACGCGGTCAGCTTGGACTGCTCGGCGCGGTCCAGCTCCTTGTCCCGCTTCATCCGGGCGATGACGACGACCGGGATGACCAGACCGGCGACGGTGATCGGGACCAGCAGCCAGTTCAGCGTGTAGACGCCGGAGACGCCCACGACGGCGTAGAAGACGATCGCGACGGCCGCCCAGAACGCGGCCTTGCGCAGCGTCGTCGCCTTCTCCTGCGCGGACAGCGGCGTGGGGACGACGTCCGAGCGCGAGCTCAGGTGACGGCTGCCCAGCAGGAACTGCGCCAGGCCCAGCGCCATGCCGAGCGCGGCGAGCGCGAAGCCCAGGTGCCAGTTGACGTTCTCGCCGATGGTGCCGATGACCAGCGGGGCGGCGAACGCGCCCATGTTGATGCCGATGTAGAAGATCGTGAAGCCGCCGTCGCGGCGCGGGTCGTCGGGGCCGTCGTAGAGGTGGCCGACCATCGTCGAGATGTTGGCCTTCAGCAGGCCGGAGCCGACGGCGACCAGGCCGAGGCCCGCGTAGAAGGTGCCGGAGTTCGGCAGCGCGAGCGTCAGGTGGCCGAGCATGATGACCGCGCCGGCGACGGCGACGGTCTTGCGGGGGCCGAGCACCCGGTCCGCGAACCAGCCGCCGGGCAGGGCGAGCAGGTACACCAGGGACAGGTAGACCGAGTAGATCGCGGTCGCCGTCGAGGCGCTGAGGTGCAGGCCGCCGGGAGCGACCAGGTACAGGGGGAGCAGGGCTCGCATGCCGTAGTAGGAGAAGCGCTCCCACATCTCGGTCATGAAGAGAGTGGCCAGTCCGCGGGGGTGGCCGAAGAAGGTCTTCCCGGAGCCGGGGGTGTCCGGGCGGACCGAGTCCTTCGTCAGGCTGGACGCCATGTCGTTCCTTGCTGCTCGGGACGCGCTGCCGTGGAGCGTCGCGCGCCCGGTGGGGGGCGGCCGGCACGCAAAAAAAGAGACCCTCGGCGTCAAGCGGACCGCCAATGGTCCCTGCGTGCTACAAGCGTTGTTTCACCATACGACAGGACAACATCCGATATGGAAGGACTTGAGACACGGATCACAGGCGATCAAGGAACTCTGATCGGTGTTTTGAAGGTCTGCGCCAGGATGCCATCCCTGGACCGCAGGTCCGTACCAATCGGCTCCCACCGGTTTCGGGCCGGGAGCCGGCGGCTGTCCGGCATGTCCGTTGGTAAGAAACGGCGTGGGCGATCACACTTCGGCCCTTGCCCGCCGCGGACTACCATCAGCTCATGACCCGAGTACTGCTCGCCGAGGACGACGCGTCCATCTCGGAGCCCCTGGCTCGCGCACTGCGCCGGGAAGGCTACGAGGTCGAGGTGCGTGAGGACGGCCCCACCGCGCTCGACGCCGGAATGCAGGGCGGCGTCGACCTGGTCGTGCTGGACCTCGGTCTGCCCGGCATGGACGGCCTGGAGGTGGCCCGTCGGCTGCGCTCCGAGGGGCACGCCATTCCGATCCTCATCCTGACCGCGCGCGCCGACGAGGTGGACACCGTCGTCGGTCTGGACGCCGGCGCCGACGACTACGTCACCAAGCCCTTCCGGCTGGCCGAGCTGCTCGCCCGGGTCCGGGCCCTGCTGCGGCGCGGCGCGTCCGAGCCCGCGCAGCCGCCGGCCACCCACGGCGTGCGCATCGACGTCGAGTCGCACCGCGCCTGGATGGGCGAGGAGGAACTCCAGCTCACGGCCAAGGAGTTCGATCTGCTGCGGGTCCTGGTGCGGGACGCGGGGCGGGTCGTCACCCGTGACCAGCTGATGCGCGAGGTCTGGGACACCACGTGGTGGTCGTCGACCAAGACGCTCGACATGCACATCTCCTGGCTGCGCAAGAAGCTCGGCGACGACGCGGCGAACCCTCGCTACATCGCCACCGTGCGGGGTGTGGGCTTCCGCTTCGAGAAAAGCTGAACTCCCCCGGAGGGTCGGCCGACTCTGCGCGTCGCGTCGTCGGGTGCGGGCCGGTGGGGGCTTCTCGCGCAGTTCCCCGCGCCCCTGAGCCCGCGCCCCTGAGGGGGCTGGCCGAACCGGACTCGTAAAGTCACCGCCCCGGAGGGTGCCGTGCGTCGCCGTCTCATTCAGTCCACCCTCGCCGTCGTGCTCGTCGTCATCGCCGTGTTCGGGGTGTCCCTCGTCATCGTCGAGACGCGCACGATCAGCAACAGCGCGCAGGAGCGGGTGGACTCCGAGGCGCTGCGGCTGGCCAGCATCGTGGACAGCCGGCTGGTGGGCTCGGAGAACGTCACCGCCGACATACTGCGCGACCAGGTCACCCAGGACCGCTACGCCGAGATCCGGATCCCCGGCCGGACGGCCATCCAGGTCGGCGCCAAACCCGAGGGCGACGTCATCGAGGCACGGGCCACCGGCGAGGAGGGCGAGACCGTCCTGGTCCAGGAGCCGCGCTCCACGGTGACCCGGGAGGTCGGCCGCACCCTGCTGATCATCGGCCTGGTGGCCCTGCTCGCGGTGATCGCCGCCGTGCTGCTGGCCATCCGCCAGGCCAACCGCCTCGCCTCCCCGCTGACCGACCTCGCGGAGACCGCGGAACGCCTGGGCTCGGGCGATCCGCGCCCCCGGCACAAGCGGTACTCGGTCCCCGAGCTCGACCGGGTCGCCGACGTCCTCGACTCCTCGGCGGAGCGCATCGCCCGGATGCTCACCGCGGAGCGCCGGCTCGCCGCGGACGCCTCCCACCAGCTCCGCACCCCCCTCACCGCGCTGTCCATGCGCCTGGAGGAGATCACTCTCACCGACGACCCGGACACGGTGAAGGAGGAGGCGATGATCGCGTTGACCCAGGTGGAGCGGTTGACGGACGTCGTGGAACGCCTCCTGACCAACGCCCGGGACCCGCGCACCGGCTCGGCGGTCACCTTCGACCTCGACGAGGTCATCCAGCAGCAGCTCGCCGAGTGGCGGCCCGCCTACCGCGGGGTGGGCCGGGCCATCGTCAGCTCGGGGAAGCGTCATCTGCGGGCGGTGGGCACGCCCGGCGCGGTGGCCCAGGTTCTGGCCGCGCTGATCGAGAACTCCCTCATGCACGGCGGCGGCACGGTGGCGCTGCGCACCCGCGTCACCGGCAACCAGGCCGTGGTCGAGGTGACGGACGAGGGCTCCGGAGTGCCGGCCGACCTCGGGGCCCGGATCTTCGAGCGGGCCATCAGCGGCCGCAACTCCACGGGCATCGGCCTCGCCGTCGCCCGCGACCTCGCGGAGGCCGACGGCGGCCGCCTGGAGATGCTCCAGGCCCAGCCCCCCGTCTTCGGCCTGTTCCTGTCCCGCACGGCCCCGCAGAAGCGCGCCCAGGAAGACGACGGGCAGACGGTCAGGTAGGCAGCCGGTCAGGCAGGGGTCGGTCAGCTCACGCGCTGGGTCAGCTCACGCGCTGGGTCAGCTCACGCGCTGGGTCAGCTCACGCGCTGCGTGGCCTTGGACGGTGTGGCCTTGGGCTCCAGGAACGACTCCGCGCTGGCCACGGCCTCCTTCGCCGGCAGCGTGCGGAACACCCAGGTGCGGTACGACCAGAACCGGAACAGCGTCGCGACGCCGATGCCGACGAACTTGAAGATGTTGCTCTGCAGGGGGCTGTCCCACCCGAACCCGTAGGTCGCCGCGAACAGCAGCCCGTTCTCGATCACCAGGCCCACCGCGCTGAACAGCAGGAACAGCGTCAGTTCCTTCGTCCGCCCGCTCTTGTCGCGGTCACGGTAGGTGAAGTAGCGGAACCCGATGTAGTTGAACACGATGGCCACGACGGTGGCTATGACACTCGCCCGCACCACCTGCAGGTCGGTGACATGCCGTACGACGTTGAACACTCCGAGGTTGACCAGCAACCCCGCGCCGCCCACGGCTCCGAACTTGGCGAGCTCGCGGACGAGCCTCTTCAGCCCCGAGGAACCATGTGCCATGGTCGTACAGGCCCCCGTCCGGGTCCGGTTTCGTCAACCCAACCATGCTAACCACCACTCTTGTCGGTTTCCTGTGGTCCAGCTCACGGGCCCGTGACCAGCAGGGGAGATGCGGGGAAACACACGGTATGAGGGGGGAAAGGGCCGGGTAAGAGGCGCGGAATCCGGGCGCGGTGGCGCGGCCGATACCCTGGGGGCGTGACGTTCCCGGTAGTCGGCATGGTCGGCGGGGGCCAGCTCGCTCGTATGACACACGAAGCAGGCATCCCGCTCGGCATCAGGTTCAAGCTCCTCAGTGACACCCCACAGGATTCCGCGGCGCAGGTCGTGAGCGATGTCGTCATCGGCGACTACCGCGATCTCGACACGCTGCGTGCGTTCGCGCGCGGGTGCGATGTGATCACTTTCGATCACGAACATGTACCCACCGAGCACCTCAGGGCGCTGGAGGCGGACGGCATCCCCGTCCGCCCGGGTCCCGACGCGCTCGTGCACGCCCAGGACAAGGGGGTGATGCGCGCGAAGCTCGAAGCGATCGGCGTCCCGTGCCCCCGGCACCGGATCGTGACCGACCCGGCGGACGTCGCCGCGTTCGCCGCCGAGGGCGCAGGCTTCCCGGTGGTCCTCAAGACCGTCCGCGGCGGCTACGACGGTAAGGGCGTCTGGGTCGTCGACTCGGTCGAGGAGGCGGCGGACCCCTTCCGGGCCGGCGTCCCGGTGCTGGCGGAGGAGAAGGTCGACTACGTCCGCGAGCTCGCCGCCAGCGTCGTCCGCTCCCCGCACGGCCAGGCCGTCGCCTACCCGGTCGTCGAGTCGCAGCAGGTCAACGGCGTCTGCGACACGGTCATAGCCCCGGCCCCCGACCTGGACGAGACCCTCGCTCTGAAGGCCGAGGAGATGGCGCTGCGCATCGCCAAGGAACTGGGCGTGGTCGGCCACCTCGCGGTCGAGCTGTTCCAGACCCGCGACGGCCGCATCCTCGTCAACGAACTGGCCATGCGCCCGCACAACTCGGGCCACTGGACCCAGGACGGCGCGATCACCTCCCAGTTCGCCAACCATGTCCGCGCGGTCCTCGACCTGCCGCTGGGCGACCCGCGCCCGCGCGCGAAGTGGACGGTCATGGCCAACGTCCTGGGCGGCGACTACCCGGACATGTACTCCGCGTATCTGCACTGCATGGCCCGCGACCCCCAGCTGAAGATCCACATGTACGGCAAGGACGTGAAGCCCGGCCGCAAGGTGGGCCACGTCAACACCTACGGCGACGATCTGGACGACGTCGTCGAACGCGCTCGTCACGCAGCCGGTTACCTGAGAGGCACGATCACCGAATGAGCCCTGTTGCAGGCCCCGTCGTAGGCATCGTCATGGGGTCGGACTCCGACTGGCCCGTCATGGAGGCCGCCGCGCAGGCCCTCGACGAGTTCGAGATCGACTACGAGGTCGACGTCGTCTCCGCGCACCGCATGCCGCGCGAGATGGTCGCCTACGGCGAGCAGGCGGCCGAGCGGGGACTGAAGGTCGTCATCGCCGGCGCCGGGGGCGCCGCCCACCTGCCCGGCATGCTCGCCTCGGTGACCCCGCTGCCGGTCATCGGCGTGCCCGTGCCGCTGAAGTACCTGGACGGCATGGACTCGCTGCTGTCCATCGTGCAGATGCCGGCCGGCGTCCCCGTCGCCACCGTCTCGGTGGCCGGCGCGCGCAACGCGGGCCTGCTCGCCGTCCGCATCCTCGCCGCCCACGACCAGGACCTCCAGGCCCGGATGCGCGACTTCCAGCAGGAGCTGAACGACCAGGCCACCGAGAAGGGCAAGCGCCTGCGCGCCAAGGTCGAGGGCTCTGACGGCTTCGGCTTCGGGAAGTGACACGCGACGTGACACGCGAAACGACGGAGCCGACCTCCCTGGCCGCCGCCCGCGCACTCCTGCGCGAGTTCCCGGTCGTCGACGGCCACAACGACCTGCCCTGGGCGCTGCGCGCGCAGCCCGTCCGCTACGACCACGACGCCCGTGACATCGCCGCGCACCAGCACGGCCATCTGCACACCGACATCCCCCGGCTGCGCGAGGGCGGCGTCGGCGCGCAGTACTGGTCGGTGTTCGTGCGCTCGGACCTGCCGGACGCGGTGCCCGCGACGCTGGAGCAGATCGACTGCGTCCGCCAGCTCATCGCCCGCCACCCGCAGCACCTCAGGGCCGCGTTCACCGCCGCCGACCTGGAAGCCGCCCGCGCGGAGGGCCGGATCGCCTCGCTGATGGGCGCGGAGGGCGGCCACTCGATCGCCAACTCGCTCGGCACGCTGCGCGGCCTGTACGCGCTCGGCGTGCGCTACCTCACGCTCACCCACAACGACAACGTGGACTGGGCGGACTCCGCGACCGACGAGCCCCGGGTCGGCGGACTGTCCGCCTTCGGCCGCGAGGTCGTGCGCGAGATGAACCGCGAGGGCATGCTCGTCGACCTCTCGCACGTGGCCGCGACGACCATGCGGGACGCGCTGGACGCGACCGCCGCGCCGGTGATCTTCTCCCACTCCTCGTCGCGCGCGGTCTGCGACCACCCCCGCAACATCCCGGACGACGTCCTGGAGCGGATGGCCGCGGGCGGCGGCGTGGCCATGGTGACGTTCGTGCCGAAGTTCGTCCTCCAGGCGGCGGTCGACTGGACGGCCGCGGCCGACGACAACATGCGCGCCCACGGCTTCCACCCCCTCGCCACCACCCCGGACGCGATGAAGGTCCACCGGGCCTTCGAGGAGACCCACCCCCGCCCGATCGCCACCGTCGCCACGGTCGCCGACCACCTCGACCACATGCGCGAGGTCGCCGGCATCGACCATCTCGGCATCGGCGGCGACTACGACGGCACGGCCTTCACCCCCGACGGCCTCGACGACGTCTCCGGCTACCCCAACCTGATCGCGGAGCTGCTCGACCGTGGCTGGTCGAAGCCCGACCTCGCCAAGCTGACCTGGCAGAACGCGGTCCGGGTGCTCGGCGCGGCGGAGGACGTCGCCCGTGATCTGCGGGCGAGCCGCGCACCGTCCAACGCGACGATCGAGTCACTGGACGGCTGAGGGCCGTCGCGCATGGTGGACGGGCCGTCCGAGGGCGCCGGTTACCCCCGAACGCCCCGTCCACCAGGAAGCGCGCCGCCCGCCGTGCGACGGTGACCGTACTGCTGATCGACTGCTGATCGAACGTACGGAGACCGCCATGGCCGACCTCCAGGACGAGCTGCACACCCTTCCCGAGGCCGGCGCCCGCGACGACAAACGCGACGACGAACGCGAGGGCGAGGTGCAGGGGGCCGCCCCCTCGCTCCCGCCGGTCTCCCCCGTCCCCCCGCCCGAGCCGGAGACCACCGAGCTGGACCGCGCCCGTGCCCTCCTCGCCGCCCACCCCGTCGCCGACGGCTACAGCGGACTGCCCTGGGCCCTGCGCCATCTGCCCTGGTACGACCTCCAGCTCGGCGAGAGCGCCGTCGACACCGACGTGCCCCGGCTGCGCGAAGGCCACGTCGGCGCGCTGCTGTGGTCGCTGCACCTGCCCGACGGCCTCGCCGCCGACCGGGCCGTCGGCGCGACCCTGGAGCAGCTGGACCTCGTCCGGTCGGTGATCGACACGCACCCCGACGGGCTGCGGCTGGCCCGCACCGCCGGGCAGGTCATCGACGCCCGCAACTGCGGCCGGGTCGCCGTCGTCCTGGGCCCGGCCACGGCCGCCGCGCTCGACGACTCGCTCGGCATCCTGCGCGTCCTGCACTCCCTGGGGCTGCGCGTCCTGACCCTCTCCGGCACCACCTGGGCGAGCGAGGCGGGGCTGACCCGGTTCGGCGAGGAGGTCGTGCGCGAGATGAACCGGCTCGGCGTCCTGGCCGACCTCTCCGGCGCCTCCGACACCACCGTCAGCCGTGCGCTGACCCTCTCCAAGACGCCAGTGCTGTGCACCCGCTCCGCCGCCCGCGCCCTGCGCCCCCACCCCGACAACCTGCCCGACGCGCTGCTGGCCGAGCTCGGCGCGGCCAAGGGCCTGTGCCTGGTGCCGCTGACCGCCGAGCAGACCGGCCCGAGCGTGCGGGACGTGGCCGACCATCTCGACCACGTCCGCGCGATCGCCGGCCCCGGCTGCGTCGGCCTGTCCGGCACCTACGACTCGGGCGCCGCCCACCCGCAGGGCCTGGCCGACGCCTCCGGCTACCCGCACCTGATCGCCGAACTGCTCCACCGCGGCTGGCCCGACCCCGACATCGCCCTGCTGACCTGGGGAAACATTCAGCGCGTCCTCCGCACGGCAGACTTCGCCGCCCGAGCCGCCCAGGAACGCCGCACCCCCTCAACAGCCCACATCACCCACCTGGACGGCTAGCCCGAGCCCCAAAGGGGCGCGGGGAACTGCGCGACCGGCCACGATGGCGCGGCACCGAAACGACGGCACATCGCGCCGGCCGACGGCGGTGCGGCCGCGGCTGCGGCTGGGCACCGCCCTGAAGGGGCGCGGGGAACTGCGCGACCGGCCACGACGGCGCGGCACCGAAACGACGGCACATCGCGCCGGCCGACGGCGGTGCGGCCGCGGCCGCGGCTGGGCACCGCCCTGAAGGGGCGCGGGGAACTGCGCGACCGGCCACGACGGCGCGGCACCGAAACGACGGCCTATCCCTGCACCTCCAGCGGAGCGATCCGGCACAGGCAGAACGGATGCCCCGCCGGATCGGCGTACACCTGGAAGTCCTTCCTCTCCCGGTCCGTCAGGTCCAGCGGCCGCGCGCCCAGCGCCAGCACCCGCTCGTGCGCCGCGTCGATCTCCGCCCAGGTGGAGCCCGCGTCGAGGTCGAGGTGGAACTGCTGCCCGTTGCGGTCGGAGCGCGGCCACTCCGGCGGGGTGTACCGGGCCACCTCCTGGAAGCCCAGCCGGGGCCCGCCGGGCACCTGGAGGACGACCCAGTCCTCCTCCCCCTCCTCCCACTCGGGGGTGCCGCCCACGACCGCCGCGTAGAACGCGGCGAGCGCACGCGGATCGGGACAGTCGAGCACGACGTTGCGGAACCGGGCGACGGGTGCCATGGACCCTCCTGACTTCTCGGACACCGGCGGTTTCAGGACCTGCACAGTCAGGACCTGCACAGACAGAACGGATGCCCGGCCGGGTCCGCGTACACCCGCCAGCCGCGCGAGCGGTCCTCCGTGTCCAGCGGCGTCGCGCCCAGCGCCAGCACGCCCCGCTCGGCCGCGTCCAGGTCGTCGACGGTCAGGTCCAGATGGAACTGCTGCGAGTGCTCGGGCGCGGGCCACGCGGGCGGCACGAACCCGGGGGCGGCCTGGAAGGCCAGCGCCTGACCGCCGGGCACCTTCAGATCCACCCAGTCCCCGTCGTCGCTCTCGACGCTGCCGCCCAGCACCTCGGCGTAGAAACCGGCGAGCGCACGCGGGTCGGGACAGTCCAGGACGACGACACCCAGCTCGGCGAGAGCCATGACTCCTCCTCGGGTTACGGGTTACCTGATGCAGCCGTTAGCAGGTAACGGTTACTGCATGCTCCCGCATAGGAGGTAACGTCGCAAGCATGAATGAGCGATCGGCCGCCCCCGGGGAACTGGCCCTCGTGGAGTCGCTGGTGAACACGCTGGACCTGGAGTCGGGCGCCGACTCGCTGGACACGGCGGACGGCCGCGCGCGGTTCGGGCTCACCGACGAAGAGGACGAACTCGCGCGCGCCCGTGAGCTGCGCGAGTCCCTGCGCGTGGCCCTGCTCGCCCACGCGGGCCACGCACCGCACCGCGCGGTGACCCCGCTGGGCGAGCTGCTCGCGTCCGCCCCCCTGCTGGTGACCGTCGACGCGGACGACGGCTCCGCCCGCCTCACCCCCGCGGACGCGGCCCCGCTGCTCTCCCGGACGGCCGCCGCCGTGGCCGCCGCGCTGATCGCCGGCACCTGGCCCCGGCTGAAGGCCTGCGAGGCCGTGACCTGCCACTGGGCGTACTACGACCGCAGTCCGGCGGGCCGGGGCCGCTGGTGCTCGATGCAGGTGTGCGGGGCGCGCGCCAAGATGCGCCGCTACCGCGCGAAGTAGTTCACCACTCGCCGCACAGCTGCGTGGTGCAGAATGCAACAAGACGCCGGTTCGGCCGACTGAGCCTCGGCCGAACCGGCGTCGCCCTGCGCCCGCGACAGCGGCAGCAGCAGGTCGGGCGAAGTCGGCGACGGTTCGGCAGCGCTACGAAGGGGCGCGGGGCGCTGACATATGCGGCTCCGCCGCGATGGGGGTCCCCCCCGCTCGAGCGCAGCCGAGAGTGGGGGAGCGACCAGCCACGACGGCGCCGCAGCGGAACACCGACACATCGCGGCACCAGCGGAGCGCTTACGCGGTCGGGCGGCCCATCGCCCGGTACGTCCACCCGGCCTTGCGCCACAGCACGGGGTCGAGCGCGTTGCGCCCGTCGAGGATCAGCCGGTCCGTCGCGACCTCGCCCAGCGCCGCCGGGTCCAGCTCGCGGAACTCCTGCCACTCGGTCAGGTGCAGGACGGCCTCGGCGCCCCGCACGGCCTCCAGGGCCGAGTCGGCGTAGCCGAGGGTCGGGAAGACCCGGCGGGCGTTCGCCATCCCCTTCGGGTCGTACACCGTGACCTGTCCGCCCTGGAGATGGATCTGCCCGGCGACGTTGAGCGCGGGCGAGTCCCGGACGTCGTCCGAATCGGGCTTGAACGTGGCGCCCAGCACGGCGATCCGCTTGCCCAGGAAGGACCCGCCGCCCAGCGCCTGCCGGGCCAGCTCCACCATCTGACCGCGCTGGCGCATGTTGATCGAGTCGATCTCGCGCAGGAAGGTCAGCGCCTGGTCGGCCCCCAGCTCACCGGCGCGCGCCATGAACGCCCGGATGTCCTTGGGCAGACAGCCGCCGCCGAAGCCGATCCCGGCCCGCAGGAACTTCTTGCCGATCCGGTCGTCGTACCCGATCGCCTCCGCCAGCTTCGCCACGTCGCCGTCGGCGGCCTCGCACACCTCCGCCATGGCGTTGATGAAGGAGATCTTGGTGGCGAGGAAGGAGTTCGCGGAGGTCTTCACCAGCTCGGCGGTGGGGAAGTCGGTGACCACGAACGGCGACCCCTCCCCGACCGGCGTCTCGTACACCTGCCGCAGCAGCGCCTCGGCCCGCTCGCTGCGCACCCCGACCACGATCCGGTCCGGGTGCAGCGTGTCCTGGACCGCGAAGCCCTCCCGCAGGAACTCCGGGTTCCAGGCGAGCTCGGCGTCCTCCCCGGCGGGCGCCAGCTCGGCGATCGTCCGGGCCAGCCGCTCGGCGGAGCCCACGGGCACGGTCGACTTGCCGACGACGAGGGCCGGCCGCGTCAGATGCGGGGCGAGCGAGGCGATCGCGGACTCGACGTACGACATGTCGCACGCGTACTCGCCGTGCTTCTGCGGAGTGTTCACACAGACGAAGTGGACGTCGCCGAAGGCCCCCACCTCGGCCCAGTCCTGGGTGAACCGCAGCCGCCCGCTGGTCCCCTCGAACCCGGCGACGTGCCGGCGCAGCAGCTCCTCCAGCCCCGGCTCGTACATCGGGGTCTCGCCGCGCTCCAGCATCTCGATCTTCTCGCGCACGACGTCCAGAGCGAGCACCTCGAAGCCCAGCTCGGCCATGGCCGCGGCGTGCGTGGCGCCGAGATAGCCGGTGCCGATCACGGTGATCTTGAGGGCCATGGATGCTCCTGACGAGTGATGCCGACGCTGCGCGCCCGAGCATAGTCGGGGCATGTCGGGGCCCCTCACCGGGCAGATGTCGCTGGGGACGCCCCCCGCTTCGTCCTTGTTTTGTCCTTGTCGCCAAACTCACGTGCCACGCGGTCGGGAGGGCCCCTAAAATTTGAGTTACTTAACGGTAATTAGCGTCGTGACACCGCAGCGTATTTGGAGCGTGAGACACCTTGTCCGGATCGGCTGACTTCGACCTGTACCGTCCGTCCGAGGAGCACGACATGCTCCGCGACGCCATCCGCTCGCTGTCCGAGGCGAAGATCGCGCCGTACGCCGCCGCGGTGGACGAGGAGGCCCGCTTCCCGCAGGAGGCGCTGGACGCGCTGGTGGCGAGCGACCTGCACGCGGTGCACGTACCCGAGTCGTACGGCGGCACGGGCGCGGACGCCCTGGCGACGGTGATCGTCATCGAGGAGGTGGCCCGCGCCTGCGTGTCCTCCTCGCTCATCCCCGCGGTGAACAAGCTGGGCTCGCTCCCGGTGATCCTCTCCGGCTCCGAGGACCTGAAGAAGAAGTACCTGACGCCGCTGGCCAAGGGCGAGGCGATGTTCTCGTACGCCCTCTCCGAGCCGGACGCGGGCTCGGACGCGGGCGGCATGAAGACCAAGGCGGTCCGCGACGGCGACCACTGGATCCTCAACGGCGTGAAGCGCTGGATCACCAACGCCGGCGTCAGCGAGTACTACACGGTCATGGCCGTGACCGACCCCACCAAGCGCACCAAGGGCATCTCGGCCTTCGTCGTGGAGAAGTCCGACCCGGGGGTGTCCTTCGGCGCCCCGGAGAAGAAGCTCGGCATCAAGGGCTCCCCGACCCGCGAGGTCTACTTCGACAACGTGCGCATCCCGGCGGAGCGCATGATCGGCGAGGAGGGCACCGGCTTCGCGACCGCGATGAAGACCCTGGACCACACCCGCATCACCATCGCCGCCCAGGCGCTGGGCGTCGCCCAGGGCGCGTTCGACTACGCCAAGGGCTATGTCCAGGAGCGCAAGCAGTTCGGCAAGGCGATCGCCGACTTCCAGGGCATCCAGTTCATGCTGGCCGACATGGCCATGAAGATCGAGGCCGCCCGCGCCCTCACCTACCAGGCCGCGGCCGCCTCCGAACGCCTGGACGCCGACCTCACCTTCCAGGGCGCGGCCGCCAAGTGCTTCGCCTCGGACGTCGCCATGGAGGTCACCACGGACGCCGTCCAACTCCTCGGCGGCTACGGCTACACCCGCGACTACCCGGTGGAACGCATGATGCGCGACGCCAAGATCACCCAGATTTATGAGGGTACGAATCAAGTCCAGCGGATCGTGATGGCGAGGAACCTGCCGTAGGGCCGGGGCGGGCCGAGGGCGGGGCGGGCCGAGGGCCGCTCAGCGGCGCGGCCCGTCCCGCACGATCCGGCGGCCCACCGTGCGCCGTGCCTCGGAGAGCTCCGCGGCGATGCGGGCGTCCCGCTCGTCGTCCGTCGTCACCGCTGCCGGTACGGCCTCGACGGCGAGCAGGCAGGCGCGTCTGAGATGGGTCGGCGGGTGCGTCGTGTCCACGCTGTGGCCGTGCAGGGCGCCCGCCCGTCGACGGCGTTCGTACTCGGACTCCGGGACGGAGGCGACATGGGCGGCCAGCTGGTCCCACAGCGCATCCGCCCCCGCCTCTGCCCTCCGGACGCCCCGCGGTCCGCCCAGCGCGGCCAGGTTCGCCTCGCGGCGCAGGACGCCCTCCGCCGAGTCGGCGGCCAGCAAACGGTCCATGAGCTCCACGGCGGCCTCAGTGGACCCGGCCCGCGCGGCCACCCGGTCGGCGAGGTACTCGGACCGCTGCGCAGCACGCAGGGTCAGCCGGTCGAACACGACCAGGACGCCGGTGACGAGCCAGCGGGGCAGGACGAGCAGCAGGTTGGTGAAGAGCTCGACGGGCGTCTCGGCGGCCTTGGTGGGCACGAAGTAGTACCGCCAAGTCGTCAGCGATGCGTAGGCGTTCCCCAGGACCATGTGGTGCCGGATGTCGCCGTTGCCGTAGTGGCCGAGTTCGTGCCCCAGCAGGGCGATCCGCTGCCGCGGGGTGAGGATCTCCCAGAGCGGCAGTCCCAGTGTCAGCATCCGCCGTCCGCGCAGTCCGTAGGCCAGGACGCCGGCGTTCACCGAGTCGTCGATCACGACGGCGTGCACGCCGCGTGTGCCGGCGACCGCGGCGACCTCGTCGATCAGCGAGAACAGCGCGGGGGCGGCGTCGCGGTACAGCACGGGGGTGTCGCGGGGGAGCCGGGGCGGCCGGGGGCTCAGCGGCCAGGTCAGCACCAGCAGCAGCGCACCGAGCGCCATCAGAGGCCGGCCCCACCCTTCGACGAGCAGCCAGATCCCGCCGGCCGCCAGTGCCACCGTCAGGCCGTGCACGGTGAGTGCGATCACTGCGGCGAGGAGCGCGGGGGCGTCCCGGCGGGCCCGCAGCGTCCCGCCGGAGGTGACCTCGGCGAGCAGCTTCTCGCCGTGACGGCGGGCCAGGGCGCGCCGTATCCGGTCCAGCCGACCCGGCTCCTCCTGCCGCTCCTCCGGGTCCACGTTCCAGTCGCAGGCGGCGCACCAGACGGTGAACCTGCCGTCCCCCCGGATCACCGCCCCGCACCGCGGGCACGGCTGTGTCGTCTCCTGCGCGGTCACGCTCATCGATGCGCCCCCCCATCACGCCCCTCCCCAGAGGCTTCCTGCACATGACAGGGGTTAGCTGATCATGCGGGCAGCGCCGAACGAAAGCCGAAAACCCGGGGGTTCAGTCCGCCAGTCCCTCCGCCACCCGTCGCTCGCGCAGTTCCCTGATCTCGCGGCGGCGGGCCAGGCGGTGGGTGCGGCGGATCTGGGCCTCCTGGTAACGGCGTTCGTCGCGCTCCGTCTCCGGGACGACCGGGGGGACCGGGCGGGGCTTGCCGTCGGCGTCGACGGCGGCGAAGACCAGATAGGCCGAGCCGACCTGGGTGGCCGGGGCGGACTCGTTCCAGCGCTCGGCCAGCACCCGGACGCCGACCTCCATCGAGGTCCGGCCGGTCCAGTTCACCTGGGCCTTCACATGCACGAGGTCGCCGACCCGGACCGGCTCCAGGAACGCCATCTCGTCCATGGACGCGGTGACGGCGGGCCCGCCGGAATGCCGGCCGGCCACGGCGCCCGCCGCGTCGTCGACGAGCTTCATGATCACGCCACCGTGCACCGTGCCCAGCAGGTTGGTGTCGTTGTGGCCCATGATGTGGCTGAGCGTGGTGCGGGACGCGGATGTGGGCTTGCCCGGGATGTCCGGAGTGCTGCCCGAGTCCACTGCGGTGACCTGGTCTGTCATGTCCTCCACCTTATGCCGAGGGAGACGACCCGGGACTTTGTGTCAGCTTGGCCACAGCCGCGCTGTGATTTTCCGACGCCCCTGTCAGCGACACAGCAGCGACCTGCACACTGGTCCGCATGAACGATTGGCCCGAGGGATGGTCCGACAACGACCGCGGCAACCGGTACGGAAGCGGCAGCGCGAGCGCACAGCCCGAGAGCGCCCGCGTCATGCGGCAGGTCCGCCGTGGCCCGGCGGCCCCGCCTAGCAGCGCCGGCGTCCCGCCGCAGCCGTCGTACGTCAACGGTCAGGGACACGGCGACTACACGAACGCCCAGCAGACCGGGTACGACAGCGGCTACAGCTCGGGCCAGGTCTACGGCGGCGACCCCGGCGGGCCGGGCGGACCGGCCGGCCCTGGGGGCCATGACACCCGCGGCCCGCGCCCCGCGCCCAACTGGCGCCGCCGTATCAAGTGGACGGCGATCTCGGTCGTGACCGTGCTGGTCGTGACGGGCGTCGGCACGTACTTCTGGGCCGACTCCAAGCTCCAGCGCGACGTCGACCTCTCGAAGGTCATCGACCGGCCCGAGGCGGGCGAGGGCACGAACTACCTCATCGTCGGCTCCGACAGCCGTGAGGGCATGTCCGCCGAGGAGAAGAAGGAACTGCACACCGGTTCCGCCGAGGGCAAGCGCACGGACTCGATGATGATCCTGCACACCGGCTCCAACGGCGACACCCTGATCTCGCTGCCCCGCGACTCCGACGTGGAGATCCCGTCGTTCGTCGGCTCCGAGTCCGGCAAGACGTACAAGGGCACCGGCCGGCACACCAAGCTCAACGCCGCCTACGCCGAGGACGGCCCCGAACTGCTGGTGCGCACGGTCGAGTTCAACACCGGCCTGCGCATCGACCACTACGTGGAGATCGGCTTCGCAGGCTTCGCGAACATCGTCGACTCGGTCGGCGGCGTCGAGATAGACATCCCGCAGGACATCAAGGACACCAAGTCCGGCGCCGACCTCAAGAAGGGCAAGCAGACGCTGAACGGCGAGGAGGCCCTCGCGTTCGTCCGCACCCGGTACGCGCTCGCGGGCTCCGACCTCGACCGCACGAAGAACCAGCAGAAGTTCCTCGCGGCCCTCGCCAACCAGGTCGCCACCCCGGGTACGGTCCTCAACCCGTTCAAGCTGTACCCGACCATGGGCTCGGGCCTGGAGTCCCTGATCGTCGACAAGGACATGGGCCTGTACGACCTGGCGTCCATGTTCTTCGCGATGAAGGGCGTCAACAGCGGCGACGGCAAGTCGATGAACATGCCGATCTCCGGCTCGACCGGCAGCAACCTCGTCTGGGACAAGGCGAAGGTGAAGACCCTCGTCAGCCAGCTGAAGAACGACGAGAAGGTCACCGTCTCGGGCAACTGAACGGGCGGACATGACGAGGGGCACCCCGGTCCGGGGTGCCCCTCGTCACGCGTGGGCGGTGCTCACATCGTGGCGCCGGCCATCGTGCGGCACATCTCGGCGCAGCGGCGACAGGACTCCGCGCAGCGCATCATCTGCGGATCGTCCGGCATGGCCATACACGCCTCCGCGCACATCTCGCACGCCTTGGCGCACATCGCGCACATCTCGGCCGACAGGGCCGAGCGCCGCATCATCATGTCGGCGCACATACGGGTCGTCTCGGCGCAGTCCAGCAGCGCGCGCATGATCTGCATCTGGGCCTGGCCGCCGCCCATCTGCATGCAGGAGCTCATGGTCTCCTCGCACATGCTGTGGCAGGACATGCACGCCTCGACGCAGTCCTGCATCTGCTTGCTCATGGCGTTCATCGTTCCGGGCTGGGTCATGGCTCCTCCAGGGGGTGCGGGGGCCCGGGGCGGGCCCGAGGCCGCTCTTCCGTCTTCCGTCCTACGCCCTACGACGCACCCCCGCCATCGGAGAGCCGCCCGGCGCCCTCCCGGGAACCAAGAAGCGTGGCGCGCGAAGTCGGCAGCGGCTCGGCAGCGCCCCAAAGGGGCGCGGGGAACTGCGCGACCAGCCACGACGGCGCCGCAGCGCCACGACGGCGCCGCAGCGTCACGACGGCGCCGCAGCGTCACGACGGCGCCGCAGCGTCACGACGGCGCCGCAGCGTCACGACGGCGCCGCAGCGTCACGACGGCACATTGCGGCACCCCCAGCGGAGCTACGGGCAGCCGACCTCGTCCCCGCGCACCACTCCGAACTCGCCCTGCTCCGCGTCCACCGCCCGTACCGTGCGCACCTCGCGGAAGTCCGCGCCCGCGATCACCTTCAGCGTCGCCCCGAGCCCCTTGACCGCGCGCAGCTCGCTGCCCGGCAGGGCGGTCGCGAGGGACTTCGCGGAGCGGTCCCAGCGGGGGTCGTAGGCGACGACCGTGCGCCGGGCGGCGGGGTCGGCCGAGCTGACCGGCTGCCGGGTCGTGCGGAAGCCCACCGCGGCCAGCGCCGTGTCCACCCGTCTGCCGAGGCCGGCCGTGCGCGTGCCGTTCTCCACCTGGACCCGGATCTGCTGCGGGGCCACGTCCACCCGCGCGACCCGGCCGTCGAGCGCGCGGGCGGTCGCGGCCAGGGGCTTGTCGTCGCGCAGGGCCCGGAAGAGGCGCTGCGACTTCACCGGGTCCCACTTCAGCGTCGAGCCGATGCCCTTCACGACGTATCCCATCTGGCCGATGGGGACGGTGGTGAACTCGGAGGACGAAGGGGAGAAGGTGCGCATCGCCCGGCCGAGGTCGAGCAGTTCGTCGGCGCCGAAGCCCCGGTCCGCGCGCACCGAGCCGAGCACCGCCCGGGTCACGTCCCGGAACCGCAGCGGGTTCAGCAGGATCCCGGAGGAGGTGGCGCGGTCCACCAGGGCCGCCAGGAAGCGCTGTTGGCGTTTCATCCTGCCCAGGTCGGAGGAGCCGTCCGCGTGCCGGGAGCGCACGTACTGCAACGCCTCGCCGCCCATGAGCGTGTGCGCGCCCGGCGCCAGGTCCAGGCCCGTGTACGAGTCCTTCAGCGGCTTGGCGGTGCAGATCTTCACGCCGCCGAGGACGTCCACCGTCTTCATGAAGCTGGTGAAGTCGACCTCCAGATAGTGGTCGATCTTCACATGCGTCATGTGCTCGACCGTGCGGACGGTCAGCTGCGGGCCGCCCTCGGCGTACGCGGCGTTGATCTTCAGCGGGTGGCCGTGGTGCCGCTTGCCGGTGACCTGGTCGGTGTGCGGGGGAGTCTCGGCGTAGGAGTCGCGCGGCAGGCTGACCACGCTGGCCCGCTCCCGGTCCTCCGAGATGTGCACGATCATGATCGTGTCGGTGCAGTGGCAGGGGGCCCCGCCCAGGCGGTACCGCCGGCGTTCCGCCTCCGTGATCCGGTCGCGGCCGTCGGTGCCGACCAGCAGGACGTTCATGCCGTGGCCGGCCTGCGGACGGTTCTTCATGTCCTTGAAGGGGTCGACCCGGGCGATGTCCGCGTCGAGGCTGCTGATCACCGAGTGACCGATGCCGGCGGCGGCGAGCAGCACCACCGAGAGCGTGGTCGCCGCCCGGACGGCCCAGCGGGGGCGTCGGCGGCGAACGGGGGAACGCGGCACGCGGCGCCGAGGGTGCGGGCGGCGCGGGGACCGGAGCGGGGTGGTGGGCATGGGGGGCACCTCCGGGCGGCGACCGTGGGGCGGGGGAAGCCGTTCGCACAGTAGGGCCATACGATCTGCCGACCGGTGCAGCCGCACCCGGCGGGGCGGGCCGTGTCCCCCGTTCGCGGTAACGTGAGCGTCCTATGAACGCCAAGCCCGACGTGCAGCTCCCCGCCGTGTCTGTGATCATGCCCGTCCTCAACGAGGAACGGCATCTGCGCGGAGCCGTCCAAGCGATCCTCGCGCAGGAGTACCCCGGCGAGATGGAGGTCGTGATCGCCATCGGTCCGTCCAGGGACCGTACGGAAGAGATCGCGGCCGAGCTCGTGTCCGAAACTGCGTCCCATAAGAACAAGCGCGTGCACACGGTCCCCAACCCCACCGGCCGCACGCCCGCCGCGCTCAACGCCGCGATCAAGGCCTCGCGCCATCCGATCGTCGTCCGCGTGGACGGGCACGGCATGCTCTCGCCGAACTACATCGCCACCGCGGTGCGGCTCCTGGAGGAGACCGGCGCGCAGAACGTCGGCGGCATCATGCACGCCGAGGGCGAGAACGACTGGGAGCACGCGGTCGCCGCGGCCATGACCTCGAAGATCGGGGTCGGCAACGCCGCCTTCCACACGGGAGGGCAGGCCGGCCCGGCCGAGACCGTGTACCTGGGCGTCTTCCGGCGCGAGGCGCTGGAGCAACAGGGCGGCTACAACGAGGAGTTCATCCGCGCCCAGGACTGGGAGCTGAACTTCCGGATCCGCGAGGCCGGCGGGCTGATCTGGTTCTCGCCCGAGCTGAAGGTGTCCTACCGGCCGCGGCCGAGCGTGCGCGCGCTCGCCAAGCAGTACAAGGACTACGGCCGTTGGCGGCACGTCGTGGCCCGCTACCACGAGGGCTCCATCAACCTGCGCTACCTCGCCCCGCCGACCGCGGTGTGCCTGATCGCGGCCGGTCTCGTGGCGGGCGCCGTGCTCACCCCGCTGGGCTTCGTGATCCCCGGCGGCTACCTCGCGGCGATAGTCGCCGGATCGCTGCCGGCGGGCAAGGGGCTGCCGGCGAAGGCCCGGCTGCAGATCCCCGTCGCCCTCGCCACCATGCACATGAGCTGGGGCTTCGGCTTCCTGACCAGCCCGAAGTCGCTGGCCAGGAAGGTCATCGCCTCGCGCCGCCCCGCGGTCCTCAGCGACGCGCGCTGAGGACCCCGCTGCAGGAATCGGCCCCGGACCCGGACTACCAGGTGTAGTTCGGGTCCACGTGCATGCACTGACTGGTGTCGGAGGCGTTGATCGCCCCGGCGGTGTCGGGCGTCGTGTCGTCCGGCACCGCCACCTTGTACGTGGTCCCCGACCGCCAGTCGGCGCCCACGACGACCATGACCCCGGAGACGTCGGTGGACTTCTTCACCTGGCTCGCCGGGATGCCGAGGGCCTTCGCGACGGCCTCGGCGTCGCCCTGGAGGTCGGCGCTCGGGTAGCGGACCACCGTCTTCGCCTCGGCGGTGGCCGCCGAGGTGTCCGCGACGGCCTCGTCGAAGCCCTTGCCCGCCAGCAGCCCCTTCACGGCGGTCGCCCGCCCGCGCACCGGGGCCAGCGTGTCCGTGGAGGTGCCGTTGTGCACCTGCACCGCGATCTCGTCGTTCGCGGCGGCCGGATCCGCGACGACCGTCGGCGTCGGGCTGGCGGTGGGCTTCTTGACGTCCTTGCCGTCCAGCGCGATGTCGTCGCGCACCAGCCGGAACAGCTGTGTGGCGTCGTCCGTCGGGACCACCCGGCTGCCCTGGTAGCGGTTCGGCATGGTCGTCATCGTGATGCGGTCGGTGGGCACCTTCTGCAGCTCGCCCGCCAGGTCGTACATCTTCGTGATGGTGTCCAGGCCGTCGTCGACGGTGATCGCTTTGGTGGCCGCCTCGGCGAGCTTGCGCAGCTTGTTGGGGTTGGTCAGCTTGGCGTTGGCGCGCAGCTCGCGGACCATCGAGTTCATGTACATGTGCTGCGCCTTGGCGCGGGCGAGGTCGGTGTCGTCCTCGAAGCCGTAGCGGGTGCGCAGCCACTGCAGGGCCTGCTTGCCCTTGATGGAGGTGGTGCCCTTCTCCAGCCTCAGGCCGGAGCCCTTGCCGCTGTAGGTGTGCGAGTAGACGTTGGCGTCCACGCAGACCGGGACGCCGCCTATCGCGTCCGCCATGGACACCACACCCGAGAAGTCGATCATCATGAAGTGGTCGATGTGGATGTCGGTGAGCTTCTCCCAGGTGGCCACCGTGCAGCCGGGCCCGCCGCGCCCGAGCGACACGTTCGTCATCTCGTTCGTCAGCGCCTGGTAGGTGGTCCCGTCGTCGGGGTCCGTGCACTTGGGTATGTCCAGGAGCGTGTCGCGCGGCATGCTCACCACCGACATGTTGCTGCGGTCCGCCGATATGTGCAGCAGCATCTGGACGTCCGCCAGCGGGGGACCGCCGAAGGTGTCCTTGGCGCCGCCGAGCTTCTGGTTGGCCGCGCTGTCACGGGCGTCCGAACCGATCAGCAGGATGTTCAGCGCCGTCTGCCCGGCTTCGTTGGCCTCCGGCACCGCGGCCCGGTCCTTGGCGTCGCCGATGTTCAGGTCGTCGCTCTTGATGTTCGAGTTGAGGTGTTCGTAGTAGAGGTATCCGGCCCCCGCGCCGCCGAGTATCACCACCGCGAGCACGGTCGCGGACCAGCGCAACGCGCGTCGACGACGGCGTTTGCGGTCGGTGCCACGACGCCCACCGCGCCCGTCCCCGCCGCTGCCGCCGCCCGCGCCGGATTCCCCGGTCGCCCCGGAGGTCCCGGCCGTCCCGGCGGTCCCGGCCGTCCCGGCGGTCCCGGACTTCCGGGCCGCTGAGACGTCTCCTTCGACGTCCCCCTCGACGTCCCCTTCGGGCGCGTCCTGATCCTGCCGGCCCCGCGCAGTCGGTGACACCGTGTCGTCGACCGCGGGAACCTCCCCCCGCACCCCACTGCTCCCCGCCATTCCCCTGCCCCTCCCCGCCGTGCGCCTGACACGGGCCCGTCCCGCGTCCAGTCAGACGCACGACGGGCCCGAAGGGTTACCTACTTGGCGCACTCGACCTTGTCCGCCGTGGACTTCTCGACCGTGTCCGGCACGGTGACCGGGGCGGTGAGCGAGACGCCCGCGCCCTTGAAGTCCTTGCCCAGCGTCAAGGTCATGGTCGGCAGACCCTGGGAGTTGGTGACGCTCTTGCCCGGCTTCAGGGCGGTGCCCGCCAGCCCCATGATGGCGGCGAGCTTGCGTGCCTGTGCGGCCTGGTCGGGCGCGTACTCGAGCGTCGTCTTGCTCAGCTCCGCGGGCGCGTTGCCGGCGTTCTCGGACTTCGTCACGCCCTCATCATTCTGCAGCCAGTTAAGAGTCTCCTGTGCGCTGCCGGCGGGAGCGCCGCCGTTCATGACCTGCACCCGCACCTCGGAGGCGGCGGACTGGGTGCCCTTGAGACGGGCCGCCGCGGCCGCGGCCGCCGCGTCCTTCGACGCCGCCGCCTGCTGCTGCACCTCGGTGAACGAGACGTCGTCCTTGATCATCTGGAAGACGGTGGGCGCGGTCGACTCGTTCACCACGACGGTGGCCTTGACCTTCTCGGTCGGGTTGTCGACCACCGGCACCGTGGTGAAGGTCAGGTTCTTGACGTTGAGCTTGCCCAGCTCGAGCCCGAGGTCCTTCAGCTTGTCGATGGTGTCCAGCTGGGAGTCGACGGTCAGCGCCTTCGTGCCCGCCTCGGCCAGCTTTATCATCTTGGTCGGGCTGGTGAGCGTGTCGTTCGACTTCAGCTTGCGCATCAGGGCGCTCAGGAACTGCTGCTGGAGCGCGATCCGGCTGAGGTCGCCGCCGAAGCCCACCGAGTGCCGGGTGCGCACGAAGGCCAGCGCCTCCTCGCCCTGGATGGTGTGCGTGCCCTTCGACAGCTTCAGATGCGAGTCCTCGTCGTCGATGTCCTTGGCCAGGCACACCTCGACCCCGCCGACCGCCGTGGTCAGCGTCTTCACCGCGTTGAAGTCGGCGACCATGAAATTGTCCGCCTGGATCCCGGTCAGCTCGGTGACCGTGCGCACGGTGCAGCTCGGCGTCCGGCCGTCCTGCCCGAGGCTGGTGTTGAACCGGACGTCGTCCGTGCCCGGGATGACCTTGGTGGTGCCGTCCTCCTGCTGGGTCTCGCAGTCCGGAATGTCCACGATCAGGTCGCGCGGAATGCTCAGCGCGGTCGCGTTCGTCCGGTCCTTGGAGACGTGCAGCAGGATCGTGGTGTCCGCATGGCCCACGCTGCCCGAGTCGCCGTAGCCCTCGTTGCCGGAGCCGGTGCGCTTGTCGGTGCCGATCACCAGCAGGTTGATCGCCTTGTCCTTGCTGAAGCCACCGGTGCTCGCGCCGTCGTCGGAGACGGACGTGATGTTGTCGTTCAGGTGCTCCAGATACAGGTAGGCCGCACCGGCCGTACCCACCAGGACGAAGGCCATGATCCCGCCGGTCCACAGCAGTATCTTCTTCGCCTTCGACTTCTTCTTCACCGGCCGGCGCCCACGCCGGTTCGACGCGGCCTCCTCCGCGGGCGCGCCCCGTCGCCGACGCTGCCCGGGCACCTGCTCGGACGACGAGGACGACGAGGACGGCGACGCCGCGGCCGTCGAGGACGGTGAGGGCGAAGAAGGGAACGGCGAAGCGGGGGACGGCGAATCCCGCCCCCGAGCCGAGCCACCGCTCCCGGTCGTACCGGAGTCAGATCTACGAGGCCCGGGCACCGACGACTGCGGTGCGGAAGGACTCAGTCGCAGTTCGTATTCGCCGGTGTTCGGATTGAGCACCCACTGGTCTGCGGGATCGATGTTGTCCGCCCGCCCACGGCCTTGCGCGTCCACGGTTGTCCGAATCCTCCGTCGGGGCCACGCGGCGCCTTTTCCCCCTCTAAAGGCGCTCGGGTCTCGGTCACTCGGTGCGCGACCCCAGGAAGGACCTCGCGGCCGGGTGCACCGGATCGCTCACACTATCCGCCAAGTTCGACGCGAAGCGACGGCCGTGACAAATTCCACGCCCCTACAACCGGGCAATCCATCGCATTTCCTGGAACTCCAGTTCACCGGAAGGGCAGGGCTTGGCAAGCGCTTTACCCGCAGCTGTCCTCGGCGGCCGTGTTTCCGCGGAACGTGGGAGCGGGCGGAGTGGGCGAAAACACTCCGGAAGCCGCACGCCACACCACCCCCGGCCGGTACGGCCCGTGACCGCCCGACTCCGCAGGCGACGAGTTCGTGGGAACTTCCTGAGAAACCACGACCGGCGTGTCGGTCCGCAGCCGTTCGAAGAGTTTCTCCGCCTCGGCCTCGACGAGTTGGTCGCGATTCGCGTTGTGGACGTACGACTCCCGTGGAACGGTCAGGAATTGCACATGTTCGGTGGGAATGTCGCGAAGACCGCGCACGAGTTCGTACAGCCCGCGCAGACTCGCCAGCGCCGGGTCGGTGGTGAGAGAGGACGTGGCCGCGTCCAGCACCGGATACAGCTTCACCGGATTCAGCAGGACGTCATTGCTCTGCACCTTGTTGACGAGCGCTCCGAGAAACCGTTGCTGCCGGTCCATCCGGTCGGTGTCACTGCCGTTCCCCAGCGACTTGCGGGCCCGCACATACCCGAGCGCCTGCTCCCCGTCGAGCGTGACCTTCCCGGCGGGCAGCCGCAGCCCGGCGTCCTTGTCGCTGATCGCCTCCTCGAGACAGACCTCGACTCCGTCAACGGCGTCGACGACATCCTTGAACCCGCTGAAGTCGACGACGACATGGTGATCGATCCGCACCCCGGTCAGTTTCTCCACGGTCCGGATGGTGCAGGCCGAACCCCCGGTCTGAAAGGCGTAGTTGAACATCGCGAACATCGGCTCGGTCCGCTTCCCGTCCGCCCGCAGACACCCCGGCACGTTCACCATCAGATCGCGCGGCAGGGAGACGGCGGTGGCGCTGCGCCGCCCGGCGGCCAGATGCAACAGGATCGTCGTGTCCGACCGCTCGGTCCCGGAGTCCCGCCCGTATTTCTCGTTCCCGTCCCCGGACCGCGAGTCCGACCCGACGAGCAGGATGTTCTGCGCGTCCTTCACCAACGACGTCGGCCGCTCCTTCGCATACCGGGCAAGCTCGGCCGCGGCGGCTTCGTCGGGCGTGATGTTCCCGTCGAGCTTCACATAGACGACCCACCCGGCCACCCCCACGCCCAGGACGACCACCCCCACCGCCCCCACCCCGTACCGCACCCACCGCCGCCGACGCCGCCGCACCAGCCCCCGCCCATCGGCGGACGCCCCCATCCCGGGCCCGAGGGACCCACCGGAACCCGCCGAGAACATCACGCCCGATCACCCCTCCCGCCGCACCAGCGCGCAGAGCCACTCCTACGACCATCCCGCGAACCGCTCCACGGGGGTGGCTGGGCATAAGCCGAACGGGTGAGGACGCCTGGCCGGCGGGTGTGTGTACTCGGCGCGCGGGGCGGGCGTGATTCTGGGGCGCGCGGCACCTGCTCGGTGGGGGGCGCGTGTATTCAGTGCGCGGGGCGGGCGGCGCCTGCTCGGCGGGGGCGTGTGTATTCAGTGCGTGGGGAGTGCGGTGCCTTGTGGGCGGGGGTGCGTGTATTCAGTCCGTGGGGCGGGCGGCGCCTGCTCGGCGGGGGCGCGTGTATTCAGCCCGTGGGACGCGCGGTGCCTTGTGGGCGGGGGCGCGTGTACTCAGCCCGTCCGGCGTTTGAGGACGAGGCCCGTTCAGGGCCGAAGCGGGGGCCTGGGGGTGGCAGCCCCCAGCAACGTCGCCACGGACCGACGTCCAGACTCAACCCACGCCCACATTCACCAACCGCCCCAAAAACACCCCGTACCTACCGAGCCGTCGCAGACACCCGCTCGCTCACGACCCGCCGAGCCACAACCTCCTCGCCCGCCTCCTCGAGATGCCGGCACAACACCACCGACCCCCCACTCGCCAACGGCGCGTACAACCCCGCGCTCAACCCGTCCCACGTGTCGTACGGCAACCCCGACAGCAGCCGCGACCCGGGCCCGGTCAACCCCAGCCCCGCCGCCTCCGCCCGCGCGCGCTCCACGATCTCGGCGCCGGTGTACTCCGCCCCGGCCACGATCAGCGCGGGCGCCTCCGCGTCGACGGGAACGTATGCCGCGAAACGGTCCCCGAAACTCGGGACGTTCACCGCGTAGTCGTCGTACCCGTCCGGAGGCCCCGGCACGAACCGCCGCCCGAGCGGCGCGAGCGACAACGCGTACCGCTCGCCCCGGCACGCCAGCCCCGCCTCGAACTCCCCGGGCCCGGCCACCACGAAGTCCGCCTTCGACGGATCCCCGGCCACATCCGCGACGACCCCCACCGAGGAACACGCCAGCAGCCACACCGCCGTCTGCCAGTGCGCGGGCAGCAGCAGGGCGACCCGGTCGCCGGGCTCGGCGGACAGTCCGTCCTGGAGGAGGTTCGCGGTCTTGGCCACCCAGTTGGCGAAGGTGGCGACGGACAATTCGACCCGCTCGCCCGTGGCGTCGTCGTAGAAGGTCACCAGGGGGCGCGCGGGGTCCGCGGCCAGCGCGGAACGCAGCAGGTCGGCAGGGGTGCGATCGGTGGCAGTCACCCACAGAAGCGTACGCGCCGCCCGCGCCGCCCCACCGCGCGCGGGGCCTTTCCGGAGCCACCGGTTCGGCGCAACGCACCCCGACGGCACGTCAATTCCCCGATGGACAGAAATGTATGACTATGTCCAGGATCAGTGGCATGCGTGGATTGCTAGCTACCTCGATCGGCGTCACGTGCGCGGCAGCTCTCGCGCTCCCGCTGACGCCGCCCGCCGACGCGGCGACGGTGCGACAGGCATCGGCCACGGAGGCGGCGCCCACCGGGACGAAGAGGGCCACGAGCCCCGACACCCCGACCACCTCGACTCTCCCCGACCGCTCCGGGCTCCCCGGGCTCCCCGAGCTTCCCGACCTCCCGGGCAGCACCCAGTCGCTGCCCCTGACCCCCCTCACCGGCGACCGGGCCCTCGGCGGCACCGGCGCCGACCAGGGCCTGCCCCGGCGGGACGTACGTCACTTCTCCCTCCTGGGCGTCGTCTGGGACGACCCGACGGCCGAACTCCACGGCCGCGTCCAGGTCCGCACCCGCCCGGCCGACAGCGCGGCCTGGTCCGACTGGCAGGACGTCGAGGCCCACAACGCCGACCACGGAGCCGACCCCGAGACGTCCGAGAGCGCCTCGGGCCGGGTCCGCGGCGCGACGGCCCCGCTGTGGGTCGGCGACTCCGACGGCGTCGAGATCCGCGTCCATCCGGACACCGAACGCCGCACGGAGGAGACGGGACGCGGGACCCGCACCCGCTCGGTCGCCGCCCCGCTCCCCTCCGGCCTGCGCCTGGAACTGGTCGACCCGGGGGCAGCCACCCCCGCACACGTCCCGGCCGGCCCACCGCGCACCGGCGCGGCACCCCCCGAGACCGCGCCGCTGGACCCACCGGACCCGGCAACGGACAACACACCACAGAACGCAACCGACCCGGAATCGGCGTCAGGACCATCCGCAACGACAGAACTGCCCGCGGGAGCGCCCGCAGAACTGCCCGCGGGAATGTCCGAGGGAATGCCCGCAGAACTGCCCGCAGAACTGCCCGCAGAACTGCCCGAGGGAATGCCCGAGGGTCTGCCCGAGGGAATGTCCGCCGAGACGAAGGCCGCCTCCGCAGCCAACACCCCCCTCGCCCCGCTCGGCGCGACGGAGATCCCCGCCCTGGACCGCCCGGGCACCGAACGCGAGCTCTTCACCCTGCGCGCGGCCGAGCTGACGGAGGCCCAGCGGGCGAAGCCGTACATCGGCCCGCGCCCGAGCATCGTCACCCGGCGCGGTTGGGGAGCGGACGAGAACCTGCGTGAGAAGAACTTCGCGTACACGACGAAGGTCAAGGCGGCGTTCGTGCACCACACGGCGTCGGGCAACAGCTACAAGTGCTCCCAGGCGGCGTCCGTCATCCGCGGTATCTACCGCTACCACGTCAGGAGCATGGGCTGGCGCGACATCGGCTACAACTTCCTCGTCGACAAGTGCGGGAAGATCTACGAGGGTCGCGCCGGGGGAGTGGCGAAGCCGGTGCTCGGCGCCCACACCCTGGGTTTCAACAGCAACAGCATGGGGATCGCCGTCCTCGGCACGTTCACCTCCGCCAAGCCGAACTCGGCCACGGTCAACGCCGTCGCCCGGCTGACGGCGTGGAAACTCGGCCTCTTCGGGGCGAATCCGAAAGGAAAGACATACCTGAAGTCCGCGGGTGGCAATCTCTACGCCAAGGGGAAGAACGTACGGCTGAACGTGATCTCCGGCCATCGGGACGGGTTCGCCACGGAGTGCCCCGGCAAGCAGCTCTACGGCAAACTCGGTTCGGCCCGCTCGACCTCGGCGGGCTACCAGGGCCGCTGACCGGACGGCAACGCTCGCGAGCTCCGGGGTCAGGGCGAGACCCCGGAGCTCACCTCGTCCGCGTCCGCAAGAGGGTCCACGCGAGGTCTGCATACACTGTCCGGCCGAAAGACGCACGGTTCGGAGTTCGGCCGGTCCCGGCAGGAAGCAGAGACGAAGGTGACTGAAGCGATCCTCCTGGTCGGCGGCAAGGGCACCCGACTGCGCCCGCTCACGGTGCACACGCCCAAGCCGATGGTCAGGGCGGCGGGGGTGCCGTTCCTCACGCACCAGCTGGCGCGGGCGAGAGCGGCGGGCGTGGAGCACATCGTCCTCGCGACGAGCTATCTGGCGGAGGTCTTCGAACCGTACTTCGGCGACGGCTCGGCGCTCGGCCTGCACCTCGAGTACGTGACGGAGGACGAGCCCCTCGGCACCGGCGGCGCGATCCGCAACGCGGCGTCCCGCCTCACCTCGGCCCCGGACGATCCGGTCCTGGTCTTCAACGGCGACATTCTCACCGGCCTGGACATCGGACGCCTGGTGGCGACGCACCAGGCGAAGTCGGCGGACGTCTCCCTCCACCTCACCCAGGTGACGGACCCGAGGGCGTACGGCTTGGTCCCCACGGACGAGACGGGCAGGGTCCTGGCGTTCCTCGAAAAGCCGCAGACCCCGGAGGAGATCGTCACCGACCAGATCAACGCGGGGGCGTACGTCTTCCGCCGCTCGGTCATCGACACCATCCCGCCGGGCCGCCCGGTGTCGGTGGAGCGCGAGACGTTCCCCGGCCTCCTCGCGGCCGGAGCCCACCTCCAGGGCATGGTCGACTCGACGTACTGGCTCGACCTGGGCACCCCGGCGGCCTTCGTCCGCGGCTCGGCGGACCTGGTCCTCGGCCGGGCCCCGTCCCCCGCGGTCCCCGGCCGCTGCGGCGACCGCCTGGTCCTCCCGACGGCCAGGGTCGCCCCCGACGCGAAACTGACGGGCGGCACGGTGGTGGGCGAGGGCGCGTCCGTGGCACGGGGCGTGAGGGTCTTCGGCTCGACGATCCTCCCCGGCGCGGTCATCGAACCGGGCGCCGTCATCACCGACTCCCTCATCGGCGCCCGCGCCCGAGTCGGCGAACGCTCCATCCTCACCGGCACGGTCATCGGAGACGGAGCGGTCATAGGCCCCGACAACGAACTCCGAGAGGGCGCAAGAATCTGGTGCGACACCACAATCCCCCCAGGAGCAGTCCGCTTCTCCTCGGACCAGTAACCAACGGGGGCACGTGTCGAGCCCGGCTGAGGACATTCCAGCCCGTCCAGGGGTACCTGTCGAGCGCGGGTGAGGACATCTCAGCCCGTCCGGCGTTTGAGGACGAGGCCGTCCAGGCCGAACGGGGGTCCAGGGGGCAGCGCCCCCTGGGACGGGGGCCATCACAACCCCCTGATGTCCCCCACAGACATCCGCGGCGCCCGCCGCTTAGGCACCTGCCCACTCAACGAGATCAGCCGAGCCGCCCGATGCCGCTGCCCCGCATACGGCTCCAGCAACTCCAGCATCACCGAGTCGTCCGCATCCCGATTCCCCGCCAACGCCCACCCCACGATCCCCGGCAGATGCAGATCCCCCACGGTCACCGCGTCCGCCGCCCCATGGCTGCGCTGCACGACCTCCGCCGAGGTCCAGGGCCCGATCCCCGGCACGACCTCCAGCCGAGCCTGCGCAGCCTCCGTCGTCATCCCGACGGCTTCCTCCAGCCGCCGTGCCACCCGCACGGCCCGAAGAATCGTCGACGCCCGCTTGTCGTCGACCCCGGCCCGATGCCACTCCCACGACGGGATCAGCGCCCACGTCCGAGGCGAGGGCATCACCCACAGCCGCCCGTCCGCCGCGGGCCCCGGCGCCGGCTCCCCGAACTTCCGCACCAGCAACCGCCACGCGCGATAGGCCTCGTCGGTGGTGACCTTCTGTTCCAGCACGGACGGAATCAACGACTCCAGCACCAGCCCGGTCCGCGTCAGCCGCAACCCCGGCCGCCGATGCCGGGCGGTGGCCACCACCCGGTGCCGTGGCACGAAGGCTTCCGGCGCATCCGAGGCCCCGAGCAGCTCGGGCAACTGCTCCAACAGCCAGTCGGCCCCCGGTCCCCAGGCCTCCCCGCGCACCGCGCCTCCGGCCGCCGCGGCCGAGACCCGCAGCGTCCCCGGCCCGGCCGGGGTGAGACTGGCCCGCCACACGGACCCGTCCGGCATCGCCCGGAACGTCGGATCACCCGGCCCCCGCCGAAGCGGCCCGAGCACCAGCCCGAGATCGAGAGGCCCCGGCGGAATCCACTCCCGCACCCGCCCCGCAACGGCGACCTGCCGAGGCACCCCGGACGCCACACCGGCGGGCACCTCGACCTGCCCACCGCGCACGGTCGTACGCGTGGCCCGAGGAGAAAACCGTCCTGCCACAGGAGTCCCTTACTTGCTTTCAAGGGGCGCGGGGAACTGCGCGACAAGCCCCTACGAACCTTCAGTCACCCACGCACCCCGCCCTGAGGGCAACCGTAGACACCCGCCCCCCAGCGGAGCGTCACCGTGTCACCGCACAACGACAAAGTCCCCCACCTCCCGCCCCGCCCGAGCCCGAGGTTCCTCCGCCGCGTGCCCGACCGCCACCGCCCCCATCGGATCCCACCCCTGCGGCAAGGCCAGCACCTCCCGCACCACGTCCCGGCAGAACATCGTCGACGACACCCACGCGGACCCGAGCCGCTCCCCGGCCAGCGCGACCAGGAAGTTCTGCACCCCGGCCCCGGCGGCGACCACGAACATCTCCCGCTCGGCCGCATCCCGCCGCGCGTCCCCATAGGTGTGCGAACCGTCCATCACCAGACAGGGCACCACCAGATACGGCGCGTTGCGCAGCACATCCCCTCGCCGCACCCGCTTCGCGATCGACTCCTCGGACTTCCCGTCCCGCCGCAGATCCGCGATCCACGCGTCCCGCATGGCGTCCAGCAGCCGAACCCGCGACGGTGCCGACTCCAGCAGCACGAACCGCCACGGCGTGGTGTGATGCGGCGCCGGCGCGGTGACGGCCGCCGCCACCGCGCGCCGCACGGCCCCGGGATCGACCGGCTCGTCCGTGAAGGCTCGCACGGTCCGCCGCTGGGTGACCGCCAGCCGCACCGCCTCGGACGTCCCGAGCCGGAACATGTCGTCGCGCGCCCCCCGCACCATGACCCGAGCCCCGCTCTCGGCGAGTCCTACGTCTCCGCTCTCTCCGCTCCCCTCGTCATCCTCGGCGACGACGACCTGCCCCAGCCCCCGCACCACGGCCACCGGCAGCCCGGCGGCCTTCCCCTTCACGAGATCCCCGGCCGCCGCGAGCTCGTCCGCCGTGGCGACGACCGTCGCGCTCAGCGGATTGCCGTACGCGTCCGTGCCCCCGCGCAGATCGTCCAGCACCCGCACCCCGGCCGCGCCGATCGCCACGTCCGTGAGCCCCGCGCGCCAGGGCCGCCCGAAGGTGTCGGTGACGATGACCCCGACGTCGACGCCGAGCGCGCCCCGCAGCCCCTCCCGGATCGCGCGCGCCGAGGCGTCCGGATCCTCGGGCAGCAACAGCACTGTCCCCGAAGGGGTGTTGGAGGCATCGACCCCGGCGGCGGCCATGATCAGCCCCTGCCGGTTCTCGACGATCCGCAGCATCCCGCGCCGGGCCACGACCCGTACCGTCTCGGCGTCGATCGCGGCCTCCCGGTCGGCCGCGCGGACGACCCGCCCCTCGGCCTTGGACACGATCTTCGAGGTGACGAGCAGGACGTCCCCGTCGACGAGCCCCGGCTCGGCGGCGGCGATCAGCTTGACCAGGTCGTCCCCGGCCTGCACCTCGGGCAGTCCGCCCAGGGCCCAGACCCGGTAACCGTTCTCGGCAGGCCCGTTGGTCTCGCTCATGCCCCCCGCACCTCCTCGGCCAGCGTCAGCGCCTCCTGGGCCATCCGCGTGGTCGCGTCGAGGTCGCTCATCATCAGCGGGACGGCCCGGCAGCGGATCCCGGCCGTCTCCACCCGCTCCACGACGCCCGCGTCCACGGTGTCGACGAGCCAGCCGTCGAGCAGCCCCGAGCCGTAGTGCTCGGCCACCGCCGCGGCCGTCGACTCCACGCCGACCGCCGCGAGCACCTTGTCGGCCATGCCGCGCACCGGCGCGTCCCCGACGATGGGGGAGAGGCCCACCACCGGCACGCCGGCCTCGGCGATCGCCTCGCGGATACCGGGCACGGCGAGAATCGTGCCGACGGAGACGATCGGATTCGACGGCGGGAAGAGGATCACGTCCGCCTCCGCGATCGCCTCCAGCACCCCCGGCGCCGGCTTCGCCTGCTCGGCGCCGACCGGCACGACCGCCTCGGCCGGCACCGACGCCCGCAGCCGCACCCAGTACTCCTGGAAGTGCACGGCCTTGCGCTCGCCGTCCTCCTCGACCGCGACATGGGTCTCCACCCGGTCGTCGGTCATGGGGATCAACCGCACCCCCGGCTTCCACCGGTCGCAGAGCGCCTCGGTGACCGCGCTCAGCGGATACCCGGCGCCGATCATCTGCGTCCGCACGATGTGCGTCGCGAAGTCCCGGTCGCCCAGCCCGAACCAGCCGGGCCCGGCGCCGTAGGCCGCGAGCTCCTCCTTCAGATGGAAGGTCTCCTCGGCCCGCCCCCAGCCCTGCTCCTCGTTGATGCCGCCGCCGAGCGTGTACATCACCGTGTCGAGATCCGGGCAGACCTTCAGCCCGAAGAGGTGGATGTCGTCGCCGGTGTTGCCGATGACCGTGATGTCCGCGTCCGGCGCGGCCTGCTTCAGACCGCGCAGGAAGCGGGCACCGCCGATGCCGCCTGCCAGAACCACAATGCGCATGGGAGCCAGTCTCGCAGGCGCCGCCGACAACCCGTCCGCCGGTTGTGGACAACCACCCACCTGTGGAAAACCCGCCCACCCGTACGAGCGCCCATGAGCGGACGGCGACCGCCGAAGGCGGGCCCTACGCGCCGACGACGTCCACCTCGTCGTACGCGCCGAGGGCCGCGCAGGCCGTTCGGGCCGTGTGCATGGGCATCTCGGTCAGTCCCGGGAAGTACACGTGCAGGCTCACCGCCGGCTCCAGCGCGTCGTTGACGACCTCGTGCACGTACCCCTCCCCGAACACTCGCTGGGCCCCCGCCGCCAGCACGCGCGTGCCGCGCTCCGTGCGCTCGGTCAGCTCGCCGTCCAGGACGGTGAACACTCCGGAGGAGGGGCCGTGGTCGTGCGGCCCGCTGCCCTGGCCGGGCACCCAGGACAGCAGCCACACCTCGTAGCCGGGGCCCGTGCGCAGCCGGTGGTACCAGCGGGTCGTCGCGTCGTAGCGGACCAGGTGCTCCCACCGGTCGCGGTCGGCGGCGATGGAGCGGGCCAGGCCGACGAACTCGGCGACGGTGGCCGGATGCTCGCGCGGTGCCTGGAGGAGGTGCGGGACTTCGAGGATGTCGCCGGCGATCTGCAGGTCGCTGTCGCTGTTCATGGGTGTGGTGGTTCCTCAGTGATGAAGAAGGTCAGAGGGAACGAGAGACCGGGTCGAAGAAGCGGTCCCGCCCGGGTCACGGGTACGGGCGACTCGGCCGTCAGCCGGAGCGGGTGGGCTCAACAGCTGCAACAGCGACAACAGCTACAGCGAGCGCGGGCAGCACCGTGGGACCCGGCGGAGCCGGTCGAGGTGAGTGCCAAGTTCGCGAGCATGCCCACAAGCACAGCGGTTCACACCTCCACTGTCAACTCGACACCCGGTATGTGGGACGCGGTTCACCTCATCCGGTTCATCTCGAAGATGAAAGGTTTGTTCACGCGGCCACCGGGACACATGGCGCACAAGCCGGGCGCGCAAGCCTCGTGGCGATCCCGTGATCCGACTGTGATCCGGTTCGCTTCCGCGCGCGTGCCGCAACGGGATCGATCCTCAGGACGTCCTTACCCGTACAAGCGCTGTGCGGGGCCGGTGGTCCTCCGGGGCTCTATCTGCTTGTCAAGGTTTATGGCGATTTGAACACTTACCGCATGGCCTTGGTTCCGCAGAGTGAATAAGGGGCTCAATAGCAGATCTCGGCTTGACTCGCCCGGAGCAGCACACTTGTAATTTCACTCGTGTCGTTCAGCCGGAATCGGTAACGGCCACGTCACGGGGACGCGAAAGACAGAGCGAGGGGCGCACATGACCGAGCTGGTGCAGCAACTGCTGGTCGACGTCGACGACGCGGACGAGGAACTCGGCTGGCAGGAGCGCGCACTGTGCGCCCAGACCGATCCCGAGTCCTTCTTCCCCGAGAAGGGCGGCTCGACCCGGGAGGCCAAGAAGGTCTGTCTCGCCTGCGAGGTCCGCTCCGAATGCCTTGAGTACGCCCTCGCCAACGACGAGAGATTCGGCATCTGGGGCGGCCTCTCCGAGCGGGAGCGCCGCCGTCTGAAGAAGGCGGCGGTCTGAGCACCGCCTCCTCCACGGAGGCACAAGGGTCCGAACGGCCCGTCGCAAGTGGGTTGTCCACAGGCGGCGGGCCGTCGTCCTGCCCAGCCGATAGTGTGGGCGCTCGTCCGAGACACCCCGCCGCCCCCAGACGGCGCAGGAGTCCACCGCAGTCCATCGAACCGGGGCCCGTACCTCGATGTCCGTGCACAGCCACACGGCAGCCCGTCAAGACAGCGCTGCCACACCTGAGTTCCCGCGTCATGTAGTGACCGCGGTGATCGTCTCCCACGACGGTGCCCGCTGGCTGCCCGACGCGCTCGCCGGGCTGCTCGGCCAGGAGCGCCCCGTCCAGTCCGTCATGGCCGCCGACACCGGCAGCTCGGACGCGTCCGCGCAGCTGGTCACCGACGCCCTCGGCGACGACCGCGTCCTGCACCTGGCCCGGCGCACCGGCTTCGGCCAGGCCGTCGAGGAGGCCAACCGCACGGCCCCGGTCCTCACCCCCGAGGAACTCCCCTACCTGAAGCGCCCCAGCGGCTGGGACCCCGTCACGCGCACGTGGCGCGACGACGCCTACGACCTGCCGGAGCTCCCGCACGGAGAGCCCGTCCAGTGGCTGTGGCTGCTGCACGACGACTGCGCCCCCGAACCGGACGCGCTGGCCGAGCTGCTGCGCGTGGTGGAGAACGAACTCGAACTGGGCCGTGACGACGTGGCCGTCGTCGGCCCCAAGCTCCGCGGCTGGTACGACCGCCGGCAACTCCTCGAGGTCGGCGTCACCATCGCGCACTCCGGCCGCCGCTGGACCGGCCTGGACCGCCGCGAACAGGACCAGGGCCAGCACGACCATGTGCGGTCCGTGCTCTCCGTGTCCACCGCCGGCATGCTGGTCCGCCGCGACGTCTTCGACCGGCTCGGCGGCTTCGACCGCCGGCTGCCCCTGATGCGGGACGACGTCGACCTGTGCTGGCGCGCCCAGGCCGCCGGCCACCGTGTCCTCATCGCCCCCGAGGCCGTCGTCCGGCATGCCGAGGCCGCATCCCGCGAGCGCCGCACCGTCGACTGCGCGGGCCGCACCAGCGCCTCCCCGCACAAGGTCGACAAGGCCGGCGCCGTCTACACCCTCCTCGTCAACAGCCGCACCGCCCTGCTGCCCTGGATCCTGGTGCGCCTGGTCCTCGGCACCCTGCTGCGGACCGTCGCCTACCTCGTCGGCAAGGTCCCCGGACAGGCCCTCGACGAGATCCGCGGCCTGCTCAGCACCCTGCTGCGGCCCGAGCGGATCATCGCCGGGCGGCGGACCCGCGGGAAGCCGACGGTCGACAAGGAGGAACTGCGCCCCCTGTTCCCGCCCCCCGGCGCGACCGTGCGGGCCACCGTCGAACAGGTCGCCGGCGACCTCTTCGGCTCCGACGACCCCGAGGCCGTCTCCGGCGCGGGCCGGCACGGCGGCGCCGTCGAGTCCGGACCCGGCGGCGACGACGCCGACTTCCTCGAGATCGAGCAGTTCGCCCGCCTCAAGCGCATCGCCCGCAAACCCGGCCCGGTGCTCTTCCTGGTCCTCCTGCTCGTCTCCCTGGTCGCCTGCCGCAACCTCCTCGGCGGCGGCGCCCTCGCGGGCGGCGCCCTGCTGCCCGCCCCGGCCGACGCCTCCGAGCTGTGGTCGCGCTACCTCGACGCCTGGCATCCGGTCGGCGCCGGCGGCACCGCGTCCGCCCCGCCCTACCTGGCGATCATCGCCGCGCTGGCCACCCTGCTGCTCGGCTCGACCGGCCTCGCCCTCACCGTGCTGCTCGTCTGCTCGGTGCCGCTGGCCGGCTTCACCGCCTACTTCGCCTCCCGCCCGCTCGTCGAGTCGCGCCTCCTGCGCGCGTGGGCGGCCGTCGTCTACGCCTTCCTGCCGGCCGCGACCGGCGCCCTCGCCGGCGGCCGCGTCGGCACCGCCGTCCTGGCCGTCCTGCTGCCGCTCATCGCCCGCGCGGGCGCCGCGGCCGGCGGCCTGACGCACCGCTCCGGCGGCCGCGGCAGCTGGCGCGCCACCTGGGCGTACGCCCTGCTGCTGACGATCACCACCGCGTTCACGCCGATCGTCTGGCCCATCGCCCTGATCCTCGGCCTCGCGGTCCTGGCCGTGCGCCGCGGCGACATCACCGCCTACGGCCTGCGCTTCCTGGCCCAGCTCGGCACCCCCCTGCTGATCCTCGCGCCCTGGTCGCTGACCCTGCTGCCGTTCGGCTTCTTCACCCAGGCCGGCCTCGACTTCGGCCCCTCGACCGCCACCGCGTTCGACCTGCTCGGCGCCAGCCCCGGCGGCCCCGGCACCGTCGACGGCCTGATGCTCATCGGCATCGTGCTGGCCGCGCTGGCCGCCCTGCTGCGCTCCGAGCGCCACTTCGGCGTCTGGGCGGCCTGGGCGGTCGCCCTGGTGGGTCTCGTCTTCGCCGTCCTGTCCAACAGCTCCACCTGGGCCGGCCCCGCCACCCTCGTCTACGGCATCGCCCTCCTCGCCGCCGCCGTCATCGGCGCCGACGGGGCACGCACGCGTGTCGCCGAACAGAGCTTCGGCTGGCGCCAGCCGGTCGCCGCCCTCATCGCCTTCGCCTCCGCCGCCGGCCCGCTGCTCGTCGCCGCCGGCTGGATGATCGGCGGCGCCGACGGCCCCCTGGAACGCCGAGACCCCGTACAGGTGCCCGCGTTCGTCGCCGAGGAGGCCGGCAACCGCGACCAGGCCCGCACCCTCGTCCTCGACAGCGACTCCACCGCCCGCGTCGGCTATGTGCTGGTCCGCGGCTCCGGCGCCCGCCTGGGCGACGCCGAACTCGCCGCGGCCGGCGGCGAGAACGCGCAGCTCGACAAGGTCGTCGCCAACCTCGTCGCCGGCTCCGGCGCCGACCAGGCCGACGAGCTCGGCGAGTTCGCCGTGGGCTACGTCCTCGTCCACAAGGGAGCGCCCCGCGAGGTCACCCGCGTCCTGGACGCCACCCCCGGCCTGAAGCGGCTCAGCCAGCAGGACGACAGCGCCCTGTGGCGGGTCGACCAGGAGGTCTCCCGCGCGGCCGTCGTCGCGGACTCCGGCAAGGGCGCGGCGACCCCGGTCGCCGCGGGCCCCGTCGACCTCCACACCACCGTCCCCGACGGCTCCGAGGACCGCGTCCTGCGCCTGGCCGACGCCGCCGCCGAAGGCTGGACGGCCACCCTCGACGGCAAGGCCCTCACCCCCGTCACCCTCGACGGCTGGGCCCAGGGCTTCGAACTCCCCGCCTCCGGCGGCAAGCTGGACGTCACCTACGACGACCCGTTCACCCACACCGCCTGGCTGTGGGCGCAGGGCTTCCTCGCCCTCGTCCTCGTCGTCCTCGCCCTCCCGGGCCGTCGCCGCGACGTCGACGACGACCTCCCCGAGGAGGAGCCGATCCCCGCCGAGCCGGCCGAGGGCGAGGGCCGCCGCGCCCGCCGCCTGCGCGCCCAGGCCGAAGCCGAGACCGACACCGAGACCGAGGCCGGAGAGCCCGGCCGGGACGAGGAGTTCCCCGTCCCGGTCCAGGAGGAGCAGACCCCGGTCGCGGTCCCGCAGCAGCAGTCCTACGGAGACTGGGACCAGTCGGCCTACGCGGGCGGCGAATACGCCGGCTACCCGGGCGAGCAGTACCAGAACGCCCAGCAGTACCCGGCGGGCGGCTACGACCAGCAGTCCTACGACCCCTACCAGGCCGGCCAGTACGACCCGTACGCCTACGACGGCCAGGCCCCGCAGGCGCCGTACGACCCGAACTACCAGCAGCAGGGCTACGACCCGTCGGCCTACGGCCAGGGCGGCTACGACCCCGCCTACGACCCGGACCGCAACGCCCACGGCACCGGCAGCGAGCGCCCCGACGGGAGCCAGCAGTGAACCGCACCACCCTGTCCCTGATCGCCGGCACGGCGGCCCTCGCCGCCGTCACCGGGTTCGCCACGCTCCAGCAGCCGGATCCCACCGCCCCGGACACCGCCAAGACGGCCGCCGAACTGCCCGTGGAGCGCACGAGCCTGGTCTGCCCCGCGCCCAGCACCTCCGACATCGCCGAGACGTCGTACACGTCCTTCACGCCCGTCACCAAGGGCGCCGACGGCGAGGGCACGGCCGAACTCACCGCGGCCACCGCCGAGTCGGCGCCCGCCCCGACCGGCAAGCCGACCGGCAAGGCGACGGACAAGAAGGCGGCGGCGAAGCCCGTCGTCACCCCCAAGGAGCCCGGCACCCCGGCCGTCGGCGACACGACAGGCGGCGACACGCCCGCGCTCGTGGGCACCGCCGAGGGGAAGTTCGCTCCCGGCTGGACCGTCCAGCAGACCACCGAGGTCGCCGCCGGCACCGGCCGCGGCCTGCAAGGCCTGACCTGCGGCGCGTCGGACACGGAGTTCTGGTTCCCGGGCGTCAGCACGGTCGCCGACCGCACGGACTACGTCCACCTCACCAATCCGGACGACTCCGCCGCCGTCGTGGACATCGAGCTCTACGGCAAGGAAGGCGCCCTCGCGAGCACCGTGGGGGAGGACATCACGGTCCCCGCGCACTCCAGCGAGCCGATCCTGCTGTCCACGCTCACCACCGAGAAGCAGGAGGACCTCACCGTCCACGTCAACGTCCGCAGCGGCCGGGTCGGAGCCGCCGTGCTGGCCCTGGACGAGAAGCTCGGCGGCGACTGGCTGGCCGCCACCACCGACCCGGCGGGCACCCAGGTCATCCCGGGCATCCCCAAGGACGCCACGGCCGTCCGCCTCATCGCCTACGCACCGGGTGACGCGGACGCGGACCTCAAGGTCCAACTCGCCTCCCCCTCAGGTCTGATCACCCCCGCCGGACACGAGACCCTGCACGTCAAGGCGGGCATGAGCGCCTCGGTCGACCTGGGCGACGTCACGCGCGGGGAGCCCGGCTCCCTGGTGCTGACCCCGACCGGCCCGTCGGTGCCCGTCGTCGCCGCCGTACGGGTCCTGCGCGGCAAGGGAGCCGATCAGGAGTCGGCGTTCATCTCCGCCACCGCGCCCGTCGGCACGCGCGCGTCCGCCGTCGACAACCGGGCCAAGGGATCCACGCTCTCCCTGACCGCCCCCAAGGGCGCCGCCAAGGTGAAGATCACCGCGTCCGCGGGCAGCGGCGGCGGCACGGCCGTCTCCAAGACGTACACGATCAAGGCGGGCACCACCCAGGACGTCGAACTCCCCGTCCCCACCGGCCTGAAGGGCACCTACGCGCTGACCGTGGAACCCCTCACGGCCACCCCGGTCTACGCCTCCCGCACCCTGGCGCTCACCCAGGACGGCGTCCCGGGCTTCACGATCCAGACCCTGCCGGACGACCGGGGCATGGTGGCAGTCCCGGAGGCCGACGAGGACATCGCGGTGCTCCAGAAGTAGCGCGGCAGACGCAGACGCAGCGGCAGCGGCAGACGCGGTGCACCGGTGACTCGAAACATGAGGAGCCGGTGCTCAGTCCTCGCCGTAGCGCGGATCCACCGTCTCCGGAGTCAGGCCGAGCAGTTCCGCGACCTGCTCCACGACCACCTCGTGCACCAGCGCGGCCCGTTCGTCGCGCCCCTTGGTGCGGATCTCGACCGGCCTGCGGTAGACGACGACCCGCGCCCGCCGTCCCTCCCGCGCGGGAATCACCCCGCCCAACGGGACCGCCTCGTCGTTCCACGGCTCCGGGGTCGCGTCCAGGCGCGGCACCTCCAGCACGACGAAGTCGATGTCGGCGAGCTGCGGCCACCGCCGCTCCAGCCGCTCGACGGAGTCCTGCACAAGATCGGCGAACACATCGGCGCGACTGGCGGCCAACGGCACCTGGGGCGGCGCGATCGGCCCCCGCATGCCTCGGCCGTGGCGATCGCGACGACGGGGTCCGGGGCCTGCGGCGGGGGGCGGTACGGGGCTGTCCATCACTACTGAAGCGTAGTCCCCGCCGTGCCCGGCCGCCCGGCTGCACGCGCTGTCCCGGGCGCCGCGGCCCGCGACGCCACGCATGTCGCAGGATGATCATTCCAGCCAAGGTTGGGCTCGTTTCCGTATCTCTACGAGACCGGCGAACTCGCGGCAATTGATGCCGTTTGTGCCGAGTGGTGACCGCGGGGTGAGCACTCCCTTTGCATAATCACTGGTGTTCCCGCAGGTCAGCGGGGTATGACTGGAACCGTCGGTGGGGCGTTTCACAACACGACACGGTGGAGTGACCTGGTGGAGAGTCGTCGCGGCCCGCTCAAGAGTGCGGTACCGTCCAACGTCGTGAGCCCTGTACGTCGCTGTTCGCGAACTGCCTGCGGCCGACCCGCCGTCGCGACGCTGACGTACGTCTACGCCGACTCGACCGCGGTCCTCGGCCCGCTCGCCACCTACGCCGAACCCCACTGCTACGACCTGTGCGCCGAGCACTCCGAGCGCCTCACCGCCCCGCGCGGCTGGGAGGTCGTCCGGCTCCTCGACGGTTCGGCTCCCGCCCGCCCCAGCGGCGACGATCTGGAAGCGCTTGCCAACGCCGTCCGCGAGGCGGCCCGCCCGCAGGGGCGCGCGGCCGGGACGAGCAACGGCCCCCGCACGGCGGACCCGATGGAGGTCGCACGCCGCGGCCACCTGCGAGTGCTGCGCTCACCCGACAACTGAGCGGGTCTCCCTGTCTGTCCGTCACGGATCGACGCAGGCCCATCGACGTGTGCTTGTCGTGCCCAGGCCATCCCATTCAGCGGAAGAACGAGAAACCGCTTTCCGCATCACGGAAACCGGCCGGAATGTGATCGGAAACGCGCACGGAAACGTGATCTGGATCGGGGGCGCGTTCGGCAGCGCCCTGAAGGGGCGCGGGGAACCACGCGACCGGCTACGACGACGCCGCACCGGAACGACGGCACATCGCAGCACTCCCAGCGGAGCGCTCAAGCCCTGTCCGCCCTCGTCGCGCCCCTGCCCCGCGTGATCGCCCTGATCCTCCTCGGCGGCGTCCGCCCCAAAGCCCATCCGGCGGGCCTGACGGGCCTTCTGACGCCCCTACGGCGTGCCCGTGGGCCCAGGGACGCTCTCCGGCACCGCCCAGGGAGCCTGCCTCGGCCTCTTCCCCATCCTGTGGATCGCCGCCAACGCCCTCTGGGTGTACCGGACAACGGTCCGCACCCGGCACTTCGACGCCCTGCGCCGGTCCTTCGGCCGCCTCTCCGACGCCCGCATCCAAGCCCTCGTCGTACCCGCTCGTCCTGGTGGACGGCCGACGAGGCCTGCGCAAGACCTGGGTTCCGGCCCTGGCCTGCGGAATCGCCTTCGCCGTAGCCCAGTTCGCCGCCTCCGACTACGGCTCCGCGCAACTAGCCGACATCGGCACCGCTTTGGCGGGCGCCGCCGCCCTGGTCGCCGTACCGCACACGCGCGTGGCCGCACCCGAAGCGGTACGCGCGTCCGTGCTGACGGGCACCCGCAGCGAGGAGTTGGACGAACGGGACCCCAACCCCGAGATCCTGCGCGCCTACGCCCCCTACCCGCTGATCGTCATGATCTTCTCCGTGGCCCAGATCCCCACGATCAAGGACTGGCTCGCCCAGGCCACCCGGACCTACGACTGGCCCTTCCGGAACGTCGTGAACGTGGACGGGGAGCCAGCCGGCGGCGCGCGTGGCGCTCAAGGAACCTCTGTCCTGGCCCTCGCCCATGTCATGAACCTCTCCGGCCAGGCCGCCACGATCGGCCACTTCGTGGCGGCGGCAGCGCTCGGGCGGCGTCCTCGGCAAGATGATCTCGTCGCAGAACCTCACCATCGCCTGCACAGCGGACGCCGAACCGGCCCGGGTAGTTTGTGGTGACCTACAGGACTTCAGGAAGGGTGGCCGTGGCTGCTGATCTGTCCCAGATCGTGAAGGCGTACGACGTACGCGGGGTGGTCCCGGACCAGTGGGACGAGTCACTGGCCGAGCTCTTCGGCGCCGCCTTCGCCCAGGTCACCGACGCCCGGGCGATCGTCGTCGGCCACGACATGCGCCCCTCCTCACCCGGCCTGACCGCCGCCTTCGCGCGCGGAGCGGCCGCGCTCGGCGTGGACGTCACCGAAATCGGCCTCTGCTCCACGGACCAGCTGTACTACGCCTCGGGCGCACTCGACCTCCCCGGCGCCATGTTCACGGCCTCGCACAACCCGGCCCAGTACAACGGCATCAAGCTGTGCCGCGCGGGCGCGGCCCCGGTGGGCCAGGACACCGGCCTGACGGAGATCCGAGAACTGGTAGAAAGCTGGATGAACTCGACCGCCGCGAAGCCCACACCGGCGCAGGTACCGGGAACGATCTCCCGAACGGACACGTTGAAGGGCTACACGGCACACCTGCGCGCACTCGTCGACGTGACCTCCATCCGCCCCCTGAAGGTCGTCGTCGACGCGGGCAACGGCATGGGCGGTCACACGGTCCCCACCGTCCTGGCGGGCCTGCCCCTCACCGTGATCCCCATGTACTTCGAACTGGACGGCACCTTCCCCAACCACGAGGCCAACCCGCTGGACCCGGCGAACCTCGTGGACCTGCAGAAGCGGGTCCGCGAAGAGTCCGCCGACCTGGGCCTCGCCTTCGACGGCGACGCCGACCGCTGCTTCGTCGTCGACGAAAAGGGCGAGCCGGTCTCCCCGTCCGCGATCACGGCCCTGGTCGCGGCACGCGAACTCGCGCGCAACGGCGGCAAGGGCACGATCATCCACAACCTGATCACGTCCTGGACGGTCCCGGAGGTCGTCCGCGAGAACGGCGGCACCCCCGTCCGTACGCGAGTGGGCCACTCGTTCATCAAGGCGGAGATGGCCCGCTCGGGCGCGATCTTCGGCGGAGAACACTCCGCGCACTACTACTTCAAGGACTTCTGGAACGCCGACACCGGCATGCTGGCCGCCCTCCACGTCCTGGCCGCCCTCGGCACCCAGCAGGCCCCCCTCTCCGCCCTGGTCGCGCAGTACGACCGCTACACCGGCTCCGGCGAGATCAACTCCACGGTCGCCGACCAGGCCGGCCGCATCGCCGCGATCAAGGCGGCATACGCAAACCGCGACGACGTCACCCTGGACGAACTCGACGGCCTGACCGTCACCTCCACCGACTGGTGGTTCAACGTCCGCCCCTCCAACACCGAACCCCTCCTCCGCCTCAACGCAGAAGCCCGAGACGAACCCACCATGACCAAAATCCGAAACGAAACCCTAAAACTCATCCAAGCCTGACCCCAGCCGTCCCCCCGCAGGGGGCAGCGACAAGCGTTGCGGGCAGGGCGGTGACGACTGCCGGGGCATGGGGCAGGGATGAGTGTCGGGCACGGAGCAGGAACGAGCGCGGGGCACAGGTCAAGGACGAGCGCTGCGCACGGGGGAGGGACCAGCGCTCGTGGGCGGGGAGGGACCAGCGCTGCGGGCGAGGCGGGGGGAGAGTGCCGTGGGCGCGGCAAGGGCGACGGCTGCGAGGCCCGCGTACGGGCAGGGGACGAGCGCTGCGCGCGGAGCTGGGACGAGCGTCGTGGGCGCGGCAAGGGCGACGGCTGCGCGCGGGACAAGGGCGAGGCCCGCGTGTGGGCAGGGACGAGCGCTGCCCGCGGAGTTGGGACGAGTGCTGTGCGCCGGGCACGGTCGGGTGCTGCGGGCGGAGGAGGGACCTGCGCTGCGGGCGGGGGAGGAGCGAGCGCTGCAGGCGTGGCAGGGGACGGGCGCGCTACGCGCGGGAGAAGGGCGAGCGCTTCCCGCGGGGCAGGGACGAGTGCTTGGCATGGGGCAGGAACGAGCGCTGCGTGCGGAGTTAGGGCGAGCGCCCTGCATGGGGCGAGGGCGAGCGCTGGGTGTCGGGCTGGGACGAGGCCGTGCGCGTTTCAGGCGCGACCGCTCCGTGCGAGGCATGTGCGAGCGCCGGGCACGGGACAGGGCCGAGCGTTGGGCGTCGGGCTGGAGCGAGTGCCGTGCACAGGGCAGGGGACAAGGGCCGTGCGCGAAGCTACGGGCGGGGCGAGCGCCTGCATGGGGCAAGGGCGACCGCTGGGTGTCGGGCTGGGCCGAGCGCCGTGCGCGGGGCCAGGGCGGAGCCCCATGCGCCGAGCCGGGACGGAGCCTTGTGCGCGAGCCAGGGACGCAGTCCCGTGAGGGGTCCAGGGGACGCAGTCCCCGGCCGGGTCCCAGGGCGGAGCCCTGGTGGGGTCGAAGGGGCGAAGCCCCTGGGGATGGGAATGGGTAGGGGCGGCGGGGGCGAAACCCACAACGCCCACCCCAACGCACCAACCACCAACCACCAACCACCAACCACCAACCACAAGCCCCCACCCCGCCCCCCGTCACCCCTTCCCGCCCAACCCCCGCACCCCACCCCCACCAGCGGTACCCTGACCAGGCACATCCGCCCACCCCGACCCACCCGCTCACCACACCGCGCACCGCGCACGCGCCCAGCGCACCGCACACCCCGAAGGGACACCCCATGCCGCTCGAAGCCGGCCTCCTGGAGATCCTCGCCTGCCCCGCCTGCCACGCCCCCCTCAAGGAGCAGGACACAGAGCTGATCTGCACAGGCCAGGACTGCGGCCTGGCATACCCCGTCCGCGACGGCATCCCCGTCCTCCTGGTCGACGAGGCCCGCCACCCCGCGTAAAACGCACCGCGCCCCACCAAACCCCAGGCGCCGGGCGCCAAGCCCGAAGCACCCAGCACAGCCCCAGGCGCAAGCACAACCACAAGCACCGTGCACCAAGCACCAAGCACCAAGCACAACCCCGCCCCAAACCACCCCACGCTCCCCACCCGGCCCCGCAAAACCGACGACGCCCCAGGCGATCGGAGACTGCCGCCATGCTCGACGACTCGCTGCTCGACACGCCGGAGGCCCTCGCCGAGGCCGACCGCCGAGCCCTCCTGCGCGGCGCGGCCGAAGCCGGCGCCCGCGTCCGCACCGCCGCCCGGCACGCCGCCGAGGCCGGCGTCAACGGCCTCAAACCCGACGGCCGCCCCCGCGCCATCCTCATCGCGGGCCCCGGCGCCGCCGCCACCTGCGTGGCCGACCTCCTCGGCACCCTCGCCGGCGCCGCCTGCCCAGTCATCCGGCTGACCCCCACCGGCGTCGCCCCCGCCGCAGGCGCCCTGCGCTGGGAACTCCCCGGCTGGGCCGGCTCCGTCGACCTCCTGCTGATCGCCACCCCCGACGGCAGCGAACCCGGCCTCGCCCTCCTCGCCGAGCAGGCCTACCGCCGCGGCTGCACCCTCGCCGCAGTGGCCCCCGCCGGCTCCCCGCTCACCGAGGCGGCCGGCGCCACCCACGCCCTGTTCGTCCCACTGGCGACAGCACCGTACGAACAGGACGAACAGCCCCCCGTCGCCGCCTCCGCCCCCGGCGTCCTCTGGGCCCTGCTGACCCCGTTGCTCGCCCTCCTCGACCGCATCGCGTTGCTCTCCGCACCGCCCGAGGCGATCGAGAAGGTCGCCGACCGGCTCGACCGGGTCGCCGAACGCTGCGGCCCCGCCATCGCGACCTACAGCAACCCGGCGAAGACCCTGGCCGCCGAACTGGCCGACGCGCTCCCGGTGATCTGGACCGAAGGCACCTCGGCGGGCCCCGCCGGCCGCCGCTTCGCAGCCGCCCTCGCCGAACTCGCCGGCCGACCCGCCCTCGTCTCGGAACTCCCCGAGGCGCTCGCCGAACACAACGCGCTCCTCGCCGGCCCTCTCGCCGCCAGCGCCGACCCGGACGACTTCTTCCGCGACCGCGTCGAAGAAACCCCGGCCCTGCACGCGCGCGTGGTGCTGCTCCGCGACCGGCCGATCGGCGGCCTCACGGCAGCGCCGTCCGCCCGCGAACTGGCCCTCAGCCACGACACGCCGATCAGCGAGCTCGAGCCGGAAGCCGGCGACGAACTGGTCACCCTCGCCGAACTGATCGCGACCACGGACTTCGCCGCCGTCTACCTGGCGCTCGCCTCCGGAGCCTGACCACAAAACCAGACTCCGCCGACCGAACCCACAGGCAGAACGCACCGGCAGAACCCACAGCACAAGCCACCGGCAGAACCCACCGGCAGAACCCACCGGCAGAACCCACCGGCAGAACCCACCGGCAGAACCCACCGGCAGAACCCACCAACAGAACCCACCCCAGAACCCGACTCCAGAACCGCAGGCAGAAAGAACCGCATGGACCGCCTCGACAACACCGTCCGCCCCTACGCCTGGGGTTCCCCCACCGCGATCCCGCAGCTGCTCGGCACCACGCCGACCGGCGAACCGCAGGCCGAGATGTGGATGGGCGCCCACCCGGGCGCACCCTCGCGCACCGACCGGGGCACCCTCGTCGAGGCCATCGAGGCCGACCCCCGACGCGAACTCGGCGAGCGGGCCGTCGCCAAGTTCGGCCCCCGCCTCCCCTTCCTGCTCAAGATCCTCGCCGCCGGCGCCCCCCTCTCCCTCCAGGTCCACCCCGACCTGACCCAGGCCAAGCAGGGATACGAGGACGAAGAGCGCCGCGGCATCCCCGTCGACGCCCCGCACCGCAACTACAAGGACGCCAACCACAAGCCCGAACTCATCTGCGCCCTCACCGAGTTCGACGGCCTGTGCGGCTTCCGCACCCCCACGCAGGCCGCCGACCTCCTCGACGGCCTCGGCGTCGACTCCCTCAAGCCGTACGTCGACCTCCTGCACGCCCACCCGGAAGAGGCCGCCCTGCGCGAGGTCCTCACCGCGATCCTCACCGCCGACCGCGAGGAGATGGCCCACACCGTCGCGGCGGCCGCGGCCGCCTGCGACCGCCTCGGCGGCGACTACGCCCCCTACGCCGGCATCGCCCACCACTACCCCGGCGACCCCGGCGTCATCGCCGCCATGCTGCTGAACCACGTCCGACTCCAGCCCGGCGAGGCCCTGTTCCTCGGCGCCGGGATCCCGCACGCCTACCTCAGCGGCCTCGGCGTCGAGATCATGGCCAACTCCGACAACGTCCTGCGCTGCGGACTGACCCCCAAGCACGTCGACGTCCCCGAACTCCTGCGCATCGTCCGCTTCGAGCCCGGCGACCCCGGCGTTCTGCGCCCCGAGGCCGCCCCGGACGGCGAAGAGGTCTACGACACCCCCATCGACGAGTTCCGGCTCTCGCGCTACGTCCTGCCCGCCGGCGCCCCCGCCCACGACCTGACCCTGCCGACCCCGCAGATCCTGCTCTGCACCGCCGGGACCGTACAGACGGGCGAACACGAACTCACCCCCGGCCACTCCGTCTTCGTCCCCGCAGGCGAAAAAGCCGAAGTGTCCGGAACCGGCACGCTCTTCCGCGCCACCGTCATCGCCTGACCCCCACGCACCGGACAGCCCGACGCGTCACCGCCGGACCGGGCTGCAACAATGACCCACCGGCAAAGGACGGGCAAAGCCAACACGGCCCCGCTCCGCACGGCGTACGCACGTAGGCGAAGGGACAACGCGAACACATGAGCGCGTCAGGCGGCACCAAGGCGATCGTGGCGGCACTCGGCGCCAACCTCGCGATCGCGGTATCGAAGTTCGTGGCGTTCGCGTTCAGCGGATCGTCGTCGATGCTCGCCGAAGGCGTGCACTCGCTCGCCGACTCCGGCAACCAGGCCCTGCTCCTCATCGGCGGCAAGAAGGCCCAACGCGAGGCAACCCCCCAACACCCGTTCGGCTACGGCCGCGAGCGCTACATCTACGCCTTCCTCGTCTCCATCGTCCTCTTCTCCGTCGGCGGCATGTTCGCCATCTACGAGGGCTACGAGAAGATCAAGCACCCGCACGAGATCGAGCACTGGTACTGGCCCGTCGGCGTCCTCGTCTTCGCGATCATCGCCGAGAGCTTCTCCTTCCGCACGGCCATCCAAGAGTCCAACCCGCTGCGCGGCGAACACTCCTGGACGGAGTTCGTCCGCCGTGCCAAGGCGCCCGAACTGCCCGTCGTCCTCCTGGAGGACCTCGGCGCCCTCGTCGGCCTCATCCTCGCCCTCGGCGGCGTCGGCCTCGCCCTCCTCACCGGCGACGGCGTCTGGGACGGCATCGGCACCCTCTGCATCGGCATCCTGCTCATCCTGATCGCCCTCGTCCTGGCCGCCGAGACCAAGTCCCTGCTCCTCGGCGAAGCCGCCGGCCTGGAAGACGTCCAAAAGATCGACGCCGCCATCGTCGACGGCGACACCGTCACCCGCGTCATCCACATGCGCACCCTCCACCTCGGCCCCGAGGAACTCCTCGTCGCCGCCAAGATCGCCGTCCGGCACGACGACACGGCCACCGAGGTCGCCACCGCCATCAACGCCGCCGAGGCCCGCATCCGCGCCGCCGTCCCCATCGCCCGCGTCATCTACCTCGAGCCCGACGTCTACGACGAGGACGTGGCCGCCGAGGGACCGAAGCCCGAGGCCACCCCGGGCGGACCCGCCCAGCACCCCACCGAGCACTGACCCGCACACCACCCGACAGGACCCGCCGAACCACCGCCGGGTCCTGTCACCGTTTCCGAGGTGGACTGGGGCAGCCCCGCACCTCCGGTGTAGCTTGGAACGGAGCCAGAACGTCGCTGCTGATGGCGGTCGGGCGGACCCGGTGCGGACCGTCCGAGGGAGAGAGGGCCTCCGACGGACTGCGCTGCGCGAACGCGGGCATGCCTGTGTCCCCCCTGGGGACCCCTGTGTCCGCAGCCGCGCAGACCAGCCCTACCCACTCTCTCGACCCGACTCCGAGGAGCAGCACACCATGACGACTGTCGACAACCGACAGGACTTCAAGGTCGCCGACCTCTCCCTGGCCGACTTCGGCCGCAAGGAGATCACCCTCGCCGAGCACGAGATGCCCGGCCTGATGTCCATCCGCAAGGAGTTCGCCGCCACCCAGCCCCTCGCCGGCGCCCGGATCATGGGCTCGCTGCACATGACCGTGCAGACCGCCGTCCTGATCGAGACCCTGGTCGCCCTCGGCGCCGAGGTCCGCTGGGTGTCCTGCAACATCTTCTCCACCCAGGACCACGCCGCCGCCGCCGTCGCGGTCGGCCCCAACGGCACGCCCGACAACCCCCAGGGCATCCCGGTCTTCGCCTGGAAGGGCGAGACCCTCGAAGAGTACTGGTGGTGCACCGAGCAGGCCCTGACCTGGCCGAACACCCCCACCGGCGGCCCGAACATGATCCTGGACGACGGTGGCGACGCCACCATGCTCGTCCACAAGGGCGTCGAGTACGAGAAGGCCGGCAAGGTCCCCTCCGCCGACACCGCCGAGTCCGACGAGCACCGCGTCGTCCTCGAACTCCTCGGCCGCACCATCACCGACGGCTCGCAGAAGTGGACCCAGCTCGCCTCGGAGATCCGCGGCGTCACCGAGGAGACCACCACCGGCGTCCACCGCCTCTACGAGATGCAGCGCGACGGCGAACTCCTCTTCCCGGCGATCAACGTCAACGACGCCGTCACCAAGTCGAAGTTCGACAACAAGTACGGCTGCCGCCACTCCCTGATCGACGGCATCAACCGTGCCACCGACGTCCTCATCGGCGGCAAGACCGCCGTCGTCTGCGGCTATGGCGACGTCGGCAAGGGCTGCGCCGAGTCCCTCCGCGGCCAGGGCGCCCGCGTCATCGTCACCGAGATCGACCCGATCTGCGCCCTCCAGGCGGCCATGGACGGCTACCAGGTCACGACCCTCGACGAGGTCGTCGACAAGGCCGACATCTTCATCACCACGACCGGCAACAAGGACATCATCATGGCCTCGGACATGGCCAAGATGAAGCACCAGGCCATCGTCGGCAACATCGGCCACTTCGACAACGAGATCGACATGGCCGGCCTCGCGCAGATCCCGGGCATCGTCAAGGACGAGGTCAAGCCCCAGGTCCACACCTGGAAGTTCCCCGACGGCAAGGTCCTCATCGTGCTGTCCGAGGGCCGCCTGCTGAACCTGGGCAACGCCACCGGCCACCCCTCGTTCGTGATGTCCAACTCCTTCGCGGACCAGACCTTGGCCCAGATCGAGCTGTTCACCAAGCAGTCCGAGTACCCGATCGGCGTCTACACGCTGCCCAAGCACCTCGACGAGAAGGTCGCCCGCCTCCACCTCGACGCGCTCGGCGTGAAGCTGACCACGCTCCGCCCCGAGCAGGCCGCGTACATCGGCGTCCAGGTCGACGGCCCCTTCAAGTCGGACCACTACCGCTACTGAGTTCCGCAGCCCCGCCATGCTGAGGAGCGCACCCACGCACCCACGCGCTGACGCGTTCCTCAGCACCAGGCAGGTCCTCCGAGACAGGCCCCCGCACCCCCGTGCCGGGGGCCTGCCCCGTCGGCCCACGGCCGCACCAGAGCCGACCAGCCCGTCAGACCCCAGGACCCCGATGCCCCGCGGCCGCTATTCGCTCCACGATCCGCACGATCACACCCTCCTCGCACTCGAGCACTTCCAATGCGCCCCCGGCCCCTCCGGCTGGCGCTACGTCTCCCGGCTGACCACCCCCACCGGCGATCACACCGGCTCCGTCGACCTCACACTCGACGACCTCGGCCGCCCCCTCCGCCTCGAACTCCACGCGAGCGACTGGCAGGTACGCGGCGCAGCCCTGGACGGCGTCACCTGGGTCCGCACCGACCCCACCGGCGCCCACGCCACAGAAGGCAACACCCCCGCCCACGCCTTCACGGGCACATCCCCCGCCTTCCTCATCGCGACCACCCGACTCCTGCGCCTCACCCCCTCCTCCCCGGCAACCCGAGTACGCCTCGTCGCCTTCACGGACCCGGTCCTCGCCCCGCGCACCGTGGACCAGTCCTGGGCCCTGCTGAAAAGCGAAGCACACGCCACTGACAACGGCCCCCTGACCGTGGACGAATACCAGGTCACAGCCCTGGACACCGGCGAACAGCACACCGTGCACATCGCCGGCGACGTCGTCCTCGCAGCCCCCGGCATCGAACTGGAAGACCTCGAAACACCCCCGTCGACGTTCGACTGAACCCACCCCGCACAGCACTACGCCGGCGGCACGAACCCACCGCCTGACCCCTCGGACCGATCAACAGGCGCCTGCGCCCCAGCAGCCCCGTACGACACAGGCGGACCGTACGAACCCGGTGAACCCACCGGCCCCGGACCGTACGGACTCGGCGGACCGCCACCCGCAGGCCGCCCCGCAACCGGACCGCTGCCGAAGGCCCGCCGTGCCTCCCGGACCTGCCGCTCCTGCACCACCGCCGCCAAGAACGCGGCCGGCGGCACCCCCTGCGGCACCGGAGCCCCCGTACGCGCCGCCAGCTCACCGGCCAGCCGCTCCGCCATCGCCCAGCCGACCTGCGGATCCAGCTGATTCATCCGCCCCAGGTACTGCCGCACCGCCAGCCACAGCCCGTCCGGCACCGCCGAAAGATCGAGTCCCTGGAACCGCCCCGCCAACCACGGCGGAGGCGGCGGCAGAAAACCGGTCGGGGCTGTGGGCACCCGCTCCCGCACCACCAAGGTCCCGGCGAAGACATCACCGAGCCGTCTGCCCCGCGCGGAGACCAGCGAGGCGATCGTGGCCACCACGCCGATCGTCAGCAGAATTTCGACGACCCCGATCGCACCCCGCACGAGCGCGTGCCGGAACCGGATCGGCCCGCCGTCGTCCCGCACCACACGCAGCCCACACGCCATCTTCCCGAGCGAGCGCCCATGACTGAGCGTCTCCACCGCGATCGGTCCACCCACCAGCACCAGCAGGAACGTCGCGATCGACACCGCGATCTGCGCAGCCTCGTCCAAGGACGCCGTCGCCGCTACCAGAGCGATACTCACGACGATGTAGACCACGAACGCCACGACCAGGTCCAGCAGGACGGCCAACGCCCGGCTGGGCAGCCTGGCAGGCCGCAGCTCCAACGCCACGGCCTCGCCCGTCACCAGCTCACTCACGCCCGTCGTCCCTTCCCTGGCCCACCCCGAGAACAGCCAGTCTGCCAAGCTGAACGCACATCGCGCCGCAGTAGGACAAGCTGACATCCATCACCGGCCGCCGACGAACAGCCGAGGAGCAGGCACACCGATGGACCTCGACGTCTTCGTCTCAGCCCACCGGGCCGAATGGGACCGCCTCGACGCCCTCCTGCGCCGCCGGCGCAACCTCACCGGCGCCGAGACCGACGAACTCGTCACCCTCTACCAGCGCACCGCCACCCACCTCTCCCTGATCCAGTCCAGCGCCCCCGACCCCCAGCTCACCGGCAGGCTGACCCAGCTCGTGGCACGCGCGCGTAGCGCCGTGACCGGCACCCGCCGCGCCTCCTGGCGCGACGCGACGCGCTTCCTCACCCATGGCTTCCCGGCCGCGGTCTACAGGTCGCGCCACTGGTGGGTACCCACCGCACTCCTGTCCACCGCCCTCGCCGCCGTATTCGGCTGGTGGATCGGCACCCACCCGGAAGTCCAGTCCTCCATAGCCGCCCCCGACGAACTCCGCCAGCTCACCCGCCCCGGCGGCCTGTACGAGACGTACTACTCGAGCCACCAGGCCGCCGCGTTCGCCGCCCAGGTCTGGACGAACAACGCCCAGGCCGCCGCGATGTGCCTGGTCCTGGGCGTCTTCCTGGGCCTGCCGGTTCTCTGGATCCTGTTCCAGAACATGCTCAACCTCGGCATCGGCGCCGGCCTCATGTCCTCGGCGGGCCGACTCGACACCTTCCTCGGACTCGTCCTCCCGCACGGCCTCCTCGAACTGACAGCCGTCTTCGTCGCAGCCGGCACCGGCCTCCGCCTCGGCTGGACGGTCATCGACCCCGGCCCCCGCTCCCGACGCACCGCACTCGCGGAAGAGGGCAGGGCCGCGGTCGGCATGGCGATCGGCCTCGCCCTGGTTCTCTTCGTCTCCGGCGCGATCGAAGGCTTCGTCACCCCATCGGGCCTGCCCACCTGGGCCCGCATCACCATCGGCATCGCAGCAGAACTCGCCTTCCTCGCCTACGTCTACGTCCTCGGCGGCAGGGCCGCCCGCGACGGAGACACAGGCGACGTCGATGCCGCCGAGCGCAGCGCCACGGTGCCGACAGCCGCCTGATGTGCGACCGGCCCTGTTGAGCTGCTAGTCTCCTCCTCGCCCCGCAAAAGCCGTTGACACGGAGTGCGTGGGGAGGTAGATTCGAACAGTTGCCTGGAACTGGACAGAGTCCGGTCGGCAGCGGTTAGTATCTGTCAGTCCCTTGAATCTCCGGATTCCGCAGGGACTCCCGAACAAGTCGGAAAACGAATGGCCGGTCAGACCGGCCTGAAACTTCTGATAAAGTCGGAACCGCCGGAAAGGGAAACCGCGAGACAAAAGCGGGGGACCTGGAAAGCACCGAGGAAATCGGATCGGAAAAGGATCTGATAGAGTCGGAAACGCAAGACCGAAGGGAAACTGCCCGGAGGAAAGCCTGAGCG
>NZ_JBSFEV010000046.1:0-63734 GCF_053594615.1 Streptomyces sp. NPDC001858
GGCTCGTCGCCCTGTGGGCGCTGGCCGCCCGGTCCGCCCGGTCGCTGGTCCATCTGCCGATCCGGGCCACCCCGGCCGGGTCGCCGCCGTCGTCGTGCGCGAGCTGTTCTCATCTCGCGCGCGCGTTGCTACCGTGCCGGACCTGACGACCTGTCAGTTCCGTCGGGAGGCCCGAATGCGTGCCCTGATCGCCGCCGCGACCGGCCTCGCCGTCGCGTTCGCCCTGGTCCTCACCCTCACCGCACTGGGCACGCCGACCGCCGAGACCTCCCCGAAACCCATGCTCACGACGGTGCCCGCCCACCCGTAGGACGACCGCCGTAGGACGCCTGCCCGTAGGACGACCGATCGCCCCACCGCCCGCCCGGTCCGCTCGCGAAGGAGGCCGAGATGCGCCGCAAGGCCGCGCTGATCCTGCTCGCCCTCGCCGTGTTCTTCGCGGCGCTGTCCCCACTGCTGCGCTGGTACGCCTTCCCGCGCCTGGCCAAGATCCCGGCGAACGAGTACCAGACGATGGTCCTGGAGGCCAAGAACGCCACCCTGCTCGACTACGGCAGCATGACCGCCCGCACCGTCCCCAAGGTCACCATCGTGCAGACCCTCAAGGGGAACGTGGAGGCCTCGGAGAAGATCGAGAAGACGGCGGGCCGCGACGTCGTCGTCTGGGACGGCCTGTCCTACGTCCAGGGACCCGACGGCAAGATGGTCTCCAAGGTCCCCGAGCGCTATATCTTCGACGCCCACACACAGGAGCCCGTGCACGCCACCGGCGAGTCCGTCGACGGCGACCCGGTCCGCCGCGAGGGCATCGAGTTCAAGTGGCCGTTCCTGACGGAGAAGCGGGACTACCAGTACTTCGACGCCCAGACCCGCACCACGGCCCCCATCCACTACAAGGGCACCCAGACCTTCCGCGGCCTGGAGGTCTACTACTTCGAGCAGACCGTCCCCTGGACCAAGGTCTCGATGCCCAAGACCATGCCCGTCGCGGGCATCACCCCGGAGACCGTCGCCAAGACCGGCACCACCCGCTGGTACACCACGGTCCGCAAGTTCTGGGTCGAACCGGTCACCGGAGCGCCCGTCTACGGCGAGGAGATCCACCAGGAGGAACTGCGCGGCGGCACCCTGCTCGCAGGCCGCGAGAAGGTCACGGCGTTCGCCGGCCACGTCAAGATGCGTGAGGACTACATCGAACACACCGTGTCCATCGTCAAGTCCAACCGCGACCTCGTCCTGCTGCTGACGTCCTACCTGCCCTGGGGCTTCCTGACGCTCGGCTTCCTGCTGCTGGCCCTCTCCCTCTACCTGGAGGCGCGCGCCCGCCGCCCACGGCAGCCCACCCGCGCCGCACCCGCCGCGCCGCAGCCCGTCACCGCCTGAGCCGCGCGTTGGTGAACCGGGTCGGCTCGGCGCCGGCCGGATCCTCGGGCCAGGGATGCTTCGGATACCGGCCGCGCAACTCCGCCCGCACCCCCTTGTAGCCGCCCTTCCAGAACGAGGCCAGATCGGCGGTGACCGCCGCGGGCCGCCCGGCGGGGGAGAGGAGATGCACCGTCACCGGCACACCCGCGACGTGCGGAGTCTCGGCCAGCCCGAACATCTCCTGCAGCTTCACCGCCAGCACCGGCCGCTCGGGGTCGGCGTAGTCGACCCGGATTCTGGACCCGCTGGGAACGGCGATCCGCTCGGGCGCCAGCTCGTCCAGCCGGGCCGCCTCGCCGGAGGCCCACGGCAGCAGCCTGCCGAGCGCCGCCCCCGCATCGATCCGCGCCAGATCGCCGCGCCGCCGGGCCCGGCTCAGCTCGGGTTCCAGCCATTCCTCCACACGCGCGTGCAGCGACCCGTCCGAGACGTCCGGCCACGGCTCCCCGAGCCGACGCCGCAGAAACGCGAGCCGCTGCCGCAGCAGGACCGCCTCGGGCGACCACCGCAGCAGCCTCAGCCCCTCCTTCTCCAGCCCGTCGAGCAGCGCCCCGCGCACGAGCGCCGCGTCGGCGTCCCGCAGCGGACGCACCGCCAGCTCCACTGCCCCGAGCCGCTCGACCCGCCGCGCCACGACGTCCCCGTCGGCCCAGCGGACCTCGTCCCGCTCGTCGAGCAGCACCCCGGCCGCGAGCCGGGCCGCCCCCTCGTCCACGACCGCCGCGAGCTGCACCCGCGCGTGCCCCTTGCCGACAGGCCGGTCGGCGACGGCGACGGCGAGCCAGGAAGCGCCCCGCAGATCGGTGCCCTCGCGGAGCTCGGCCCGGGTGCCGGACACCATCAGGTACGAACCGCCGTCGGCCTTGGCGAGACGCTCGGGAAAAGCGAGGGCGGCGACGAGACCCGTCGAGCCCTCGACCGTGCCCTCCCCCGGAAGAGAGCCACGGACCGGCGGGCGGGCGCCGTCCGCGCCGACGACGGCCCGCAGCCGCCGAACCTCCGCACGCCACCGCCCGCAGTAGGCGTCACCCCCGCGCCGCGCGGTGCGCAAGGCGGCCGCAAGATCGTCCCCGTACTCCCGAGGGGCCTCCTCGCTCAGCAGCGCGATCACCTCCGCCGCCCGCTCCGTCCCGACGGCGGCGGCCCCGTCCAGCAGCGCCCGCCCCAGCCGCGGGTGCAACCCGAGCCCGGCCAGCCGCAACCCCCGGTCAGTGGCCCTGCCGTCGGAGTCCACCGCGCCGATCGCCGTCAGCACCGACCGCGCCGCAGCCATCGCCCCGCCCGGCGGCGGATCCAGCAACGCCAGCCCGGACGCCTCCGGATCGCCCCAGCAGGCCGCCTGAAGGGCGAACGTCGTCAGGTCGGCCACTTTGATCTCCGGGGACGGGAACGGCTGCAGACGGACCCCCTCGGCCTCCGCCCAGCACCGGTACACCACACCCGGCGCCTCCCGCCCGGCCCGCCCGGCCCGCTGCCGTCCCGCCGCCTGCGACGCCCGAACCGTCGTCAGCGCGCTCAGCCCGCGCGCGTGGTCCACCCGCGGCTCCCGCGCCAGCCCCGAGTCGACGACCACCCGCACCCCGGGAACCGTCAGCGAGGACTCCGCCACCGAGGTCGCCAGCACCACCCGGCGCCGCGCACCGGGTGACAGCACCGCGTCCTGCACGGCCGCCGGCGCCCGCCCGTGCACCTGAAGCACGTCCACGCCGGCCGGCGCACCCAGCTGACCCGCGACCCGCGCGATCTCCCCGACGCCCGGCAGAAAGCACAGCACGTCCCCCGACCGCTCGGCCAGCGCCCGCCGCACCACCGACGCCACATGCGTCAACAGCGCGGGATCCACCCGCATCCCGTGCGGCGGCCGCACCGGACGGGCCGGGGGCGCATGCACCACCTCGACGTCGAAAGCGGCCGCGCGGGCCTCCACCACCGGCGCCCCGCCCAGCAGCCGCGCCCACCCGGCCGTGTCGGTCGTCGCCGAAGCGGCCACCAGCCACAGCTCCGGCCGCAGCGTCTCGCGCACGTCCCACAGGAACGCGGCCGACGTGTCCGCGTCGAGATGCCGCTCATGGCACTCGTCCAGCATCACCACGTCGACGCCCGGCAGCTCCTGATCACGCTGCAGCCGCTGCAACAGCACACCGGTCGTGACGACCTCCACACGCGTGTGCCGTCCCACGACCCGCTCCCCGCGCACGGTGTACCCGACGCTCTCCCCGGCCTGCTCGCCCAGCAGCCACGCCATCCGCCGGGCGGCCGCCCGCGCCGCGATCCGCCGCGGCTCGGCCACCACCACCCGCCGCGCGGACCCCTCGCCCAGCAGCCCGGCCAGCGCCAGCGGCACCAGCGTCGTCTTGCCGGTGCCGGGCGGCGCGGCGAGGACGGCGGTGCCGCGCCCCTCCAGAGCGTCGGTCAGGGCGGGCAGCACAGCGCGCACGGGCAGCGCGTCCAGGGCGTCGTCACGGCGAATCACGCCCCCAGTGTCGTACGAGGCCCCCTGGGGCCGCCCGGGTCCGAGCGGGTCGGGCGAAGTCGACCGCGGTCCGGCAGCGCCCTCAAGGGGCGCGGGGCGCTGCCGGATGCGGCTCCGCCGCGGTGGGGGGTCCCCCCGCTCGAGCGCAGCCGAGCGTGGGGGAGCGACCGGCCATGACGGCGCCGCAGCGCAACGACGGCCCGTCGCGGCACATCCAGCAGAGCGCTTATTCGCGCTCGCAGACGAACACGGCCGTCCCCGGGATCAGATTCCCGCGCAGCGGGGACCAGCCGCCCCACTCCGACGAGTTCCAGGCCGGCCACTCCGGCTCGACCAGGTCCACCAGCCGGAAGCCGCCCGCCACGATGTCGCGGACCCGGTCGCCGAGCGTGCGGTGGTGCTCCACATACACCGCGCGGCCCTGGTCGTCCTGCTCGACATAAGGAGTGCGGTCGAAGTAGGAGGAGGACACCGACAGGCCCTCGGGCCCGGGCTCGTCCGGGAACGCCCAGCGGATCGGATGGGTCACCGAGAACACGAAACGGCCGCCCGGCCGCAGCACCCGCCGCACCTCCTTCAGGACCAGCACCGGATCGGCGACGAAGGGCAGCGCCCCGTACGCCGAGCAGGCCAGGTCGAAGGAGGCGTCCGCGAAGGGCAGCGCGCCCGCGTCGGCGCACACCAGCGGGAACGCCCCGCCGATGCGCAGTGCGTGCTGGAGCTGGCGGTGGGAGAGGTCCAGGGCGACCGGCCGGGCGCCCTGCGCGGTGAGCCAGCGCGCGCACTGGGCCGCGCCGGCGCCGATCTCCAGGACCGACTTCCCCTTCAGTTCCTCCGGCGGGCCGAGCAGCTCGGCCTCCACCTCGTCCAGGCCCTCGGGACCCCACACGAAGCGGTCGTCGCCGAGGAAAGTGCCGTGCTCGATCTGGTATTCGTCCGCGTTGCGGTCCCACCAGCCCCGGTTGGCCCGGGAACTCTCGGCGACGTCTGCGTCACGTCGGGTGGCTTCCGGCTCGACGGCCGGCTCGGACGATCTGGGCTCTTGGATGATCGGCTCCCTCGTCGTACTCTTCCGTGCAACCCGCCCGACGGTGCCGCTCAGGTGTCACCGAAGGGGCTTCCTGCGGCCTGCGTGGCCTCAGGAGAAAGGTTTTGTGCCGGGTTTGCGGCGATCCGCCCCGGGTGTGCGCCTTCGCGCATTGACCCTGTCCGGCTGCCCCCGTATGCTACAAGTTGCGCTGCGGGCCTGCGCACCTCAGACCTAGCAGGCTGCGCTCGCATCTGTTGCATGTCCCCTCGGTTGTCGAGGCATCACCACCGGTTCACCGGTGTGACGCTTCCTTGGCTGTCCGGCTTCTTCAGAGCGACACGGGCTCCCGGCGTAGCAGTACCTACGACTTCAATGTCCGTACCGGAGCCCTTTCCCACATGACGAGCAGCACCGAGACCACCGCCACCACCCCGCAGGTTGCGGTCAACGACATCGGTAACGAGGAAGCATTCCTCGCCGCTATCGACGAGACGATCAAGTACTTCAACGATGGTGACATCGTCGACGGCGTCATCGTCAAGGTTGACCGGGACGAGGTTCTCCTCGACATCGGTTACAAGACCGAAGGTGTCATCCCGAGCCGCGAGCTCTCGATCAAGCACGACGTCGACCCCAATGAGGTCGTCGCCGTCGGTGACGAGATCGAAGCCCTTGTTCTCCAGAAGGAGGACAAGGAAGGCCGCCTGATCCTCTCGAAGAAGCGCGCCCAGTACGAGCGCGCCTGGGGCACCATCGAGAAGATCAAGGAAGAGGACGGCATCGTCACCGGTACCGTCATCGAGGTCGTCAAGGGTGGACTCATCCTCGACATCGGCCTCCGTGGCTTCCTGCCGGCTTCCCTCGTCGAGATGCGCCGCGTCCGCGACCTCCAGCCCTACGTGGGCAAGGAGCTCGAGGCGAAGATCATCGAGCTGGACAAGAACCGCAACAACGTGGTCCTGTCCCGCCGTGCCTGGCTGGAGCAGACCCAGAGCGAGGTTCGCCAGACCTTCCTCACGACCCTGCAGAAGGGCCAGGTCCGCTCCGGCGTCGTCTCCTCGATCGTCAACTTCGGTGCGTTCGTGGACCTCGGTGGCGTCGACGGTCTCGTCCACGTCTCCGAGCTCTCCTGGAAGCACATCGACCACCCGTCCGAGGTTGTCGAGGTCGGCCAGGAAGTCACCGTCGAGGTTCTCGACGTCGACATGGACCGCGAGCGTGTCTCCCTGTCGCTGAAGGCGACGCAGGAAGACCCGTGGCAGCAGTTCGCCCGCACCCACCAGATCGGCCAGGTCGTGCCCGGCAAGGTCACGAAGCTGGTTCCGTTCGGTGCGTTCGTCCGCGTGGACGAGGGCATCGAGGGTCTGGTCCACATCTCCGAGCTGGCCGAGCGCCACGTGGAGATCCCGGAGCAGGTCGTCCAGGTCAACGACGAGATCTTCGTCAAGGTCATCGACATCGACCTCGAGCGCCGTCGCATCAGCCTCTCGCTGAAGCAGGCCAACGAGTCCTTCGGTGCCGACCCGGCCTCGGTCGAGTTCGACCCGACCCTGTACGGCATGGCCGCGTCGTACGACGACCAGGGGAACTACATCTACCCCGAGGGCTTCGACCCCGAGACCAACGACTGGCTCGAGGGCTACGAGACCCAGCGCGAGGCCTGGGAGCACCAGTACGCCGAGGCGCAGACGCGCTTCGAGCAGCACCAGGCTCAGGTCATCAAGTCCCGCGAGGCCGACGAGGCCGCTGCGGCCGAGGGCGGCGAGGCTGCTGCTCCGGCTGCTGCCGGTGGCGGCGGCGGTTCGTACTCCTCCGAGGGCGCCGACACCTCCGGCGCGCTGGCCTCGGACGAGGCGCTGGCAGCGCTCCGCGAGAAGCTGGCCGGCGGCCAGAGCTGATCGCTCGCCGCTGAGCTCCAGTAGCTGACTGAGGGCCCGTACCTTTCGAGGTGCGGGCCTTCAGCTTTGCCCTGGAACGGCCCGGCACGGGCTCGTCGACGGGCCGGTGACCCGTGGGGGCCGGCCGGGGCCGGTCGAGCGGTTCCCCGCGCCCCTCAAGGGAGTTGGGCTCGGCCCCGCGTCATGAAAAGGCCGTGAGGCTCGGCCGATCAAGGGCGTCGGGCGGGAATGCCCACGCCTCCACGCGCGTTGTGCAGGAGGAACACGAGGAGGAGCGGTCCAAGTGCTAGATCCGCAGGATTTGTACGCATGGGAGCCGAAAGGCCTGGCAGTCGTCGACATGGCGCTCGCACAGGAGTCGGCCGGACTTGTCATGCTCTACCACTTCGACGGATACATCGACGCGGGCGAGACCGGCGACCAGATCGTCGACCGGCTGCTCGACTCGCTGCCCCACCAGGTCGTCGCCCGCTTCGACCACGACCGGCTCGTCGACTACCGCGCCCGCCGCCCGCTGCTCACCTTCAAGCGTGACCGGTGGACCGAGTACGAAGAGCCGGCCATCGAGGTGCGGCTCGTGCAGGACACCACCGGCGCGCCCTTCCTGCTGCTGTCCGGTCCCGAGCCGGACGTCGAGTGGGAGCGCTTCGCCCTCGCCGTGGGGCAGATCGTGGAGCGGCTCGGCGTCCGCCTGTCGGTCACCTTCCACGGCATCCCCATGGGCGTCCCCCACACGCGCCCCGTCGGCCTCACCCCGCACGGCAACCGTACGGACCTCGTGCCCGGCCACCGGAGCCCCTTCGACGAGGCCCAGGTCCCCGGCAGCGCCGAGGCGCTCGTCGAGTACCGGCTCATGGAGGCCGGCCACGACGTCCTGGGCGTCGCCGCGCACGTCCCGCACTACATCGCCCGCTCCACGTACCCGGACGCGGCCCTGACGGTGCTGGAAGCGGTCACGGCGGCCACCGGCCTGGTCCTGCCGAGCATCGCGCACGCGCTGCGCACGGACGCGCACCGCACCCAGACGGAGATCGACCGCCAGATCCAGGAGGGCGACGAAGAGCTCACCTCCCTCGTCCAGGGCCTGGAACACCAGTACGACGCCGCCGCCGGCGCCGAGACCCGTGGCAACATGCTCGCCGAACCGGTCGACATCCCGTCGGCGGACGAGATCGGGCTGGAGTTCGAACGCTTCCTCGCGGAGCGAGAAGGCGAGGGCTGACCGCCCGCCCGGCTGCAAAGGCCGCAAACGGCGCAGAAGGGGCGGGAGGGGCGGGAGGGGCGGCGGGCCGCACCGGTCTCTGCGGGGTTCTCCGGGTCCCTGCGGGCCTTGCCGGGTCCGATGTCACCGGCAGGCCCTAAGCTTCCCGTCATGCTGAAGGTGGGCCTGACCGGCGGGATCGGCGCCGGCAAGAGCGCAGTGTCACGGCTGCTCGTCGAGTGCGGGGCCGTACTGATCGACGCGGACCGGATCGCACGCGAGGTCGTCGCGCCGGGGACCCCGGGTCTCGCGGCCGTCGTCGAGAACTTCGGCGAGGACGTACTCGCCCCGGACGGCAGCCTCGACCGCCCCCGGCTCGGCTCGATCGTCTTCGCCGACCCCGAGAAGCTGGCGCTCCTCAACTCGATCGTCCACCCCCTCGTCGGCGCCCGCTCCCACGAGTTGGAGACGGCCGCCCCCGAGGACTCCGTCGTCGTGCACGACGTCCCCCTCCTCGCCGAGAACGGCCTCGCCGCGCTGTACGACCTCGTGATCGTCGTGGACGTCGACACCAGCACTCAGCTCGACCGGCTCGTCCGGCTGCGCGGAATGACGGAGGACGACGCACGCGCGCGCATGGCCGCACAGGCGCCGCGCGAGAAGCGCCGGGAGATCGCCGACATCGTGATCGACAACGACGTGCCGCTGTCCGAACTGGAGCGGCGTGTGAAGGACGTGTGGTCCGACCTCGTGCGCAGGGCGCACGCGTCACACGAGACCTCCCCGGAATAGCGGTCCTCGCTCCGCGCGTTGAACCCACCGAGCCAGGGAAGGATTTTTCCGTGCCCGATACCGCAGGTTCGACCGGACGTACTCCGGAGACGCACGTCATCGATTTCCGTGCCGCCGAGCAACTGCTCGCCGCACGGGACCCGCGGGGCGCGGTGAAGTTGCTCGACCGAGTCATCGCCGCACACCCCGAGAACACCGCCGCCCGGCTGCTACGCGCGCGTGCCTTCTTCGCCGCCGCTCAACTGCGGCCCGCCGAGCTGGAGTTCACCATCGTCCTGGAGCGGGAGCCGGACAACGCGTTCGCGCACTTCGCGCTCGCCCGCACCTACGAGCGGCAGGGCCGCGGCGACCAGGCCAAGCGCCACTTCCGGCTGGCCGCGGCACTGGACCCGAACCCGCAGTACCTGAAGGCCGCCCGCTTCGAGACCTGAGCCCGACCCGGCCCCGACCGACGGTCAGGACCGACGGTCAGGGGTGACGCTGCTCCGGCGGCCGGTACGGCGGGATGTCGCGGCCCGGCTGATAGTGCGGGCCCTGCCGGATGTGGCGCAGGACCAGCGTCAGATCGACGGTGATCACCACCCACAGCAGCCCGCAGGCGGCCGCCCATCCCGGGCGCCCGGCGAGGGCGAACGCGGCCGTCCCGAAGATCGCCCAGGCCAGTCCCCACAGGGTCAGCCACAGACGCATCCGCAGCGCACTGCGCGCTGTCACCGGCTCACTGCCCGTACGCATCCCGGTCACCGCTCCCACTCTGCAACGTACTCCCCGCTCCGGCCGTTCTCCAGAGAGGCCCGGAGTTCTCGCCCCCTGCGGAGCTCGAACGCGGTGGCTTCCCTCGAACGAGTGAACTGCCGTGTGTCGGGAACGGCCCTACGAGGCCGGGCCGTTGGACTGGCATGAAGCGAAAAATGCGAGAGGGATATGAAGGAACCGGTCCTGGCGCGATCACGCCGGACGGCTGCGCGGTGGAGTTCTACGCGCGCCTGCCCGTGGGGAACGAGCCGGACGTCATCTCGGCGGCGGTGCCCGCGGGCGCGCACATCCTGGAGCTGGGCAGCGGCGCCGGGCGCGTGACCCACGCCCTGCTGGAACGCGGGTTCACGGTCACGGCGGTGGACGAGTCCGCCGAGATGCTGGAGCGGGTCCGCGGGGCGCGCACGATATGCAGCCCGGTCGAGGACCTCGACCTGGAAGAGACGTTCGACGTGGTCATGCTCGCGTCGTTCCTCGTGCACAACGGCGACGTGAAGGTGCGGCGAAGGATGCTGCGCGCCTGCGCACGTCATCTCGCGAAGGGCGGGTGCGTACTGATCCAACGGGAGGGAGAGGACTACCACACCGCGCTGCCGCGGGAGCGCGTCGACCCGAGCGGCTTCACCTTACGCATCAGCTCGGCCGGGCCGATCGAGGACGGCGTCCACTCCGTGCGCGCGGAGTACGAGTTCCCGGACGCGGTGTGGACCCAGACCTTCCGGACCCGCCCCCTGACCAGAGAACAGTTCGAGGAGGCCCTGGCGGAGGCAGACCTACGCGTGGACCGATACCTGACGGAGGACCGGATCTGGGTGAGAGCAGTGCCGGTGGCGGAGTAGACGCCAGGGCGGGGGGAAGGGGAGGGGGAGGCCGAGGCGTTCTTCGCCGAGCGGGTTCGGGGGGCTCGGGTGCAGGCGGGCTGTGCGGGTGACCGGTGGAATTGCGTTCATAAAGAACGCGGGTTTCGGGCGAAGCGTCACCTCGCGGAAACGCGAGCGTCCCATTCTCTCCAAGATCGCGCTCTACGGTGGAGACCGCAGCTCACCGCTGACCGCCCCGGCCGTCGTCGCCCGAAGGCACCTCCCGCCCTCGTCACGACAGGAGCCCCGTGTCCCCGCGCCCGCACATTCCCGCCCGCGCACTCACCGCCCTGCCGCCCTGGCTCGCCCACGCCCTGCGCGCCCAGCGCGGGCCCGTCCCCTGGAGCGCGGTCACCCGCGGCGCGCTGGCGGCCGGACCCCTTCTGCTGGCCGCCGTCCTCGCCGATCGGACCGGCCTCGGCGTGGTCGCGGCCATCGCCGCCATGCTCGCCGGGATCAACGACCGGCCCGGCAGCCGACGGACCTCCGTCCGGCGGCTCGGCGCGCCCGCGCTCGTGGGAGCGGGCGGACTGCTCGTCGGGACGTACGCCGGGGACCAGGTCGGGCCCGTCGCGCTGACGGCCGTCCTCACCGGCCTCGGGCTTCTCGCCGGCGGGATGAGCGCCCTCGGGCCCGTGGCCTCCGGCGCGGGCACGCAGTTGCTGGTCGGCGCGGCGATCGGGGCCGGGATGCCGGTGCCGGAACCGGGCTGGGCCCGCGCCCTCGCCTTCCTCGCCGGGGCCGGGTGGCTGGTCGTGCTGCGGCTCGCGCTGCCCACGCCCGGCGCGATGACCGGCGACTTCCGCTTCGACGGGGAACGAGACGCGGTCGCCGGCGTGTACGACGCGGTCGCTGAGCTGCTCGACGCCTCCGGAACCCAGGCCGCCACGGCCCGCCGCGCCGCGCTCACCGCCGCCCTCGACCACGCCCAGGACGCCCTCGCCGGGCCCCGGCTGCGGCGCTACGCCAGCTCCGCGGCCGAACGGCGGCTGCACGCCCAGTACGCCGCCGCGCTGCCCCTCGCGGAGGCCGCGACCGCGCTCGCCTGGGCCGGGGAGCGCGTCGCCGAACGGGCCTGCGCCGGGCCTCGCCGGCTCGCCGTCGCCGTCCGGGAGAACACGCACAGCGGTCCGCTGCCCGCGCCCTCCCGGTCCGCTCCCGCGCTGCGCGCCCTGGACGACGCCCTGCTGCACGCCGCCGACGCCTTCGACCAGGGCGGCGGGGGCGACCTGCACACCCGTCGGCGCAGCGCCCGGGATCTGCTGCGCACCGCGTTCGGGCCGGGCGGCCGCGAGTACGGGCTCCGGGTCGCCCTCTCCTTCGGGGCCGCCGCCGCCATCGCCCAGGCCCTGCACCACGCGCACTGGTACGGGCAGCACACGCACTGGTACTGGCTGCCCGCCACCGCCGTGTTCCTGGTCAAGCCCGACCTGGGGCCGCTGGTGTCCCGGGTGCTGTGCCGGGCCGCGGGGACCGTGCTCGGGGCGCTGCTCTTCGCCGGCTTCGCCGCCGTGCTGCCCCGGCCGGAGGGGCTCGTGGCGCTGGTCGCCCTCTGCGGTGCGCTGATACCGGTCTCCACCCGGCACTTCGCCGCCCAGACCGCCGTCGTCACCGTGCTCGTGCTGTCCCTGGTGATGGTCGGCGGCGAGCCCCAGGCCTCCGGCAGCCGGATCGTGGAGACCCTGCTGGCCTGCGCGATCGTCCTGATCGTCGGACATCTGCCGATGCCGGGGGAGCGGGGCGGACACGTCCGTGCCCGGCTCGCCGCCGCCGCGGACGCCGCGCACGCCTACCTCACCCATGTCCTCGACGGCCCCGACGACCGCGCCGTCCGCTGGACCCTGCGCCGCGAGGCCTACCGCACGCTCGCCGAGGCCCGCGCCGCCAGCGCCCGCGCCGCCCACGAACTGCCCGCCCTCGCCCGGCACACGGAGGGCACGGACGAGGTCGCCGCCGTCCTGGAGCGGCTCGTCGACACGACCACCGCGTGCGCCGTCCACCTCGACGACACCGGCCGGCTCACCTCCCGGCACCGGCAGCGGCTCGCCGAACTCCTCGACGAACTCGCCGCAGGCCGCGAACGGGTGGGGCTGCGGGCGGCACTCCCCGTCCCCACCCTGTCGGTCGCCGTCCACGCCCACGCCGTACGCCGGGCCCGTTGACGGAACCGCACGCGCAAGCGCACCGGCGCGTACGTTGACGCCATGACGCCTTCTCCTGCGCCCGCCCCGGGGCCGGCCCGTGGCGCGGACCTCGTCATCACCGGCTGCACCGTCCTCACCCACGACCAGGACGAACGCGTCGCGTTCCGCGAGGACGCCGCGATCGTCGTCCGGGACGGTGTCGTGGACGACGTCACGAGCACCGCCGATGCGGCCGGGCTCGCCGCCGGTGAGCGCATCGACGCGCGCGGGCAGGTCGCGATGCCCGGGCTGGTCAACTGCCATACGCACGCCCCGATGGTGGCCCTGCGCGGTCTCGCCGAGGACCTGCCCACCGAGGAGTGGTTCAACGACGTCGTCTGGCCCGTGGAGTCCAACCTGACCGAGCAGGACGTCGTGTCGGGCGCGCGGCTGGCGTGCGCGGAGATGATCCGCGGCGGCGTCACCTGCTTCGCCGACCACTACTTCGCCATGGACGCGGTCGCCGCGGTCGTCGCCGAGTGCGGGATGCGCGCGCACCTCGGGCAGGCCTACTTCTCCTCCCAGGGCGACCGGGGCCGCGAGGAGTCGCTGGAGTTCGCGCTGCGGCACCGCGGCGGCGCCGGCGGCCGCATCACCAACGCCCTCGCCCCGCACGCCCCCTACACCGTGACCGACGCCGACCTCGCCGCCACCGCCGAACTCGCCCGCGCCCACGGCCTGCCCGTGCACCTGCACGCCGCCGAGAACCGCGACCAGAGCGACACCAGCCTCGCCCGGCACGGCGTCACCCCCATCGAGGTGCTGGAGCGCACCGGCGTCCTCGACGGGGACGTCCTCATCGCGCACGGCACCGGCATCCTGGAGCGCGACCTGCCCGTCCTCGCACGCGCGCGTGGCCGTACGGCCGTGGCGAGCGCGCCGCGCGGCTACCTCAAGTTCGGCTGGCCCACCACCACCCCCGTCCGCGCCCTGCGCGAGATCGGCGTGCCCGTCGGACTCGCCACCGACGGGGCCGCCTCCAACAACTCCCTCGACGTGTGGGAGGCGATGGCGCTCACCGCCCTGATCCAGAAGTCGACCACCGGCGACCCGCGCTGGCTGACCTCCCGGCAGGCCCTGCACCACGCCACGCTCCAGAGCGCTGAGGCCGTCGGACTCGCCGGCCGGGTGGGCTCCCTCGCCCCCGGGCGACGCGCCGACATCGTCCTCGTGGACCTCACCGGACCGCACACCCAGCCCGTCCACGACCTCGCCGCGACCCTGGTGCACAGCGCCCGCGCCGGCGACGTGCGTACCACGATCGTGGACGGACGGATCCTGATGCGCGACCGCGAGCTGCTGACGATCGACGTGCCGGAGGCCGTCGAGGCGCTCGGGCGGCGGATGCCCGCGCTCCTCGACCGCAGCCACGGCCGCCGCATCCAGGAGTACGACACATAGCCGGAGGCGCGGACGAGGTGGTGCACGTGACAAACGTTCGGCCGCGGCGATGAGTTCCGCCGAGGCCGCCGGTCACCCCTCGATATCGCGACGAGTGCGAGTTCTGACACGGAGAGTGTCCGGGATGTTCGTAAGGTGACCGGATTCTCACACTCTGCGCTGAACCCGTGTCAACTACGTCTCAGTCCCGCAACTGGGCGAGGTGTAAGGCCCCCGAAGAGCGTTCACTCCTACAAGTACGACGCTTATCGGAGGTGCGAGATGGTGAACGGGCGAACCGTGCTCCAGCGCTTTCCCGCGGGCGGGCCGCGTGGTTCGTGGCCCGCGGAGGAATTCGCTCACGCGCGGCGCATGGAGGGGCTGCCCGCCGAGGTCGTCATGGACCTGGCCACGGACACGTTCCTGGTGGTCGTCCGCGGCGGCGACGCCACGCGGTGAGGCGATGCAGTGAGGCGATGCGGTGAACCGTCAGCCCGCCTGTGACGGGGCGGGCACGGACACCACCGGTACCGGCACGGGGACCGGCGCCTGCGCGGTGAACTGCTCCGCCTGCAGCGCGTACAGCTCGGCGTAGACGCCACCGCCCGCCAACAGCTCGTCCGGGGTCCCGGACTCCACCAGCCGGCCCTGGTCCAGGACGTGCACCAGGTCCGCGTGCCGGACCGACGCCAGCCGATGCGTGATCAGCACCACCGTCTGGCCGCTGTCCGCCAGCGCGCGGATCTTCTCGAAGACCTCCAGCTCGGCCCGGGCGTCCAGCGCCGCCGTCGGCTCGTCCACGATCAGGATCCGCCCGCGCCGGTAGGCCGCGCGGGCGATGCCGAGGCGCTGCCACTGGCCGCCGGACAGCTCGTGACCGCCGCTGAAGTGCCGGGCGAGCAGGGTGTCCAGACCGCGCGGCAGGTCCGCGACCACCTCCTCGGCGCCCGCCTCGGCGATCGAGGCGGCCAGCCGTTCCTCGGTGAGCGGCGCGGCGGACCGGCCGATGGCGATGTTGACCCGGGCCGTGAACGGCCACCGCTTGAAGTCCTGCGCCACCATCGCGACGCGCTCGGCCAGTTGCCGCCGGTCCGCGTCCGCCGCGTCCACGTCGTCCCACAGGATCCGCCCCCGCTGCGGCTTGTACAGCCCGGCCAGCAGCTTCACCAGGGTCGTCTTGCCGGACCCGTTCTCGCCGACGAGCGCGATGATCCGGCCGAGCGGGAGCGTGAGAGTGACGTCTTCGAGGGCCGGCCGCGTCGACTCGCCCGGATAGCCGAACGTGACGTTCTCGAAGCGGATCTCGCGCGGATCCTCCGGCAGCGCCGCACCGCCCACCGGGATCGCCCGTTCGGCCGCCTCGACGTACAGCCGCTGCAGGTCGCCCACGAACAGGGCCTCCTCGTGCAGCTGGTTGACCTCCAGGACAAGGGTGTTCAGGCTCGCGGAACCGCTGCGGATCGCGATGACGGCCGTGCCCGCCACCGCCAGCGCCATCGTCCCGCTGAGCAGCAGCCCGCCGAGCGTGGTGTACGTCGCCAGCGTCGCCAGGCCCGTCCAGGTCGCCGCGAACAGTCCGGTGCGGGCCGCGAGCCGGGCCAGCCGGGCCTGTTCCGCCTCCGCCGTCTCCGACATCGCGCGGAAGTGCCGCAGCAGGAAGGGGCCGACCCCGTGGACGCGGATCTCGGGCGCCGCCTCCGGCTCGGTGAGAAGGCCGGCGATCAGGTGTCCCGCGCGCGCGTGCTGCACCCAGGTGTGGAACGACTCGTAGCGGCGCCGGGCGTTCGTCAGGGCGCTCCAGGCGGACGGCAGCGTCATCGTCACCAGCAGCGGCAGCAGCAGCGGATGCAGGACCGTCAGCACGCCGGCCGCCGCGATCAGCGAGATCATCGCGTTCACCACGCGTGCGCCGTAGCTGATCATCCGGCGGGCGGACGACGCCCCGTACTGCGCGGTGTCCAGCAGCTTGTGGAAGGCGTGGTCCTCGATCGCCGCGAGCTCGACCGCGGCCGCCCGCTCCAGGTACAGCTCGGTGGCCACCCGCTCCACCTTGGGCTCGAGCCGCCCGGTGGCGTACGTGGACGCGGCCCGCAGCAGCGCCCCGATGAGCAGGACGGCGGCCATCACGGCCAGGGCGGGGGCGGCGTCGCGCAGCCGGTCCTCGATCGTGCCGTCGTCGATCAGCCGGCCCAGCACGGTGTTCATGGCGAGCAGCCCGACCGCCTGGGCCACGCCCCGGGCGATCTCGGCGGACAACACCACGCGAGCGGCTTTCGGGTCGGCCTGCCGGGCGAGGCGGAGGCTGGCGGCGAGCAGGGACGGCAGCCGGGTCACCATGGCGCGGAAGTTCAGCTCCAGGAAGGCGTCCCGGTGCTGGTTCCAGCCCATGTCGTAGCGGAGCGGGCCGCCGAAGAGCAGCCGTTCCGACTCCGACACGTCACGTTCGTCGGGGCTCTGTGGTTTGCGTGCCGTCCCCGCCTTGTCCGCCCCGCTCGCCCCGTCCGCCCCGTCCGCCTTGTCCGTCCGCCGTGCCTGCCCCACAGTCAGCCTCCCGGTCGCGATCGTGGACGACGGCCACTATCGCGGGACGAGACGCGTGCGGGCAGGGCGCAGGACGGGAGAACCGGGGCGCGCGGGCGTGCGCCCGGGACGGCGCCGCGGCCGTCTGGCGAAGGGGGGTGGGGTCAGGCGCTGATCGGGCGTGACCAGGTGGGCGTCGTGCCCGTGAGGCGGCAGAGCGCCAGGTAGAGGGGGATCGGCGGGGTGTACGGAAGCGTGCCGTCCGGTCGGTGGATGAGGCCGGGGGCGTGCGGGGAGTCCGGGAGGATCGCGCCCGTGGCGTAGCGCGCGGGGGCGGGCCAGTCCAGCGCGTAGTCGGAGTCGGACGGCACCAGCCACCACCAGTGCGCCTGGTCGGCGTAGACGCAGCCCATGCGCGGCAGCCGGGGCATCAGCAGCGGGCCGAGGTGGGCGGGGGCGGAGACGGCGTCACAGCCCAGCGGGGCCGTCATGCCGTCGGGCACGGCCAGTCGGCGCAGCGGTCCGGGGGCGGGGTCGCCGCCCGGTCCGCGCCTCAGGCGGACGAGCGTGTCGAGGGTCAGCACCGGTGGGGGAGCGGGCCTGGCGCTCATATGCGTCCTCGTTCGCGGCCGTGTTCGAACGGCAGCGGGGCGGCGGACTGGCCGGGCGTCCATCCGTGGCGGCCCTCGCGCCCGTCGGGCCCGTGGAGCCGGTCGGGCCCGTCGTGGTCGGGAGCCCGGTGCCACTGGGGCGCCACCCGGGGGGACAGGCCGCCGGGTATGGAGGTCGATTTGGAGGGGGCCCCGGGGACGGGCTGCGGTCGGGGTACGGCCGGTCCGCGCCGGCGCTGTTCGGCGTGCTCGTCCTCGTCGGCCGGGCCGTCGGACGGTCCCGGCTTCGGCGGGGCGCCCCAGCCGAGGTCGTCACGGGGCGCGGCGGGGTCGAGGTGCGGCCCGGCGCTTTCGTCGTCGTCGCACTCGTCGAGCGGGTCGAGGAACTCGCCGAGGCCGGCGTGGTGCGGTGCGACGGGGGCGGGCAGGGCGTCGGCGTGGCGGGGCAGGTCGGCCCAGACCAGCAGGCCGGGCCCGTGCTCCTGGGCGCCCCAGGCCTGACAGAGGGCTTCGACGAGGAGCAGTCCCCTCCCGTGCTCCTCCTCGGGACGCTGCGGGGAGGGGTGCGGCTCGCCCGGCGCGCAACCCTCGTCACGCACGGCTATGCGGACCAGGTCGCCGCCGTCGTGCAGCTCGCAGACGACGACGTCGCTCGCGGTGTGCACGATCGCGTTGGTGACCAGCTCGGAGACGACCAGGACGGCGGTGTCGCAGATGTCCTCGCACACCGACCAGCCGAGCAGCCGGGCCCTCGTCAGGCGTCTGGCCTGGGCGGGGGAACCCGGATGGGCGGCCAGTTCGAATCGGAACCGGCGCTCGGCAGCGGCCTGGTCGGGGCCTGCTCCCGCGCTGGCACCGAGACCCTGGGGGCGGCCTGCGGCGGCGTCTGTTCCTAAGGGCGCGGACGGAATCACGCTTGCCACTATCGCCCCGCCGTGAACACTTGGCAAGTGTCACTCTGAAAAATGCAGAGTGCTGTGTGACGCGGTGGGGGGCCGTGGCACACTGCTCGCAACAGCACGTAGGACGGCGCCAATTGGGATCACCGAAGATCCGTACGCATCCGTACAGATCTTCGAATCGATCTTCGAGCGGCGCCGTAGGGCTGTCGGGATTCTTTTCGTGACCGGCCGGGTCGGGGCCCGCAAAAGCCCCCGCGCGGTCGGTCGGCTCTTCGTGGAGGTGGAGCGTGAGCGAACCGCGGTCCGCGCCGACGGTCGGACAGGTCGTCCTCGGTCGGCGCCTGCTGGACCTGCGGGAACGCGCCGGGCTCAAACGCGAGGAAGCCGCCCGCATCCTGCGCGTCGCGCCCGCCACCGTCCGCCGTATGGAGATGGCCGAGGTCGGCCTCAAGATCCCGTACCTCCAGCTGCTGCTGAAGGCCTACGGGGTCACCGACGAGGAGGCCGAGGGCTTCGTCCAGCTGGCCGAGGAGGCCAACAAGCCGGGCTGGTGGCAGCGGTTCCACGACGTCCTGCCCGGCTGGTTCTCCATGCACGTCAGCCTTGAAGGCGCCGCCGCCCTCATCCGCCAGTACGAGCCGCACTTCGTCCCCGGCCTGCTCCAGACCGTGGACTACGCGCGCGGAGTGCTGAAGTCCGGCGCCATCGGCCAGACCCGGCCGGAGGACATCGAGCGCCTCGTCGACCTGCGCATACAACGCCAGGATCTGCTCACTCGTCACGATGCGCCCCGGTTGTGGGTCGTCATGGACGAAACGGTGCTGCGCCGCCCGGTGGGCGGCCCGGAGGTGATGCGAGCGCAGATCGACAAACTGCTCGAGGCCGCGAAGCTGCCCAATGTGACGCTGCAGATCGCCCCGTTCGACAACGGGCCGCATCCGGGCACGTACGGGCCCTTCGTGCTGTTCCGATTCGCCATGCCGGAGCTTCCGGACATGGTCTACAGCGAGTACCTGACCGGCGCCGTGTACCTCGACGCCCGCACCGAGGTGGCGACCCACCTCGAGGTCATGGACCGCATGGCGGCGCAGGCCGCTACAGCACATCGCACGAAGGAGATCCTCCGGGGTCTCCGCAAGGAGTTGTGAATGAATCGCATCAAGACCCAGTCCAGGCCGCGGGTCCGCGCGCAGCGGATCTACAACGGCATGCCGGCCCGGGAACTGGGCAGCGAGGGCTGGCACAAGCCGTGGAGCGGCGGCAACGGAGGCAACTGCCTGGAAGCGATGAAGCTCGCCGACGGCCGGATCGCCGTCCGGCAGTCCACCGACCCCGACGGACCGGCGCTGATCTACACCACCGACGAGATGACGGCGTTCATCGAGGGAGCCAAGGCGGGGGAGGCGGACTTCCTGCTGTCTTGACCGGACCTGTTCTTTGTTTTTGGTACTGACGTTTTTCTGGAACTGACTTGATCACTAAACGCTGCGCATGCTTACGGAGTGCCTCATGACCGGGCAGGACCCCGCGGACGCCGTCGAGATCGACACCAGCAAGCCCCATCCCGCACGTATGTACGACTGGTACCTCGGAGGCAAGGACAACTATCCCGTCGACGAGGCGATGGGGCGGCAGATGCTCGCCCTCGACCCTCGGGTGCCGGTGATGGCACGAGTCAACCGTGCCTTCATGCACCGCTCCACCCGATGGCTGGCCAGGAACGGCGTACGGCAGTTCCTGGACATAGGCACGGGCATCCCGACCGAGCCCAACCTCCACCAGGTCGCCCAGCAGATCGCGCCCGACGCCCGGGTGGTCTACTGCGACAACGACCCGATCGTCCTGGCCCACGCGGCCGCCCTGCTGCGCAGCACGCCCGAGGGGGTCACGGAGTATCTGCAGGCGGACGTCCGCGACCCGGCCGCCATCGTCGAGGGGGCCAGGAAGACCCTGGACCTCAGCCGGCCGGTGGCCCTGTCGCTGGTCGCGCTGCTGCACTTCGTGTCCGACGACGACGGCGCGCACGAGCTGGTCGGCCGGCTGCTCGCCGAACTCCCCTCCGGCAGCTACCTGATGATGACCCACGCCACCGCGGACTTCTCCCCGGAGGAGTCCGCGGCGGCCACGGAGAAGCTCAGGGCGGCGGGCGTCACCCTCGCGCTGCGCTCCCGCGAGGAGTTCGCCCGCTTCTTCGACGGGCTCGACCTGGTCGAACCCGGCGTCGCGGTGGTGCCCGAGTGGCATCCCGAACTCGGCGAACCCGTGCCGGGGCAGGACGACGGCGTCATCCCGGGCTACGGGGCGGTGGCCCGCAAGCCCTGAGCCCGGCTCCCTCCGGGACCACACGCGGTCGGGGGAGGACGGCGTCTCCAGGACAGGACGTTCGGGGGGCGTCGTCGTCAATACCCTTCAGGGTCGGCCCCTCCTCGGGCAGGGGACGGGCAGGGGACGGCCCAGAGAGCCTCATCCGGCCGCGGGGCCCCGTCCTGTGTCCGGTGGCGGCAGCACCTCGCACAGGGCGTCCAGGGCCGCCGCGTACGCGTGCTCCGGCGGCGTCGCGTAACCGACGACGAGGCCGTCCTGCGTCGCCATGTCCGTCGCCCTGTCCGTCGCCGGGTGCCGGAAGGCGGCCAGGCCGTCCAGGGCGACGCCTTGCCAGGCGGCCGCCTTGAGCGCGGCCCGCTCCGTGCCGGGCGGCAGCCGCAGCACCGCGTGGAGCCCGGCCGCGACCCCGGTGACCTCGACGTGCGGAGCCTGCGCGGCGAGCGCCTCGACCAGCCGGTCCCGGCGACGGCGGTAACGCTGCCGCATGCGTCGTACATGACGGTCGTACGCCCCGGACCTGATCAGCTCGGCCAGGCTCAGCTGGTCCGGGACGCTCGCCCACGCCTCCCGCTCGCCCTTGGCCGCGAGGACGCCGGCCACATACCGCTCGGGCAGCGCCATCCACCCGAGCCGCAGCGCGGGCGACAGGCTCTTGCTGACCGAGCCGAGGTAGATCACCCGCTCGGGATCGAGCCCCTGGAGCGCGCCGACGGGCTTGCGGTCGTAGCGGAACTCCCCGTCGTAGTCGTCCTCGACGATCACCCCGCCACGCGCGCGTGCCCAGTCGATCACGGCGGTCCGCCGGCTCGCGTGCAGCGGTCCGCCGGTCGGGAACTGGTGCGCGGGCGTCAGCAGCACCGCCCGCTCGCGCGCCAACCGCTCCACGCGCGCCCCGTCCGCGTCCAGCGGGAGCGGAACCGTCCGCACGCCCGCCGCCGTCAGCAACTCCCGGTGGAAGTCCAGCCCGTACGCCTCCACGGCCAGCGGACCGCGCAGCACCCCGCCGCCGGCCGGGCCGAACAGCAGCCGCAGCCCGTGCGCGAACCCGGAACAGACCACGATCCGCTCCGGCTCGGTGCGCACGCCACGCGCGCGTGCCAGGTACTCGGTCAGCGCCTCGCGCAGCTCCCGGCGCCCGGCGGGATCACCGGGCCCGAACACCTCGTTGGGCGCCTGCTGCAACGCCCGCCGGTAGGAGGCCAGCCAGGCCGCGCGGGGGAACGCCGACGCGTCCGGGGCGCCCTGCCGAAGGTCGTGCCGGGGGCCACGCGCGCGTAGCGGTGCCTTCCCGGGCGTCCGCTCGGCGCGGCGCAGCGGCTCGGCGCGGTCGGCGACCCGTGTGCCCGAGCCCTGCCGGGCGGTCAGCCAGCCCTCCGCGACCAGTTCGGCGTAGGCGTCGGCCACGGTGTTGCGGGCGACGCCGAGGTCGGCGGCGAGCGAACGGTACGGCGGCAGCCGCGTCCCCGGCGCGAGCCGCCCGCTGCGCACGGCCTCGCGCAACGCCCCGATGAGCGCGGCTCGCCGCCCGCCCGGCCGGGTCAGCTCCAGGTGCAGGTCGGCACCGATCCGCTCAGCCGAATTGACCCACGAATCCACCATGAAAATGCACCCTACAGCGGGTCTTTCCGGCTCGTAGGTTGGTGGACATGACGACGAACACATACCCGAACGCCGCCGCCCCCGCCGCCGCCCACATCGCCGCTCACGCCACCTCTCAGGCCCACGCCCACGCCGCGAGTGCCCGGACGCCTCGTCTCGACTTCGGGAAGGCCGCTCCCAAGGCGTTCCGCGCCCTGATCGGCTTCGACGCGGCCGCCCGCCAGGGCCTCGACCCGGCCCTCGTCGAACTGATCCAGATCCGCGCCTCGCACCTCAACCACTGCGCGTACTGCCTGCACATGCACACGAACGACGCCCGCAAGGCCGGCGAAAGCGAGGACCGGCTGCACCTGGTCGCCGTCTGGCGCGAGGCCCGCCACTTCTTCACCGAGCGCGAACAGGCGGCCCTGGCCCTGACGGAGGCGGTCACCCTGGTGGCCGACGGAGGCGTCCCGGACGACGTCTACGCCGAGGCCGCCGCCCGGTTCGGCGAGCAGGAGCTGGCCCAGGTGCTGGCCCTGATCTGCACGATCAACACCTGGAACCGGGTGGCCCTGGCGACGGCGAAGACGGCCGGGACGGACGAGCGCCGCTGAGCCGGTCCGCCGCCCCCTCGTCCAGACGCCCATCAGATAGACGCACATCAGACGCCCATCGGCCGGTCGTACGGGCCGATGGGCGTCGGCAGCCGCGAATGTCCCGTCAGGCGGCGGTCGACGGCCGCCGCCACCGCCCGCCCCTCCGCGATGGCCCACACGATCAGCGACTGCCCGCGCGCCGCGTCCCCCGCGGCGAAGACGCCGGGGACGTTCGTCGCGAAGTCGGCGTCCCGCGCGATCGTGCCGCGCGGCTCCAGCCTCAGCCCGAGCTGCTCGACGAGCCCGTCCTCCCGGTCGGGCCCGGAGAAGCCGAGGGCGAGCAGCACGAGGTCGGCGGGGAGCGCCCGCGCGGTGCCGTCCACGGGCCGCCGTCGCGCGTCGACCTCGACGAGGTGCAGCGCCCGTACGTGCCCGGTCTCGTCGCCGGTGAAGCGGAGCGTGGACGCGGCGAAGAGGCGGGCGTCCGCGTCCGCCGCCGGCGCGGTCCGAAGCTCGCGCGCCTCCTCGTGCGCCGCCGAGAGCCGGTAGATCTTCGGATACGTCGGCCAGGGATCGCTGTCCTCGTCGCGCTCCGCGCCGGGCTGCGCGTAGATGTCCAACTGGGTCACCGACGCGGCGCCCTCGCGCACCGCCGTGCCCAGACAGTCGGCCCCCGTGTCGCCGCCGCCGACGATCACGACGTGCTTTCCGGCGGCGGACATCGGGGACCTGGCCAGGTCGCCCTCGCACACGCGGTTGGCCAGCGGCAGATACTCCATCGCCTGCTGGATACCGGTCAACTCCCGGCCCGGAACGTGCAGTTCCCGCCACTCGGTCGCGCCGGTGGCGATCACCACGGCGTCGTAGCGCGTCCGCAGATCCGCGGCCATCACATCCCGCCCGATGGTCGTCGACGTACGGAACCGCGTGCCCTCCGCCCGCATCTGCTCGATCCGGCGCTCCAGATGGCGCTTCTCCATCTTGAACTCGGGGATCCCGTACCGCATCAGCCCGCCGACCCGGTCGTCCTTCTCGTAGACGGCGACCGTGTGCCCGGCTCGGGTCAGCTGCTGTGCCGCGGCCAGCCCGGTGGGCCCGGAGCCGATCACCGCCACCGTCTTCCCGGACAGCCGGTCCGGCGGCCGCGGCGGCGTGAGACCGTCGGCCCAGGCCCGGTCGGCTATGGCCACCTCGACGTTCTTGATGGTGACGGCGGGCTGGTCGATGGCGAGGACGCACCCGGCCTCGCAGGGCGCCGGACACAACCGGCCGGTGAACTCGGGGAAGTTGTTCGTCGCGTGCAGCCGGTCGCTCGCCGCCCGCCAGTCCTCCCGCGACACCAGGTCGTTCCACTCGGGGATCAGGTTGCCCAGCGGACAGGCGTCGTGGCAGAACGGTATGCCGCAGTCCATGCACCGGTCGGCCTGCTTGCTGACGATGGGCAGCAGCGCCCCGGGGACGTACACCTCGTCCCAGTCCCGGACCCGCTCCTCGACCGGCCGGCGGGGCCAGTCCTGGCGGGGGGTGGTCATGAATCCCTTGGGATCGGCCATGGGCGTGTTCCTCGCCTACGCGTACAACAGGCCGAGCGTCATCGGGCGGCACTCTTTCGGCCACGATACGTCCCGTCGGCCACCCCCGCAGAGTGGGCCACAGCGCTTTCCCCGGCGTGCCGTGCGTGCCGTGCCCGCTTACGTCGTCGTCAGGCCATCGCCAGCATGTACACGACCGCCGAGGCCGTGCAGGCCACCGCGCGCACGTGGTTCCACCTCGTCCACTCGCGCACATAGGCCGGCCAGTACGTGACCGCCTCCGGCGTGCCCGGATCCAGTTTCATCAGCGCGTCGTTGCGCGGCACGTTCGCCATCACGGTCACGCCGAACGACCCGCACAGATACAGCCCGCTGCCCAGCAGCAGGTGAACCGTCCCGTGGTCCGGCCACAGCACGAAGGTCACCACGGCGATCACCGTGCACACCGCCGCCGAGCCGAGGAACAGCACCATGAACGCCGGGGCCATCGCCGCGGAGTTGATCGCGTTCATCGCCGCGACGCCCTGCGCCGGCGGCAGCGCGGCGAGCCCTCGCATCACCAGGACCGAGAAGGCGCAGAAGACCCCGGCCATCAGAGCGGTCACCACAGCGCCCAGGACGGCGAGCACCAGATACGGTCCATCGATCATGACAACGTCAACTCCCACCCGTCGAGCGGAGATCTTGCCCGGTACGGTCCGTCACCTCAAGTGAAATCCCTTTCATGATCGGTGACCATGTCCGAAACGCGCGTCGACATGCGCGGACGTCGCCGCCCTCATGCCGCGGACCCGTCCCGCCACATCCGCAGCCGCGCCTCCACGTCCACCGCGATCCGGCGGCGCGCCTCGTGCCGCGGCACGCCGCTCATCAGCAGCCGGTCGTACGGCGTGTCCAGATGCCGTACGGACGCCACGACCGCGGAGACGACCGGTCCCTCGGCCAGCGCCCGCCCGGCGGCGCTGCGCCCGACCCGGCCACTGCCCCGCAGCGAGGCGTGCGCGGCGATCCCGTGCGCCCGGTCCTCGGGGCAGCGGGGAAACAGCCGCAGGATCTCCGCGGCGAACGCCTCCGCGAACCGCAGGTCCTGGGCCGCCCGACGCCCGGCGTCCCGCACCCGCCGCCGCCGCCGGGCCTCGGCGTCCGCCAGGCACCGCTCCTCGGCCCGTCGCAGCCCCGCCTCCTCGACGAGGACGCCCTGCCGCTCGTACCGGCCCTTGCGCCGGTTGAACCGGACCACCACCGCGGACAGCCCGCTCTCCTCCCGCGACCTGCGGGTCAGCGCCGTGTCACCGCGCGCCAGGAACACCAGGTGCCCCAGATCGGCGCAGTCGAGGCAGCGCGGCGCGGCGTCCTCCAGGACCAGCATCGACAGCGGCCCGCGACGACATCCGACGCAGTGCGTCCGCCGCAGCGGCTGGACGACGAGAAGCCCGTGCGGGGACGGTGGAGCCGGCGGAGTGGGGAGGGCCTCGGTTGCCATACGGGCTTCATTCCCCCTGGTGGGCACGGCGGCACCTGGCCATCGTCCGGTGTCCTGCGCCCTGTTCGCCACCTGGCGCATGATGAACGGTGTGCGACTCGAAGCGATCACCTGGGAACGGCTCGGCGACCTCCTCGCCCAGCGGCTGCTCGACCTGAAGCCGGACGACGGCAGCCCCTGGCCGCGTATCGCCTTCGACGGCGCCCCGGCGGCCCGTCCCGGAGACCTCGCCGAGCGCGTCGCCGAGGCGCTGCGCACCCGCGGGCGGCCCTCCCGTGTCGTGGACACGCACGGCTTCCTGAGGTCCGCCTCCCTCCGCCTGGAGTACGGCCGTCACGACGTCGAGGCCTACTACGACGGCTGGTTCGACACCGGAGCCCTGTGGCGCGAGGTGTTCAACCCCCTCGAACCGGACGGCGGCGGACGGATACTGCCCGACCTGCGCGACCCCGTCACCGACCGCGCCACCCGCAGCCCCTACGTCCAACTCCCGCCCGGCGGCTTCCTGTTGCTGCACGGACCGCTGCTCCTGCGGCACTGGTTCCCGTTCGACCTCACCGTCCATGTCCTCCTCTCTCCGGCCGCCCTGCGCCGGCGCACCCCCGAAGCCGACCACTGGACGCTGCCCGCCTTCGAGCGCTACGCCCAGGAGACCGATCCGGCCGGCACGGCCGATGTCGTCGTCCGCGCGGACGACCCTCGCCACCCGGCCTGGACCGGCTGATGTCGGCCGGGACCCGGACAGACGGCTCCCGGCGGGGACCTCCGGGTGCGGGCGTCCGGTGGCGCGGCGAGAATGTAGACACCGAGACCAGGCGCGTCGGGCGAAGTCGGCTGCCGTTCGGCAGCGCGCCCTGAAGGGGCGCGGGGAACTGCGCGACCAGCCACGATGGCGCCGCGGCGGAACGACGGCACCTCGCGGCACGTCCAAGCGGAGCGCTTAGCGCCCGCCCGCGCCGCGCCGGCCGTCCGGCACCAGGAGGTACTTCATGACCACCGCCGGAGACATCATGCACCGGGGCGCCCAGTGGATCCCCGCTCACCAGACCCTCGACCGAGCCGCCCAGCTGATGCGCGAACTGAACGTCGGCGCGCTGCCCATCAGCGACCAGGACGAGCGGCTCTGCGGCATCCTCACCGACCGGGACATCGTCGTCGGCTGTGTGGCCATGGGCCACGACCCCGCCAAGGTCACCGCCGGCGAGATGGCCCAGGGCACACCACGCTGGATCGACGCGGGCGCCGACGTCGGCGAGGTGCTCCAGGAGATGCAGGACCACCAGATCCGCCGGCTGCCCGTCATCGAGGACAAGCGCCTCGTGGGCATGATCAGCGAAGCCGACCTCGCCCGGCACCTGACCGAGGACCAGATCGCCACCTGGGCCGAGAACGTCTACGCCAGGACCGGCCCGGCCCGCCACTGACCACCTGAACCCGGGCGGGGCCGCTCAGAGCCAGCCGTTGCGCCGGAAGCCGCGGTACAGGACCGAGCAGGCGACGCACATCACGCCGAGGACCAGGGGGTAGCCGAATCTCCAGCGCAGTTCCGGCATGTGGTCGAAGTTCATGCCGTAGATCCCGCAGACCATCGTCGGCACGGCGATCACCGCGGCCCAGGCCGTGATCTTCCGCATGTCCTCGTTCTGCGCGACCGTGACCTGCGCCAGATGCGCCTGCAATATCGAGTTGAGCATTTCGTCGAACGCGGCGATCTGCTCCGTGGCCCGCAGCAGATGGTCGGAGACGTCCCGGAAGTAGGCCTGTATCTCCGGATCGATCACCCGGACCGGCCGGTCCGCCAGGTCCAGCAGCGGACGGCCGAGCGGCACCACCGCCCGCTTCAGCTCCAGGAGTTCACGCTTGAGCTGGTAGATGCGCCCGGGGTCCGCCCGTGCGCCGTTCGCCGCGAACACATCCGTCTCGACCTGGTCGATGTCCGCCTGCACCGAGTCGATGACGTTGAGGTAGTCGTCCACCACGTGGTCCGCGATCGCGTGCAGGACCGCCGACGGGCCCTTCGCCAGCTGTGAGGAGTCGGACTCCAGCTCCTCGCGCAACGGACCGAGCGAGCCGTGCCGTCCGTGCCGCACCGTGATCACGAAGTCCGGGCCGACGAACACCATGATCTCGCCGGTGTGGACCACCTCGCTCGTCGCCGTGAGCTCCTCGTGCTCCACGTAGCAGACCGTTTTGAACACCGCGAACAACGTCTCGCCGTACCGCTCGACCTTCGGCCGCTGATGGGCCTCGACGGCGTCCTCCACCGCCAGCGGATGCAGTTCGAAGAGCTCGGCGATGCCCGCGAACTCGTCGTTCGTCGGCTCGTGCAGACCGAGCCACACGAAACCGTGGCTGTTCTTGCGCATCCGCTCCACGGTGTCGATCAGATCCCCGCCGCGCGGGGCCCGGACACCGTCCTGGTACGTCACGCAGTTCACGACCGAGGACCCCAGCGGGGATCGTGCGTGATGACTCAGGTCGACCCGCGGCAGCCGCCGCGACAACCGAGCCACCCTGCGCAGGCCGCCGACCCTTCCCAGGCCGGTGACCTTCCGCAGATTCCCTGCCATGGTCATCTGGGACTCCTTGTGTGGATCTCCTCGCGCCGCAATTTTTGCGCCCCGGCGCGCCAGTCTGCCAGGCCCGCGTATGCCCTGGGTAAGCCTGTGGAAACGGGAGATTCCGTTTTGTTCCCGCCTGTGGACGACGGGACTTCGGACCGCTCGTCAGACCGGCCGCACGCCTGTCACGGCACTGATCCCGGCCGCGTCGACCACGTCCGGCAAGCGGGACTGCTGGGATGATCGCCGCATGACGCGATCCGACGGGTACCTCCTCGACAACCGGCAGCCGGAGGCGGGGGAACGCTTCGACGCCTTCGCCGCTCTCTTCGACCCCACGACCTTCCGCCACCTCGAAGGGCTCGGGATCGGACCCGGCTGGCGCTGCTGGGAGGCCGGCGCCGGCGGCACCTCCGTGGTGTCCTGGCTGGCGAAGAAGGTCGGCCCGACGGGCAAGGTCCTCGCGACCGACATCGACACCTCCCGGCTGACCTCGGTCGCCCGCCCACCGGTCGACGTACGCGTCCACGACCTCGGCGCCGACGAGCCGCCGCTGGAGGGCTTCGACCTGATCCACGCCCGACTCGTCCTGGTCCATGTGCCGGACCGGGAGCGGGCGTTGAGGTCCATGGTCAAGGCCCTGCGCCCCGGCGGACGGCTCCTCGTCGAGGACGGCGACCCCGCCCTGCAGCCCCTGCTCTGCCCCGACGAGCACGGCCCCGAACAGCAGCTGGCGAACCGTCTGCGGCACGGCTTCCGCAAGCTCCTCGCCGGCCGGGGCGCCGACCTCTCCTACGGCCGCAAGCTCCCGCGGCTGCTCCGCGAGGCCGGGCTGCGCCGGGTCGAGGCCGACGCCTACTTCCCCGTCACCTCGCCCGCCTGCGCCGCTCTGGAGTCCGCGACGATCCGTCAGATCCGCGAGGAACTCGTCAGGGCCGGCCTTGCGACCGACGAGGACATCGACCGCCACCTCGCGAACGTCGCCTCCGGCGGCATGGACCTGGCGACGGCGCCGCTGATCTCGGCGTGGGGGCGAAAGGGGTAGGAGGGGTAGGAGGGGGAGAAGGGGTGGGAGGGGCCGACTCCGCGCCCTCAGCCGGTGTGAGCAGGGTGATGGTCAGGGTGAGCCGTCGACGCCGTGCCGTCGCCTGACGCCGTGCCGACGTCCCCCGACGCTGTGCCGACGTCCCTTGACGCCGTGCCGACGTCGCCCGACGCCGCCGGTCTGCCGCCCACGCGCTCCACCGCCCGAGCCCCCGCCCGGCACCCCTGCGCCGCCGCGGCCCGGGCATCGGCGCCCGCGAGCAGCGCGGCGAGGAACGCTCCCGTGAAGGCGTCGCCCGCACCCGTGGTGTCCCGGGGCACCGCCGGAGCAGCGGGCACCTGGGCGAGCACGGCGCCGTCGCGGGCCACCAGGGCGCCGTCGGCCCCCTGCTTGGACACCACCAGCGGGACATGCCGGCTCAACTCGGCCGCCGCCTCCGCCCCGTCGAGCAGCCCGGTGAGCAGACAGGCCTCGTCGCGGCTGGGCAGCAGCACCTCCACCCCCTCCACCAGGGTCAGGAAACGCTCGACGCCCAGTTCCACCAGAAAGCCCGCCGACGCCGGATCCAGGCTCACGGGCACACCGCGCGCGCGTGCCGACGCCGACGCCGTCCGCACGAGCGCCCGCCCGGACTCCGAGAACAGCAGATAGCCCGACAGATGCAGTCGGCCGACGCCGTCCAGGAGCGCGTCCGACCAGTCGTCGGGTCCGAGCCGCAGGGCCGCGCCGCTGTCCGTGAGGAACGTCCGCTCGCCCGCGGCATCCGCGTCCACCAGGCAGATCACCGTCCCGGTCGCCGCCTGCGGGTCGACGACGAGACGGGGCCGCACCCCGCAGGCGGTCAGCTCCCGTTCGTGCCAGACCGCGGAGTCCGCGCCCACCCGCCCGAGCAGCCGTACGTCCGCACAGCCCCAGTGGGCCGCCCAGCAGGCCACGTTGGCGCCCGCGCCGCCCGGCAGGGTCCGGATCACCGACGCCGTGTCCGTCCCCGAGGCCAACGGCCCCCGATGCCGGGCGATGACGTCCGTCACGACGTCCCCGACGACCAGCAGCGCCCCGCCGCCCGGCGAGCTCCCACCGCCCGGCGAGCTCCCACCGCCCGGCGAGCCCCAGCCGTCGGATCGCCCGGCGCCGTCGGGCTGCCCGGTCATGCCTGGGCCCACGCCGTCGCGATCCCCGCCGCCAGCCGTACGTTGCCGCGCACCGCCGCCAGATTGGCGCTCAGGGACGCGCCCTCGGTGTGCCGGACCAGATGGTCGAGCAGGAACGGGGTGACGCCCTGGCCGCTGACCCCGGCCTCCGCGCACGCGTGCAAGGCGTCGGCGAGCACACGCGTGTGCAGCTCCGGATCCAGCTGCTCCGCCTCGGGAACCGGGTTGGCGACGATCAGCGCCGACTCGCGCGCCCCGAGCGCGTCCTGAGCCCGCATCACCTCGGCCACCTGCTGCGGGGTGCGCAGCGTCCAGTCCACCGGATGACCCGAGTCGGACAGATAGAACCCGGGGAAGCGGTCGGTGCCGTAACCGGCGACCGCGACGCCCAGCGTCTCCAGCCGCTGCAGGGTCGCCGGCACGTCCAGGATCGACTTGACCCCCGCGCACACCACCGTGATCCGGGTGCTCGCCAGCAGCCCCAGGTCGGCCGATTCGTCCTGGGTGAGCGTCCACTCCCGGTGCACCCCGCCGAGCCCGCCCGTCGCGAAGACGCGTATGCCCGCCAGCGCCGCGAGCAGCGCCGTCGCCGACACCGTGGTCGCTCCGCTCGCCCCCGAGGCCACCGCGAGCGGCAGGTCGCGATGGCCGAGCTTGCGGAACCCGTCCTCGTTGGCGACCCGCTCCAGCTGCTGCTTGTCCAGGCCCACATGGGGCCGTCCGTCCAGCACGGCGATCGTCGCCGGCACGGCGCCCTGCGCGCGTACGACCGCCTCCAGCTCCAGCGCCACCTGGAGGTTGCGCGGGCGGGGCAGCCCGTGCGAGATGATCGTGGACTCCAGGGCCACCACGGGTCGACGCGCGTCGACCGCGTCCCGCACCTCTTCCGACACCACCAGCACCACGCGCCCGCCTCCTGTCCGTCGGTCTTCTCTCATCTCTGGCAGCCGACGCACCCGGTCAAACCCTTGCGACCTGTGGGGGACGACACCAGCCTGGGAGGCATGACCGACAACACGACACCCGGCACGACCCGACTCGACCACATCGTCCTCTGGGTGCGCGACCCGATCGCCGCCGTCGACTTCTACGAGAAGGCCGTCGGCCTGGAGCCGGTGAGACTCGCGGAGTTCGCCGCCGGCGAAGAACCCTTCCCCTCCGTGCGCGTCAACGAGGAAGCCCTGCTCGACCTCATGCCGTTGTCGATGGCGGAGCGCATGAAGATGCTCCCCGGCTCCGCAGAGAGCGCCGGACACCCCGTGAACCACGTCTGCCTCGCCCTCCCACAGGGCGACTTCGACGCCCTCCGCACCCGCCTGGAGGAGCGCGCGGTGCCGGTCTCGGACATCTCGCACGGCTCCTTCGGCGCCCGCGGCGAGGCCGAGCGCAGCTTCTACTTCCGTGACCCGGACGGCAACGTCGTCGAGGCACGCCACTACGACTGACGTACACCATTGCGGCTGAGGCAACCCGCTACTACTGACGCACGCCGCTAGTACTGACGTACGTCGCCGCTACGACTGACGCACGCCGGTCGGGCTGTCGGCCGCGGCGGTCCCGCTCCCTGCCCCGCTCCCCTTTCCGCTCCGGCTGCTGCTGCCGCGGGTGAGCAGGGCCAGGGCGGCGAGCGGGACGAGCAGACCCGCCGCGGCGAGGTTGAGCCACGCGTAGCTCGCCTGCGCGACCACGAGCCCGGCGACCGCTCCGCCGACGCCCGCCGAGGTGTTCATGGCCAGGTCCGAGAGCCCCTGGGCGGCAGCCCGCGCGGACTGCGGCACCGCGTCCGTGAGCAGCGCGGAACCGGACACCAGCCCGGCCGACCAGCCCAGGCCGAGCACGAACAGCCCGGCCGCGATCTGCCCGTGGCTGTCGCCGGCGGTCCCCGCGAGGAACAGCGCGACGGCCAGCAGCCCCGCCGCGAGCCCCGTCACCGAGAGCCGCCCCACCCGGTCCGCCAGCCGGCCCATCAGCGGCGCGAACGCGTACATGCCCGCGATGTGCCCACTGATGACCAGCCCGATCAGCTCGATGTCCGCGCCGTGGTGGGCGAGGTCGATCGGGGTCATCGACATCACCGAGACCATCGCCGTGTGCGACACGGTCACCGTCACGAGCGCCAGCCGCGCGCGGGGCGACGCGGCGACGGCCGTCAGCCCGGCGCGCAGGGAACGGGCTTGCGGGGACCACTCCTCCTCCGGCGCCAGCGCGCGGGCCGTCAGCAGCGGGTCAGGGCGCAGCAGCACGCCCACCACGACCGCCGACACCACGAAGATCCCGGCCGCCCACAGGAAGGGCCCCGCCGTGGCGGGTATCCCGAGCCCGGCGACGCTGCGGCCGGCGGGCGCGGCGATGTTCGGGCCCAGGACCGCGCCCAGGGTCGTCGCCCACACCACGTTCGAGATGGCCCGGGCACGGCGGTGCGGCTCGGCCAGGTCGGCGGCGGCGAACCGGGCCTGGAGGTTCGCCGAGGAGGCCGCGCCGAAGGCGGCCAGGCCGCCCAGCAGCAGCGGAAAGCTGCCGACCCGCGCCGCCACCACGACGACACCGGCGCCGAGGGCGCCCATCAGGTAGGCGAGTACCAGCCCCGGCCGCCGCCCGCGCGCGGTCATCAGCGCGGCCATCGGCATCGACAGCACGGCCGTGCCGGTGACGGTCGCGGTGGGCGCGAGCCCGGACAGCGCCTCGGTGCCGCTGACCTGCCGGGCCAGCACGGTGGACAGCGCGATGCCGGTGGCGACGCCGAGCCCGCCGAGGATCTGGCTCGCGACCAGCACCGCGGTGGTGCGCCGCCGCAGCGCGGGCAGACGATCGGCGTCGACGGGCTCCACGGCGGGGCGCCGGACGCCGGTCACGGCACGTGCCCGACCGCTGTGCGGCCGAACCGGGGCGCGGAGAATGTGGTCACCGGCGCAGTGTCCCCCCTGCGGTCCACGCCGCCCAGACCCCGTGCCGGACCTGCCTGCGCAGGCCGATCAGGACCGTCGTCCGGGATTCAGAACAGCGGCTCGGGCAGGACCCCTTCGAGGGCCAGCAGCTTGCGCTTGGTCTCCAGACCGCCGCCGAACCCGCCGATGCCGCCGTCGCGTTCGACCACCCGGTGGCAGGGCACGACGACCGGCAGGGGATTGGAACCCATGGCCACGCCCACGGCCTGCGCCGCCCCCGGCTGCCCCACCCGGCCGGCGAGATCGCCGTAGCCGACGACCGCCCCGTAGGGGACGCCGGACGCGAGCTCGCGCAGCACCTGCCGGTTGAAACCCGAGCTCAGGGACCAGTCCAGCGGCAGCTCGAAGTCGCGACGCTCACCCGCGAAGTAGGCCTTGACCTGCTGTATCGCCTCGGCCAGCAAGGGGGAGTCGGGCGCTTCGACGGGCTCCGTGCCCAGTCGGCTCGCGAGTCGGCCGAGCGTCTGGTCGCGCACGCTGTCGGTGGCGTGGAACACGACGTTGAGCAGACCCTCGGGGGTCGCCGCCAACAGCAGCGGACCGATGTCGGTGCCGACGACGGTCCACACGACCTGCTGTTCGTACTGCCCATGGCTGTCCATGCGCCCACCGTACGACCTGCCACTGACAACGCCCCGGGGCCGCCGCCACGCCCCGGACGTCAGTACCGGTACAGGGCCCGCCGCACCACGTCGGGCCTGTTGGTGATGATGCCGTCGACGCCGTACCCGGCGACGGCCCGTGCGGTCGTGGCGTCGTCGACGGTCCAGGCGAAGACCTCCATCGGCCTGCCGTGCGGTCCCGGCAACGCGTGCACGGCCGACACGTACGCCTCGGACAAGGAGGCGTACGACGGATTGATCATGTCGGCGAAGTCCGTGTACCGGGGCAGGTCCGCGACGGCCGGCACACCGAGCAGCCCGGTCCGCACCCCCGGCTTCCACTCGTGCACGATCCGCAGACAGTCGGCGCTGAAGCTCTGCACGATCAGCCGGTCGGCGAGGTGCCTTCCGTCCAGCCAGCCCTCGTTGCCGAGCAGCTTCAGCGTCTGCTGCTCGATCCCCGGATACAGCTCGGGGTTCTTGATCTCCAGGAGCAGCTTCTGGTGGTTGCGCTCCACCCGGTCGACGTACTCCTCGAGCGTCGGCACGCGCGCGCCCGCGTACGCGGCGCCGAACCAGCTTCCCGCGTCGAGCCGTGCGATCTCGGCCGCAGTGAAGTCCCTCACCTTCCAGGGCGCACGGCCGGGAAACACCTCCTCGGCGTCGGTCGTCCGGCGGAGGCTGTCGTCGTGGATCACCACGAGCTCGCCGTCCTTGGTGCGCTGGACGTCGTTCTCCACCCACCGGATGCCCAGCGCGGCGGCCTCGTCGACGGCCTCCAGGGTGTTCTCGGGAGCCAGCGCGGAAGCGCCCCGGTGGGCGACCACCGAGGGCCGCACGGCGCTGCCCGCCCGCGCGTCGAGGACGGGCAGCAGGAGGGCGACGGTGCCGAGGCCGGCGGTGACGGCGGTGGCCAGGGCGGCGGCCACGCGTGCGTGCATGCGTACTCCTCGCGTCGGGGCGATCACATACAGCTCAACTGTGGCAGCAGAGGGTCGGCGACGGCGGAGTGCAGGATGACCACAGAATGGAAGGGGACGCCCGACGCCGCTCACCGGTGCCGCACATGTGGGGTAAGGGCGTGTTTCTTTGCCGGAAAATCGTTCGACCATTCCGGTGGGAGTCATACTCTCTCTCAGCCTTGACCGCGCTCAGCGGTCCTGGGAGGGCGCGTTTCAGGGAAATCGAGCAACAGGCGAAGGGCAACCGCGCATGCAAGGCACGGTCGACGGTTTCAGCTACGGACTCGTCACACCGCTGGTGGCCTACCTCATGGCCTGCCTCGGCGGTGCTCTTGGTCTGCGCTGCACCACCAGAGCCTTGCTCGTCGCCCATACCTGGCGCCCCGGGTGGCTCGCCCTCGGCTCGGCGGCCATCGGCTCCGGCATCTGGACCATGCACTTCGTGGCGATGATCGGCTTCACCGTCGAAGGCGCCCCGATCCATTACGACAAGCCCCTGACCTTCGCGAGTCTGGGCGTCGCCATGCTGATGGTGGGCATCGGGATCTTCATCGTCGGCTACAAGGGCGCGACCGGATCCGCGCTCTTCACCGGAGGCACCATCACCGGCCTGGGCATCGCGTCGATGCACTATCTGGGCATGGCCGGAATGCGATTCGACGGCAAGTTCGAATACAACACACTCACCGTCGCCGCCTCGGTCGCCATAGCCATGGCCGCCGCCACCGCCGCCCTCTGGGCCGCGGGGCAGGTCAGGGGCTTCCTGTGGAGCGTGGGCGCCAGTCTGGTCATGGGGCTGGCCGTCACCGGCATGCACTACACCGGCATGGCCGCCCTCAGCGTCCATCTGCACACCGCCGAGGCCCCGACCGCGGGCGACTCGCCCGCCGAGCTCCTCGCACCGATGCTGATCGGCCCCCTCGCCTTCCTCTGCCTCGCGGGCGTCGTCGTGATGTTCGACCCGCTGATGGTCATGGGCAAGCCCGACTGGACCCCCGCCGAGCACAAGCCCGGCGTCCCGGCGCACCCGCCGGCCACGGACCCGTCCGGCCGCTCCCAGCTCCACAGCCGCCGCAAGGTCACCCAGCGAGACTCCCGGACCCCCCAGAACCGCTGACCCCCACAGCCCCCGGCCGACGCGCGCAAACCCCGGGGCCGGGGCCGTGGAACGCCTGATCGGGCCCTGTTGTCAGTGGGGGGCCGTACGGTGGATGTCATGCGGCCTGTTTCTCAGATCGAACGCACGGTGGCGCCCTTCGAGGTCGTCAGTTCCTACCAGCCCAGCGGTGACCAGCCGGCGGCCATCGCCGAGCTGGCCAAGCGCGTCGAGGCAGGTGAGAAGGACGTCGTCCTGCTCGGCGCGACCGGCACCGGAAAGTCCGCTACTACCGCGTGGATGATCGAGAAGCTCCAGCGCCCCACCCTGGTGATGGCCCCGAACAAGACCCTGGCCGCCCAGCTGGCGAACGAATTCCGCGAACTGCTGCCGAACAACGCGGTCGAATACTTCGTCTCGTACTACGACTACTACCAGCCCGAGGCGTACGTCCCGCAGTCGGACACCTACATCGAGAAGGACTCCTCGATCAACGAGGAGGTCGAGCGGCTGCGCCACTCCGCGACCAACTCCCTGCTCACCCGGCGGGACGTCGTGGTGGTCGCCTCCGTCTCCTGCATCTACGGCCTCGGCACCCCGCAGGAGTACGTGGACCGGATGGTCCCCCTCAAGGTGGGTGACGAACTCGACCGGGACCAGCTGCTGCGCCGCTTCGTCGACATCCAGTACACCCGCAACGACCTGGCGTTCACGCGCGGCACCTTCCGGGTGCGCGGCGACACCATCGAGATCTTCCCGGTCTACGAGGAGCTCGCCGTCCGCATCGAGATGTTCGGCGACGAGATCGAGGCCCTGTCCACCCTGCACCCGCTCACCGGCGAGATCATCAGCGACGACGACCAGCTGTACGTCTTCCCGGCCACCCACTACGTCGCCGGACCCGAGCGCCTCGAACGGGCCGCCAACGACATCGAGAAGGAACTGGGCGAGCGCCTCGCCGAACTGGAGAAGCAGGGCAAGCTCCTGGAGGCCCAGCGCCTGCGGATGCGCACCACCTACGACCTCGAGATGCTCCGCCAGATCGGCTCCTGCTCCGGCGTGGAGAACTACTCGATGCACTTCGACGGCCGTCTGCCCGGCTCCCCGCCGAACACCCTGCTGGACTACTTCCCGGACGACTTCCTGCTCGTCATCGACGAGTCCCATGTCACCGTCCCGCAGATCGGCGCCATGTACGAGGGAGACGCCTCCCGCAAGCGCACCCTCGTCGACCACGGCTTCCGGCTGCCCTCCGCCCTCGACAACCGCCCGCTGAAGTGGGAGGAGTTCCAGGAGCGCATCGGGCAGACCGTCTATCTGTCGGCGACCCCCGGCAAGTACGAGCTCTCGCGCGGGGACGGCGTCGTCGAGCAGATCATCCGCCCCACCGGCCTCATCGACCCGGAGGTCGTCGTCAAGCCCACCGAGGGCCAGATCGACGACCTGGTGCACGAGATCCGCACGCGCGTGGAGAAGGACGAACGCGTCCTGGTCACCACGCTCACCAAGAAGATGGCCGAGGACCTCACGGACTACTTCCTGGAACTCGGCATCCAGGTGCGCTATCTGCACAGCGACGTCGACACGCTGCGCCGGATCGAGCTGCTGCGCGAGCTGCGGGCCGGCGAGTTCGACGTCCTGGTCGGCATCAACCTGCTGCGCGAGGGCCTCGACCTGCCCGAGGTGTCCCTGGTGGCGATCCTGGACGCCGACAAGGAGGGCTTCCTGCGCTCCGGCACCTCGCTGATCCAGACCATCGGCCGCGCGGCCCGCAATGTCTCCGGCCAGGTCCATATGTACGCCGACAAGATCACCCCGGGCATGGAGCGGGCCATCGAGGAGACCAACCGCCGCCGGGAGAAGCAGGTCGCCTACAACACGGCGAACGGCATCGACCCGCAACCGCTCCGCAAGAAGATCAACGACATCGTCGCGCAGATCTCCCGCGAGGAGGTCGACACGGAGCAGCTGCTCGGCTCCGGCTACCGCGCGAAGAAGGACGGACGGGGCACCAAGGCCCCGGTGCCCTCCCTCGGCGACAAGGCGGCCAAGGGCGCCAAGTCCAAGGCGGCCAAGGACAAGGCGACGGTGCCGACCGACCGCCCCGCGGCCGAACTCGCCGAGCAGATCGAGGAGATGACCGCGCGGATGCGGGCCGCCGCCGCGGACCTCCAGTTCGAGGTCGCCGCCCGGATCCGCGACGAAGTCTCCGAAATGAAGAAGGAACTGCGGCAGATGAGAGAGGCGGGTCTGGCCTGACGGGCTCGTGCGATTGCTGTGCCCGGGCCACGCTCGCGCTGTGTTGCAAGACCGACACAAAGTGCGGGCCTGGGTACGGCACTGTCAGTGCTTTTGCGTAGGGTTTCCGTCAACCGCGGGCGCCGCGGCAACAGGGGACAGTTCGAGAGGGGAATCAGCGCGTGACCGTCAACATGACCAAGGGTCAGGCCATCAGTCTGCAGAAGAACGACGGGGGCAGCCTGACTGCGGTGCGCATGGGTCTCGGCTGGCAGGCGGCCCCGCGGCGCGGCCTGTTCGGCTCCCGGACCCGGGAGATCGACCTCGACGCCTCCGCCGTTCTGTTCGCGGACAAGCAGCCGGTCGACGTCGTCTTCTTCCGTCACCTGGTGAGCGACGACGGCTCGGTCCGTCACACCGGTGACAACCTCGTCGGCGGTGTCGGCCAGGGCGGCGACGACGAGGCGATCCTCGTCGACCTCTCGCGCGTGCCGGTCCACATCGACCAGATCATCTTCACCGTGAACTCCTTCACGGGCCAGACGTTCCAGGAGGTGCAGAACGCCTTCTGCCGTCTGGTCGACGAGACCAACGGCCAGGAGCTCGCGCGCTACACGCTCGCGGGCGGCGGCGCCTACACGGCCCAGATCATGGCGAAGGTGCACCGGGTGGGCAGCGGCTGGAACATGACGGCCCTCGGCGCCCCGGCCAACGGCCGCACCTTCCAGGACCTGATGCCCGCCATCCTGCCGGCACTGTAAGGCGCACCAGCGGCACACGACGACACCGACACACGCGACGCAGGGGGACGACAGGCGATGACGGCCGAGCTGGCGCGGGGGCAGAACCACCCGCTCTCCCAGGTCCGGCTCGAGATCCGGGTCTCGGCCGGCAAGCCCGTCGCGGCGGTGGCCACACTCGGCGACGAGACCGGCAAGGTCCACGGCGTCGAGTGGGTGGTGCACCCGGGCGTGCCCGCACTGCCGGGGCTGGAGGTCTCCCGGCAGGCGGCAGCCGACCACCGGCTCGCGGTGGACCTGGACGCCATGCCGCCGGCCGTGCATCGCGTCAACATCCTGCTCGCGCTGCCCACGGGGGTCGGGGGACCGGCCAGTTTCGGCTCCCTCGCCTCCCCGTTCGTCGCGGTCACCGGCCTCGACGGCGCCGAGATCGCCACCTACACCATCACCGGCCTGGAGGCGGAGTCGGCGGTCGTCGCGCTGGAGCTGTACCGGCGGCAGGGCGCGTGGAAGGTGCGCGCCGTCGGCCAGGGCTACGCGGGCGGTCTCGCCGAACTCCTCACCGACCAGGGCCTGTCGCAGGCGCACCAGCTCGCGGCCGGTATCAACGACGCCGTGGCCCAGGGACTGGCCCGCTCGGTGCCGGCTCCGCTGCCGCGTCCGGCGGACGCCGACCGCTCCCGGCAGGCGGCCGCGTCGGCGCTCGGCCCGGACCAGAGCGGCTCACCGTACGGGACACAGGGCGCTCAAGGCGCCCAGAACACCCAGGGCGGCGCCGGTCCGTACGGGGCCGCCCAGAACCCGCAGGTGCCCTCGGGACCGGCCTACCCGCAGGGCTCCGCGCCGGGCGGCCCGGCGGACCCGGCGGCCACCCAGCCGACGCCGACCCCCGCCACCGGCGGTCCCATCGACTACAGCCACCCCCGTCGGCGGAACACGGCTCCGCCCCCGCCGCCCACCGCGCCCCCGGCCCAGCCCGGACAGCCCGCCCGGCCCGTGGCGGGCGACGCGACCGGCTGGTCCATGGAAGAGCGGCTCTACAACCAAGCCTGGGGCATGTTCGAGGACCTGGCCCGCGCCGCCGCCGCGTTCCGCAGCGCGGTCGACTTCGCGGACACGCGGATGGAGAGGGAGCTCGACGAGGTCCTGTCCGACCCGCGCAGCAGGATCGGCGGCCAGGGCGACGCCGCCCGCGAGGCCGCGCAGGCGAAGCACAGTCGGCTCGTCGACCAGGCCCGGGAGGCGCTGGACCGGGATCTCGCCCAGCTCGCCGCCGAGTCCGAGGTCGTCGAACCGGCGCTGCCCGCGGCGTTCGCGCGCTGGGACAGCCCCGTCTGGCACGCCTACCGCGTCCCCATGGAGATGCCCATGGCCGTGCGCCTGGGCGATCTTCACCTGCCCGAGAGCGAACCGCTGCGCGTCCCGATGCTGATCCGGCTCCCGCTGGAGCGCGGCCTGTGGATCGACAGCGGGCGCATGTCGGCGTCCGACGGCTCGTTCGCCGACTCCCACGATCTGCGGCGCCTCGCCATGGAGTCGGCGGTGGCGCACACGGCCCGGCTGCTGGCCGTGCATCCGGCGGGCGAGTTCACCGTGCACGTCATCGACCCGGCCGGCTCGGGCGCCCGGGAACTCGCGCCGCTGGTGCAGCACGGGGTGCTCGCGGGTCCGCCCGCGGTCGGCGCGGCAGGCGTCGCCGCGGTCCTGGGCCGGCTCACCGAGCGCGTCGACCTCGTGCAGATGGCGGTGCGCGGCGGTGCGGCCGACTCGCTGCCGCCCGGCTTCGACACCTCTCAGCAGCTCCTGGTCGTCAACGACTTCCCGCACGGCTTCGACGACCGCGCCGTGACCCAGCTGCGCTACCTGGCGGACGAGGGCCCGGCGGTCGGCGTGCACCTGATGATGGTCGCCGACCGGGAGGACGCCGACGGTTACGGTCCGTTGCTGGACCCGCTGTGGCGCGGGCTGCTACGGCTGACGCCGGTACCCGACGATCATCTCGCGGACCCCTGGGTGGGACACGCCTGGACGTACGAACCGGCCCTGGTGCCGCCCGGCAGCCGGGTGCTCCAGCAGGTCCTCACCCAGCTGGCGAGGGCTCACCCCAAGAACACGTAAAGGCCCCTGACCTGGGGACTTGGTCTTTCTTTTGCCAATCGCTTTACCTTTTCTTGGTGGTTGGGGTACTGTTTTCCTCACGGAGGGGAGTACTCCCTGCTGCGGCGTACCCGTCAATACGGATCAGAGTCGATCCCGGGGCGTCGGCCCGTCCTTGGATGGACCGGGTGGAAGAGACCTCCGGCAGCGCAACGACGCTGATTACCTGCCGTTACGTACTGCCGGAGGCGCAGTGGATGTTTCCCTGGCCCTATGGGTCCTGACCATCGCGGGCCTTGCCGCCCTCATCGCGGTCGATTTCTTCATCGGCCGCAAGCCGCACGACGTGTCCATCAAGGAAGCCGGGATCTGGACGGTCGTCTGGATCGCCCTGGCCGGGCTCTTCGGACTCGGTCTGCTGATCTTCGGCGGCGGTGAGCCCGCCGGCGAGTTCTTCGCGGGCTTCATCACCGAGAAGTCGCTCAGCGTCGACAACCTCTTCGTCTTCGTCCTGATCATGGCGAAGTTCGCGGTCCCCTCGCAGTACCAGCAGCGGGTCCTGCTCGTCGGCGTCCTCATAGCCCTGGTCCTGCGGGCGATCTTCATCGCCGCCGGCGCCGCGATCCTCGCCAGCTTCGCCTGGGTGTTCTACCTCTTCGGCGCCTTCCTGATCTGGACCGCCTGGAAGCTCATCCAGGAAGCCCGGTCCGACGAGGAGGAAGAGGAGTTCGAGGAGAACAAGCTGCTCAAGTCGGTGGAGAAGCGCTTCGGCGTCGCCGACCGCTACCACGGCACCAAGCTGTGGATCGAGGAGAACGGCAAGCGGGTCATGACCCCGATGCTGGTCGTCATGCTCGCGATCGGCTCCACCGACGTGCTCTTCGCCCTCGACTCCATCCCGGCGATCTTCGGCCTGACGCAGGACCCGTACATCGTCTTCACGGCCAACGCCTTCGCCCTGATGGGCCTCAGGCAGCTGTACTTCCTCATCGGCGGCCTGCTGAGGAAGCTGGTCCACCTCAGCTACGGCCTCTCGGTCATCCTGGGCTTCATCGGCGTGAAGCTGGTGCTGCACGCCCTGCACGAGTCCGGGGTGCACGTGCCCGAGATCAGCATCCCGGTCTCGCTCGGCGTCATCTGCTCCGTCCTGATCGTCACCACGCTCACCAGCCTGCGAGCCTCGAAGAAGCAGGCGGCGGCCGAGGCGGCGCAGACGGAGGACGAAGGCGCTCCGAAGGACAGCATCCAGGCCTGACCACGGACGACGTAGGAACAACCACCCCCGGGAGCGGTGCGCGGCGCATTGCCGAGCACCGTTTCCGGTGCTTCGTTGGGAGCTGGGCGTTTTCATGCGAAGACGCCGGATACGGGTGGAGGCACCATGAGCACATCGCAGCGGTTCGTGCAGATCGTCGAGTTCGAGACCGACAGCATCGACGAGATGCGGGCGCTGGCCGAGGAAGGGGAGCAACGCCTCACCGGCCGGGCCGACGGCCCGACCCGACGGCTCGTCCTCAAGGACCGCAGCCGTCCCGACCGCTACCTCGTGGTGATCGAGTTCGACTCCTACGACGAGGCCATGCGCAACAGCGACGACCCGGAGACGGACAAGTTCGCGGAGCGGATGGCCGCACTGTGCACCAGGCCCCCGTCCTTCACCGACTGCGACGTCGAGGACACGACCGAGTTCCGGTGACGGCCGAACCCAGGTGATGGCCGAATCCAGGTGATAGCCGAGTTCACGCAACGACGGTCGCCGCAGGGGCTGTAGCAGCCACAGGGGCCGTACGGGCCGGAATGCGAAGCCCGTACGGCTCTGCGACGATCGCTGCATGATCGCTCGGCTCAGGCCGGTCACGACCCGGTGGACGTCCCTCGTGCCGGCGCTCGCGGTCGTCCTGCTGGCCCTGACCTGGGGGCGCGACCTGGCCGGCGCGGTCGTCGCACTGGTCACCCTGGTCCTCGCCGGAGCCGTCCTGGCCGCCGTGCATCATGCGGAGGTCGTCGCCCACCGGGTCGGCGAACCCTTCGGCTCCCTCGTCCTCGCGGTCGCCGTGACGATCATCGAGGTCGCCCTGATCGTCACGCTGATGGCGGACGGCGGCGACAAGAGTGCGACGCTGGCCAGGGACACGGTCTTCGCGGCCGTGATGATCACCTGCAACGGCATCGTCGGCCTGTGCCTCCTGGTCGCCTCCCTGCGCCACGGCACGGCGATCTTCAACCCGGAGGGCACCGGCGCCGCCCTGGCGACCGTCGCGACCCTGGCCACGCTCAGCCTCGTCCTGCCGACCTTCACCACCAGTAAGCCGGGCCCGGAGTTCTCCAGCGTCCAGCTCACCTTCGCCGCACTGTCCTCGCTGATCCTGTACGGCCTGTTCGTGGCGACCCAGACCGTCCGGCACCGCGACTACTTCCTGCCCGTCACCCGGCAGGGAGACGTCATCAGCGTCGACGACCACGCGGGCGTCCCGAGCGCCCGGACCGCCCTGATCAGCCTCGGACTGCTCGGCCTGGCCCTGATCGGCGTCGTCGGCCTCGCCAAGGGCGTCTCGCCCACCATCGAGTCCGCGGTCGAGGCCGCCGGTCTCCACCAAGCGGTCGTCGGAGTGATCATCGCGCTGCTCGTGCTGCTCCCCGAGACCATCGCCGCGCTGCGCTCCGCCCGCCGCGACCGGGTGCAGACCAGCCTCAACCTCGCGCTCGGCTCCGCGATGGCCAGCATCGGCCTGACGATCCCCGCGGTCGCCCTGGCCTCCGTCTGGCTCTCCGGGCCGCTCATCCTCGGCCTCGGCCCCACCCATCTGGTGCTGCTCGCGCTGACCATCGTGGTCAGCTCGCTGACCGTGGTCCCGGGACGGGCCACGCCGTTGCAGGGCGGCGTCCATCTCGTGGTGTTCGCCGCGTACCTGGAACTGGCGATCAACCCGTAGCGGCGCGTAAACGCTTGCGCAGTCGTTTGCGTAAACGCTTGCGCAAGCCTTTGCGTAGGCGCTTGCGCAAGCGTTTACGCGCAGTCCCCGGCAGCCGACTCGCTCGCCGCCACCTGCCCAGGCCCCGCGGCCGGTCCCGGCCCCGCCGCCTGGCCCGGCACCGGTCCTGCCACCTCGCCTGACACCGATTCCGTCACCTCCCTCGGCACCGGCCGGGTCTCCGGCAGCAGTGCGAAGCAGCCCAGGCTGAGCAGTGCGACCGCCGTCAGATACGCGCCCACGCCCCATGGGACCCGTCCCGAGTGCTCCGCGAGGGCCGTCGCCACGATCGGTGTGAGCGCGCCCCCGAGGACGCCGCCGAGGTTGTAGCCGACCGCCGCACCGGTGCAGCGGACGCGCGGCGCGTACAGCTCCGGCAGATACGCCGCGATCACCGAGAACATCGTGACGAACGCGATCAGCGCCCCCAGGATGCCGAGGAACATCGGCAGCGGCTCGCCGGTCGAGAGCAGCGCGACCATCGGGAACATCCACAGCGCGGCGGCCGCGCATCCGGCCAGGCACAGCGGCCGGCGGCCGTAGCGGTCGCCGAGCAACGCCATCGCGGGCGTCAGCGCCCCCTTCACCACCACCGCGGCCAGGATGCAGGCCAGCATGACCGTACGGCTCACCCCGAGCCGCTCCGTCGCGTACGCCAGCGACCAGGTCGTCACGGCATAGAAGATCGCGTACCCGACGGACAGCGCGCCGGCGGTCAGCAGAACGAGCCGCCAGTGGTCGCGCACGACCTCGACGAGCGGCACGCGCGCGTGGTCGTCGATCTCCAGGAACCGAGGGCTCTCGGGCAACGACGACCTGAGCCACAGCCCGAGCACCGCCAGCGCCCCGGCCGCCCAGAACGGCACCCGCCAGCCCCACTGCGTGAACTGCGCCTCCGTCAGCGTCGCCGACAGGGCCAGCACGACCCCGTTGGCGAGCACGAAGCCCACCGCGGGCCCGACCTGCGGGAAGCTCGACCACAGGGCGCGCCGCTCGGCGGGCGCGTGCTCGGCGGTCAGCAGCACCGCGCCGCCCCACTCCCCGCCGAGCCCCAGCCCCTGCAGAAAGCGCAGGACGAGCAGCAGCAGAGGAGCGGCCACCCCGATCGTGTCGTACGTCGGCACGCAGCCGACCGCGACCGTCGACGCGCCGGTCAGCAGCAGGGAGACGACGAGCACCGGCCGGCGTCCGTGCCGGTCCCCGACATGACCGAACAGCACCGACCCCAGCGGCCGTGCCACGAACCCCACGCCGAACGTCGCGAACGCGGCCAGCGTCCCCGCGAGCGGCGAGAACGTCGGGAAGAACAGCGGACCCAGGACCAGCGCGGCCGCCGTCCCGTAGACGAAGAAGTCGTAGAACTCGATGGCGGTCCCGGCGAGCGAGGCGGCCGCGAGCCGCGGCATGGAGGGCGTCTTCACGGTGTGTACGTCATGCATGCCGCGTCAACTACCCACGGTGACCACGGGTTACGGGGGCGCGCGGGAGCGCGGCCCGCCTCCGGGGGCCTCAGTAGACGACGGTGACGCGCCGCGCGGGACAGTCGACACGGACCGTGCCCCCATAGGGGATGACGAGTTGCGGGTCGGTGTGCCCGAAGTCCACGTCGAAGACGACCAGGGTGTCCGGGGCGTACGCCTTCAGCGCCCGCTCCACCGCCTCGCGCTGCTCGGCGGCATAACGAGCGCCCTCCTGCGGGCTGTTGGGATGCTCGAAGGACCATGTCTTGGCGCGGCCCATCAGCAGCGCCGGGAAGCGCCGCAGCAGGCCGCGCTCGCCCATGTTGCGCAGGATCCGGAAGACCTCCGTGGCGCTCGGCAGCTCCTCCGAGGTCTCCAGGAACAGCACGCCGCCTTCGTACGCCGACGGGTCGCGCGCGATCTCGCGGTCGGCCATCAGCAGCCAGGACAGGATCTCCAGGTTGCCGCCCCAACTGCGGCCCTCCACCACGCGATCGGCGTTGACCCAGCTCCAACCCGCGCCCGGCCGGCTTCCCGGCTCCGCCTCGAAGGTGGCCGGGTCGGCCCAGTCGCGGTCGACGTCGTTCCAGCGCTCGGCGGGCCGCAGCTCGTAGGGGCCCGGGGTGAACAGCGCGGCCCGCAGCGAGTCGGCGGTCCGCGGGTGCAGGGCCCCGGGCCGTCCGAACTCGCACATCACGCTCCCGCCGTGGTAGCCGACGACACCGGCGTTGTACAGGAACGCCAGCAGGTTGGTGTTGTCGCTCGTCCCGAAGAACGGCTTCGGGTTCGCCCGCAGCAACTCCCGGTCCAGCAGCGGCAGGACGGTGATCTGGTCCTCGCCGCCGATCGACGCGACGACCGCCCTGACGTCCGGGTCCGCGAACGCGGCGTGGATGTCGTCGGCGCGCTCCTGCGGCGTAGCCCCCATGCTGCGCGTCGTCGGGTACTCGACCGGCTCCAGGCCGAACTCCGCACGCAGCCGCTCCAGGCCCAGTTCGAAGGGGCGCGGAAAGAGCTGCGGCAGGCCCGCGGAGGGCGAGACGACGGCTACACGGTCGCCGGGCGAGGGCTTGGGGGGATACGAGGGCGTCGTCATGCCGGGAGGGTACGGCCTGCTGCGCTGCGGTTTCACCGTGATAAACCGGTCCGAGCGGCGGTCCCCGACGGATCGCTCCCGAACGGACCGGAGGAACCGTGCCCCGCACCCTGGCCAACGCGCCGATCATGATCCTGAACGGCCCCAACCTGAACCTCCTGGGCCAGCGTCAGCCGGAGATCTACGGTTCCGAGACGCTCGCCGACGTCGAGGCGTTGTGCGTCAAGGCCGCGGCCGCGCACGGCGGCACGGTGGACTTCCGCCAGTCCAACCACGAGGGCGAACTGGTCGACTGGATCCACGAGGCGCGGCTGCACCACTGCGGCATCGTGATCAACCCAGGGGCCTACTCGCACACCTCGGTCGCGATCCTGGACGCCCTCAACACCTGCGACGGACTGCCGGTGCTGGAGGTCCACATCTCCAACATCCACCGGCGGGAGGCCTTCCGTCACCACTCGTACGTCTCGCTGCGCGCCGACGGCGTCATCGCCGGCTGCGGGGTGCAGGGATATGTGTTCGGCGTGGAGCGCGTCGCCGCACTCGCGGGCGCCGGGAAGACCGACGCGTAACGACCGGCCTCCAGGCGCACGCCCCCTACCGCGGCCCCTATAGGAGCCTCGCCGCGCCCTACTCGCATCGCCTTATAGGCGGCCGGCTTCGACGATCCGCCGCAGGAACTGTCGCGTGCGCTCCTGCTGCGGGTCGGCGAAGACCTGCTCGGCGGTGCCGCGTTCCAGCACGACCCCGCCGTCCAGGAAGCAGACCTGGTCGGCCACTTCGCGCGCGAAGCCCATCTCGTGGGTGGCCAGCACCATCGTCATGCCGTCGCCCTTGAGGTCGCGGACGACGTCGAGGACCTCGCCCACCAGCTCCGGGTCCAGCGCCGCCGTGATCTCGTCGAGCAGCAGCAGCCGGGGACGCACGGCCAGGGCGCGCACGATCGCGACCCGCTGCTGCTGGCCGCCGCTGAGCCGGTCGGGATACTCGCCCGCCTTGCCGGCCAGACCGAGCCGCTCCAGGAGCTCCCCGGCGTACTCCTCGGCCCGCGCGCGGGCGACGCCGTGCACACGGCGCGGGGCGAGCGTGATGTTCTCCAGCACCGTCATGTGCGGGAACAGGTTGTACGCCTGGAAGACCACGCCGATCCGGCGCCGTACCGCGTCCTGGTCGACGCGCGGGTCGGTGATCTCCTCGCCGTCCAGCCAGATCGCGCCGTCGCCGACGTCCTCCAGCAGGTTGGCGCAGCGCAGCAGCGTGGACTTGCCGGAGCCGGACGCCCCGATCAGCGCGGTCACCGTGTGCGGGGCGACCTCCAGGTCCACGTCCCGCAGGACGACGGAGTCGCCGAAGGCCTTGCGGACGGACTCCATCCGCAGCACCGGAGCGTCGCTCATGTCGTTCCTCCTTGCGCCCGCTGCCGGTCCATCCGGGCCGTCACCCAGTCCGTGAAGCGGGTCATCGGGATGGTCAGGGCCACGAAGACCAGCCCCGCGACGATGTACGGCGTGTAGTTCAGGCTCCGGCCCACGATGATGTCCGCCGCGCGCACCGCGTCGACCGCGCCACCGATCGAGACGAGCCCCGTGTCCTTCTGCAGCGACACCAGGTCGTTCAGCAGCGGCGGCACCTGCCGGCGCACCGCCTGCGGAAGCACGACGTACCGCAGCGCCTGCCGGTTGGACAGGCCCAGCGAGCGGGCCGCGGCGCGCTGCGAGGGGTGCACGGACTCGATGCCGGCCCGGAACACCTCGGCGACGTACGCCGAGTACGTCAGCGTCAGCGCCGTACCGCCCAGCAGCACGGGGTCCACGGTCACGCCCTGCAGCCGCAGCGCCGGGACGCCCAGGACCACGATCATCAGGTTGATGATCAGCGGCAGACCGCGGAAGAAGTCCGTGTACGCCGCCGCCAGTACCCGCAGCGGGAAGAACACCGGGCCGCGCAGCGTGCGGGCCACGGCGATGAGCATGCCGAGCACCAGCACCGCGGCGCCGCAGACCAGCAGCAGCCGGACGTTCAGCCACAGCCCGTCGAGGACCTTGGGCAGCGCCTCGCGCGCGTACTGCCCGTTGAAGAAGGTCTCCTTGGTACGCGGCCAGCCGGGCGCGCCCACGACGACGAAGTAGAGGGCGACACCCGTGACCAGGGTCGAGAGGGCCGCGATCGCCGTGGCGCGGCGGGCACGCGCGCGTCGGTAGCGCTCACGCTCCAGCCGCCGCCGCGACGGGGCGTACCCGTCACCGGGGCTGCCACCGGAGCCGTCACCGGTGCCGCCGTCGGGGCCGTCAGCGCCCCCGGACATGGCGCCCTCGTCGTCCGCGCCCTCCCGGCCGGACTCGTCCTTGGTGAGCGTCACTTGAGCACCGGGGCGTCGACGGCGTCGGCGAGCCACTGCTGCTCCATTTTCGCCAGGCTGCCGTCCTCGCGGAGGGCGTCCACGGCGGCGGTCACGCAGGACGTGAGCGCACTGCCCTTGTCGAGCACCAGCCCGAACTGCTCCGGCGCGGCGCCCTGGTTCTCGAACTGGCCGACGATCTCGGCGTTCGTCACCTCCGCGCCGGTGATGTAGAAGGCGGTCGGCAGATCGACGACGATGGCGTCGACCTGGCCGTTCTTCAGCGCGGACTTGGCCTGGTCGTTCTTGGCGTAGACGGCGGCCTGGCGGGACGGCCGCACCACGTCGTCGATGTAGTCGAGGCTGGTCGTGCCGACCTGGGCGCCCAGCTTGAGGCCCTTGAGGCCGGCGACGGTCGTCGCGCTCGCGGCCTTGGTGCCCTTGAGGGCGACGACGGCCTGACGCACGTCGTAGTAGCCGGACGAGAAGTCGACGGCCTTCTTGCGCTCGTCGCTGATCGACACCTGGTTGATGTCGAAGTCGAAGGTCTTCACACCCGGCGCGAACGCCTTGTTGAACGGCACGCTCTGCCAGACCACCGCGCTCTTGTCGTAGCCGAGCCGCTCCGCGACGGCGTACGCCACCGCGGACTCGAAGCCCTCGCCGTTGGCCGGCTCGTCGTCCTTGAACCAGGGCTCGTACGCGGGCTCGTCGGTGGCGACGGTCAGCTTGCCGGAGGTCTCGGTGGCCAGCTTGCCCTGGGCACAGGTGCTCGTGCTCGAACCGGAAGGCTTGGTGGCCGCCTTGTCCTCCGGCTGCGGAGCGCAGCCGACGGCGGTCGTGAGGAGGGCTACGGTGGCGCCGGCCACGGCGCGGCGCAGAACACGAGGGGCGAGAGGCATGGCCGGAGAGTGGCAGCCAAATCCCTGCTTGTCGAGGTCACACCATCAGCTGTTCGCATGGTGGGAACGGGTGTTGCAGTCTCGTGAACAGGTCGCCCGGCAGGCGCTGGAAGCCTGGGCCGCCGGCCGAGGGCGGGGATCGTAGACCGGCGGCCCGATCCGCGCCGGAGCCGTCATCCCGCGCGGGGCTGCCACCAGTTGACCGCGCAACCACGCATACGGGGGAGCGCGTGCGGCGGGTCGGCGCGTGCGCGTGATTCACACGGGGCGCGCGTTCGGTAACGCGCGCCCCTGTGCGGATGACTCAGCTCACCACCCGCGCGCGTGCCACTCCGGAAGGTGCGGCCGCTCCGCGCCCAGCGTGGTGTCGTTGCCGTGCCCCGGATAGACCCAGGTCTCGTCCGGCAGCGGGCCGAAGATCTTCGTCTCGACGTCGTGGATCAGGCTGGCGAACGCCTCCGGGTCCTTACGGGTGTTGCCCACGCCCCCGGGGAAGAGGCAGTCGCCGGTGAAGACGTGCGGGTGGCCGTGCGGGTCGTCGTAGACCAGGGCGATCGAGCCGGGCGTGTGCCCGACCAGGTGGCGTGCGGTCAGGCTCACGTTCCCCACCCGGATGACGTCGCCGTCGTCCAACGGGACGTCGGTGGGCACCGGGATGCCCTCGGCGTCCTCGCGGCCGGCGTAGGTACGCGCGCGCGTGCCGGCCACCACCTCGGCGAGCGCCTGCCAGTGGTCGCCGTGCTGATGCGTGGTGACGACGGACGCGATGCCGTCGTCACCGATCATGCCGAGCAGGGCCTCCGCGTCGTTGGCCGCGTCGATCAGCAACTGCTCGTCCGTGGCCCGACAGCGCAGCAGATAGGCGTTGTTGTTCATCGGGCCGACCGCGATCTTGGTGATCATGAGGTCCTTGAGCTCGTGCACGTCGGCCGGGCCGCCGACCGTCACCTCTCCGCTGTACGTCATGGCGGCAGCCTATAGCGGGGGAAGGGCCGGGAGCGGCCCGCCGTCCGCCGTCAGGCCCGAGCCGTCCCGGCGTCCGGCCAGCCAGCCCAGGAGGTCCGGGGCCGGGCCCCTGACGCCGACGGGGCCGCCGGGAGCGCCGCCGCCCGTGGTCCAGGTCCTGCCGTCGTCGCTCCGCAGGCCCGTGGACGGCACGTCCTTGTGTCCGGCGAAGCGTTCCGCGAGGAAGTCGATCTCCCGGACGACGAATTCCTCCGGCAGGTCCTCCAGCTCGTAGCCGATGCCGAGGTCCACGTGGTGCAGCTCGACCTCCACCCACCGGCGGAAGGGCACGCGGGCCGCCGTGTCGACCACCCCGTTGCGCAGCTGCACCGTGCGCGACCGGTCCGCGGGCGCCGCTGCCGCCTCCTGGAGGCGGACCCCGCTCTCCCGCACGTCGGCGAGCTGGACGTCCAGGGGGCGCGGGGCGTCCCGCTCGATGTCGGCGTCACGCACGTGTGCGTCGGCGTACATGGGGCGGCCTTCGAGGACGTTCACGAGGGCGTCCGCGTTGCGGGCGAGGTGGGCGAGCACATGGCCACGGCTCCAGCCGGGCAGTCGTGACGGCTCGGCCACAGACGCGTTGTCCAGTGCGCCGACTTCGGTGAGCAGTCGCTCGGTCGCGGCACGTACAGACTCCAGGTCATGAGCGTGATCAATCATGCTGCTGACCCTAGCCCCGCCACCCCTTCGGGTGAAGGTGGTCGCCCAGGCCCGCAAATCGAATGCACGTGCTATATGGTCGGTGGCGGCGTCGGGCATGCTGGAAGGCCGGGGATTGTTGTGAACCGGTGACTCCCGACCGGCGTTGTCAGTGGCTCCCCCTAGTCTGAGGAAGACGGGGGCCCCGCCCCTGTCACTTCTCTCAAGAAAGGTGCGGACCGGCGTGGCCGACCGTCTCATCGTCCGTGGCGCGCGCGAGCACAACCTCAAGAATGTCTCGCTCGATCTGCCACGCGACTCGCTCATCGTCTTCACGGGCCTGTCGGGGTCGGGCAAGTCCTCGCTGGCCTTCGACACCATCTTCGCCGAGGGACAGCGGCGCTACGTCGAGTCCCTGTCCTCCTACGCCCGCCAGTTCCTCGGCCAGATGGACAAGCCGGACGTCGACTTCATCGAGGGCCTCTCCCCGGCCGTCTCCATCGACCAGAAGTCGACCTCGCGCAACCCGCGCTCCACGGTCGGCACCATCACCGAGGTCTACGACTACCTGCGGCTGCTCTTCGCGCGCATCGGCAAGCCGCACTGCCCCGAATGCGCCCGGCCGATCTCGCGCCAGTCGCCCCAGGCCATCGTCGACAAGGTGCTGGAGCTGCCGGAGGGCAGCCGCTTCCAGGTCCTGTCGCCGCTGGTGCGCGAGCGCAAGGGCGAGTTCGTCGACCTGTTCGCCGATCTCCAGACCAAGGGCTACAGCCGCGCGCGGGTGGACGGCGAGACGATCCAGCTCTCCACCCCGCCCACCCTGAAGAAGCAGGAGAAGCACACCATCGAGGTGGTCATCGACCGCCTCACGGTGAAGGAGTCCGCCAAGCGCCGGCTCACCGACTCGGTGGAGACCGCCCTCGGGCTGTCCGGCGGGATGGTCGTGCTCGACTTCGTCGACCTCCCCGAGGACGACCCCGAGCGCGAGCGGATGTACTCGGAGCACCTGTACTGCCCGTACGACGACCTGTCCTTCGAGGAGCTCGAGCCCCGCTCGTTCTCCTTCAACTCGCCCTTCGGCGCCTGCCCCGAGTGCACCGGCATCGGCACGCGCATGGAGGTCGACCCCGAGCTGATCGTCCCGGACGAGGACAAGTCCCTCGACGAGGGCGCCATCCACCCCTGGTCGCACGGGCACACCAAGGACTACTTCGGCCGGCTGATCGGCGCCCTGGCCGACGCGCTCGGCTTCCGCACCGACATCCCCTTCGCGGGCCTGCCGCAGCGGGCCAGGAAGGCCCTGCTGTACGGCCACAAGACGCAGATCGAGGTCCGCTACCGCAACCGGTACGGCCGCGAGCGCGTCTACACGACGCCCTTCGAGGGCGCCGTCCCGTTCGTGAAGCGCCGGCACAGCGAGTCCGAGAGCGACGCCAGCCGTGAGCGCTTCGAGGGCTATATGCGCGAGGTGCCCTGCCCCACCTGTCAGGGCACGCGCCTGAAGCCGCTCGTCCTCGCGGTCACGGTCATGGGCAAGTCCATCGCCGAGGTCTCCGGCATGTCCATCAGCGACTGCGCGGACTTCCTGGGCGAGCTGAAGCTCAACGCCCGCGACAAGAAGATCGCCGAGCGGGTCCTGAAGGAGGTCAACGAGCGGCTGCGGTTCCTGGTCGACGTCGGCCTGGACTACCTCTCGCTCAACCGCGCGGCCGGCACGCTCTCCGGCGGCGAGGCCCAGCGCATCCGCCTGGCCACCCAGATCGGCTCCGGTCTCGTCGGCGTCCTGTACGTGCTCGACGAGCCGTCCATCGGTCTGCACCAGCGCGACAACCACCGGCTGATCGAGACCCTCGTCCGGCTGCGGGACATGGGCAACACGCTCATCGTCGTCGAGCACGACGAGGACACCATCAAGGTCGCCGACTGGATCGTGGACATCGGCCCCGGCGCCGGCGAGCACGGCGGCAAGGTCGTGCACAGCGGTTCCTACAAGGAGCTGCTCGACAACGCCGAGTCGCAGACCGGGCAGTACCTGTCCGGCAAGAAGGCGATCCCGCTGCCCGAGATCCGCCGCCCGCAGGACCCGTCCCGCCGGCTCACCGTGCACGGCGCCCGCGAGAACAACCTTCAGGACATCGACGTGTCCTTCCCGCTGGGCGTGTTCACGGCGGTCACCGGGGTGTCCGGCTCCGGCAAGTCGACGCTGGTCAACGACATCCTGTACACACACCTGGCCCGCGAGCTGAACGGCGCCCGGAACGTTCCCGGGCGCCACACACGCGTGGACGGCGACGACCTCGTCGACAAGGTCGTGCACGTCGACCAGTCGCCCATCGGCCGCACCCCGCGCTCCAACCCGGCCACGTACACCGGCGTCTTCGACCACGTCCGCAAGCTGTTCGCGGAGACGACCGAGGCGAAGGTCCGCGGCTATCTGCCCGGCCGCTTCTCCTTCAACGTCAAGGGCGGCCGCTGCGAGAACTGCGCGGGCGACGGCACGATCAAGATCGAGATGAACTTCCTCCCGGACGTCTACGTCCCGTGCGAGGTCTGCCACGGCGCCCGGTACAACCGGGAGACCCTGGAGGTCCACTACAAGGGCAAGTCCATCGCCGACGTCCTGAACATGCCGATCGAGGAGGCGACGGAGTTCTTCGAGGCCGTCCCCTCGATCGCCCGCCACCTCAACACCCTGAAGGACGTCGGCCTCGGCTACGTCCGGCTCGGCCAGTCCGCGACCACCCTGTCCGGCGGTGAGGCCCAGCGCGTCAAGCTCGCCAGCGAGCTGCAGCGCCGCTCCACCGGCCGCACGGTCTACGTCCTGGACGAGCCGACGACGGGCCTGCACTTCGAGGACATCAGCAAGCTCCTGACGGTCCTCGCCGGCCTGGTCGACAAGGGCAACACGGTCATCGTCATCGAGCACAACCTCGACGTGATCAAGACCGCCGACTGGGTCGTGGACATGGGCCCCGAGGGCGGCGCCGGCGGCGGCCTAGTCGTCGCCGAGGGCACGCCGGAGGAGGTGGCCGCGGTGTCGACCAGCCACACCGGCAAGTTCCTCCGGGAGGTCCTCGGCGCCGAGCGCATCAGCGACGCGACCGCGGTGAAGGCCCCGCGCAAGGCGGCGGCGAAGAAGACGGTCGCGGCAAGGACTGCGACGGCCCGCAAGACGGCGACCGCCAAGACGGCCACTGCCAAGACGGCGACCGCCAAGACCACCGCGGCCAAGTCCGCCGCCGCGAACAGCACGGCGACGAAGAAGGCCGCCGGGGCGACGACGAAGGCGACGCCCGCGAAGAAGGCGACGAAGTCGACGCGGGCGGCCAAGGCCTGACACCACGCGCGAAGGCGCGCGGAAGCACGCGAAAGGACGGCGTCCCGCGGGAACTCCCCGCGGGGCGCCGTCCGTTCTTCCTACGGCTCGCCCACCTCGGAGGCGTACGGCGGTTCCGCACCGGCCCGGGAACACGTGATCGCCGCCGCGCGCGCGGCGAACCGCAGCAACCGCGTCCAGTCGTCGGCGCCGAGGGACTCGACGGCGGTGGGGGACAGGGCGTCGCGCAGCGCGAGGCCGTGCAGCAGCGCCGCGTTCACCGTGTCCCCGGCGCCGATGGTGTCCACGACCTCGACCTCGTCGCCGGGCACGGGGTGGATCGAGCCGTCGCGGGTGAAGACGCTCAGTCCGGCGCCGCCGTGCGTGACCACCACGGCCGAGGGCCCGGCGGACAGCCACTCCTGCGGGGTGCCGCCCAGCCACCTGGCGTCCTCCTCGGAGAGCTTGAGCAGGGACACCGAGGGCAGCCAGCTCTTGAAGCGGGCCCGGTACGCGTCGGCGTCCGGGATCAGCCCGGGCCGGATGTTCGGGTCGAGCGCGGTGAACAGGCCCTGCGCGGCGGAGGCCCGCATCAGCTCCTCGTACGCGCTCGCACCCGGCTCCAGGACGAGTGAGCAGGTACCGAAGGACACCGCGCGCGTCCCGGCGGGCAGCGTGGCCGGGGCCGTGAACAGCCGGTCGGCGGTGCCGTCGACGTAGAAGGAGTACGCGGCCGAACCGTCGCCGTCGACGGTGGCGACCGCGAGGGTGGTCGGCTCGGCGCCGCGCTGCACGGCGGACACGTCCACGCCCGATTCCCGCAGCCTGGTGAGCAGCGCCTCGCCGAAGGCGTCCAGGGAGGTGCGCGAGCAGAAGGCCGTGGGGGAGCCGAGGCGGCCGAGCGCGACCGCCGTGTTGTACGGGCCGCCGCCGAGGGCCGGCTGCAGCACCGCGAGGGCACTCGTGCCCTGCGGGACCAGGTCGATCAGGGCCTCACCGGCAACGACGATCACAGGGCGGATCCTTCCTCGGAGCTATCGGAGCTATCGGAGCTATCGGAGCTATCGGAGCTATCGGAGCTATCGGAGTCATGGGAGTCGTGGGAGCTAGGCGAGCCGACGGTGTTTGTGCCGTCCGGACAGCCGCACGACAGGCGGTGGACGAACGTGCAGGGGAGCCGCACGGTCAGGGCCGGGCGGTCGGGCGCGGCGAGGCGTTCGAGGAGCACCCGGACGGCCAGGGCGCCGAGGTCCCGGCTGGGCTGGGCGATCGCGGTGAGCCGCGGGGAGAACACGTCCGCCCAGGCGAAGTCGTCGAAACAGCACAGCGCGATGTCCTCGGGCACACGCAGGCCGCGGTCGCGCAGGGCGCGCAGCGCGCCGATGGTCATCGCGTTGTTGGCGGTGACGAGGGCGGTGGGCGGCGCGGCCCGGGAGAGCAGCTCCGCGGTGGCTCGTTCGGCGCCGGCCGACGCGGAGTCCCCGTGTGCCAGGAGGCGCTCGTCGAAGGGGAGGCCGGCGGCGGCGAGGCCGTGCCGGTAGCCGGAGATCCGTTCGCCGGTGGTGCTCAGGCCGGGCAGGCCGGCGACCAGCGCGATACGGCGGTGGCCCCGTTCGGCGAGGTGGGTGACCAGCCGGGCCGTCGGTGCGGCGTTCTCGGCGCAGACCTGGTCGAAGCGGGGAGCGCCGTCCGCCGCCGCGTCGACGACCCGGTCGAGGAGCACGGTCGGCACGGCATGGCGGGTGAGGTAGGCCAGCAGGCCGCGCGGGTCCGCGGACGGTGCGACGATCAGGCCGTCGACGCGCCGCTCGTGCAGGAGCTGGACGACCTTGCGTTCGTGCTCGGGCTCGTCGTGCGGATCGGCGATCAGGAGGCTGTACCCCTGCTCCAGGGCGGCGGCCTCGACGCCCTGGAGGATCTCCGTGAAGTAGGGATTGCTGATCGCCGACACCGCGAGCCCGATGGAGCGGGTGCGGGAGGTCACCAGCGAGCGGGCCAGGGTGTTGGGCGTGTAGCCGAGCTCGTCGACGGCGTCGAGGACGGCCTGGCGGGTGTGGGGGAGCACCGGGCGGGTGTCGTTCAGCACGTGGGAGACGGTCGCCACGGACACTCCCGCGTGCCGAGCGACGTCGGCCATGGTCGGCATCTCGTCGCCTCGCCTTCCTGGGGCCCGCAGTCCCGGCCTGTGCCGTCGCCCGTGCCCGTAGCCGTGCCTGTGGCCCGCGCCCGTCGCCCGTGCCTGTCCTTCCGGCGGGAAGCTATCGCATTCCGCGCCGTACGTAAACGCTTACGCAAGCGTTTACGTCAGCCGAACGGGTACGCGAGTGATCACGCGAACGTCACGTGAGCGATCACACGAACGTCACACGAGCGGCCGTGCGACCCTCACTCCCAGTCCCAGCCGATGCCCACCATCCCCGACCGCACCCGCGGCTCCACGAGGTGCACCGAGCGGTGTCGGCCGCTGATCGGCAGTTCCTGGCGGCCGCCGCGCGGGGCCGCCGCCGAGTGCTGGGTGAACCGGTGGCAGCGCGCCGGCAGGGCGTGCTCGTCGAAGCGGATCTGGAGGGCGTACTGGCCGCCCGCCGCACCGAAGCCGCGGACGTACTCGCGGCACACGTCGGCGGTCCCGTCCTCCACGCCGTACCGGAAGAGGAAGGTGTCGCCGGCCCGCAGGCGGGTGTCGAAGAGGAACTCGGCCACGAGCACGCCGGTGTCGTCATGGCGGCGGACGCGACCGGCCCGGCAGTTCTCCAGGGCGTGCACCGTCATCCGCTCCGGTGCGCACCCGGGGTCGCCGTGGTGAACGGCCACGAAGCGGTCGACGCCGTCGCGGTGGGCGCGCACGATGTGCTGCGACTCGCGGCCCAGGAGCTCACGGCGCGCCCCGATGCGGACCCGCTCGTGGTGGCCGAGGGTGTGCAGTCCGCCGTCGACGGGGCACTCCAGTTCGCCGAGCAGTTGTTCGAGAGCGCCGCTGGCCTCCAGGAACGATCGGTAGGAGCGGCCCGCGGACTGCCCGGCCGGCGTGCCGCCGTTCCCGCCGCTGCCGCCGTCGGCGTCCGCGTCCGCGAGCAGCCGGATCAGGGACTCGTCCGGCAGGTGCAGGATCTCCTCCAGCGCCCGCACCGCCCGCAGCGACTCGGGACGCTGCGGACGCCGGGCGCCCTGCTGCCAGTAGCTCAGGCTCGTCACGCCCACCTTGACCCCGTAGCGCGACAGATGATGCTGGACGCGCTGCAGCGGCAGTCCACGGGCGGCGATCGCGGCACGCAGCGCCACGTGGAAGGGGCCGCCTCGCAGGGCCGTGTCCAGTTCCGCGGTGGTGGCGGCGTCGACGGCGGCGTCCGCGTGCGGTGTGGCGTGCGGCATGCAGGGGCCTTTCTGTGAATGCTCACGACGGTTGGTCGGACCGTTCGCGCGGGTGGTCGGGGTCTTGCCCGTGACGCAGCAGCTCCTTCACATCCGTAAGGCGCCCTTCAGGGCCCCGAGTTCCCCCGCATTGAAGCGTGTTGACCAAGTCCCGACAACACCTGATGCCCGAGTGGCACGTGCGTGTGGCCGAGTCGCTGCCCCCGGGTCCCGTCCCTCCCGTGCCCGGTCGTCCACAGCCCCGCCGGACGGCCCCGCCGTTGTCCACAGCCCCGCCGGAGTGTCACTCCGCGCCAGTAGGGTGTGAGACATGGCCGACCCCTCCAGCTACCGCCCCAAGCCGGGACAGATCCCGGACTCCCCGGGGGTGTACCGATTCCGCGACGAGCACCGCCGGGTGATCTACGTCGGAAAGGCGAAGAGCCTGCGCCAGCGCCTGGCGAACTACTTCCAGGACGTGGCCGGCCTGCACCCGCGCACCCGCACGATGGTCACCACGGCCGCGTCGGTGGAGTGGACGGTGGTGTCCACGGAGGTCGAGGCGCTGCAGCTGGAGTACTCCTGGATCAAGGAGTACGACCCCCGGTTCAACGTGAAGTACCGCGACGACAAGAGCTACCCCTATCTCGCGGTCACGATGAACGAGGAGTTCCCGCGTGTGCAGGTGATGCGCGGCCACAAGAAGAAGGGCGTCAGGTACTTCGGGCCGTACGCGCACGCGTGGGCGATCCGGGACACGGTCGACCTGCTGCTGCGCGTCTTCCCCGTGCGCACCTGCTCCGCCGGTGTCTTCAAGAACGCCGCCCGCACCGGCCGGCCCTGTCTGCTCGGCTACATCGGCAAGTGCTCCGCGCCCTGCGTCGGCCGGATCACCCCCGAGGAGCACGGCGAACTGGCCGACGAGTTCTGCGACTTCATGACCGGCCGCACCGGCGCCTACCTCCGCCGTCTGGAGAAGCAGATGATGGAGGCGGCCGAGGAGATGGAGTACGAGCGGGCCGCCCGCCTGCGCGACGACATCGAGGCCCTGAAGAAGGCCATGGAGAAGAACGCGGTCGTACTCGCGGACGCCACCGACGCCGACCTGATCGCGGTCGCCGAGGACGAGTTGGAGGCGGCCGTCCAGATCTTCCACGTCCGCGGCGGGCGCGTGCGCGGCCAGCGCGGCTGGGTGACCGACAAGGTCGAGGACGTCACGACCGGCGCCCTCGTCGAGCACGCCCTCCAGCAGCTGTACGGCGAGGAGCGGGGCGACTCCGTCCCCAAGGAGGTGCTGGTCCCCGCCCTGCCCGAGCCCGCGCTGCCCGTCCAGGAGTGGCTCACCGAGCGCCGCGGGTCCAACGTGTCGCTGCGCATCCCGCAGCGGGGCGACAAGAAGGCCCTGATGGAGACCGTCGCGCGCAACGCGCAGCAGTCGCTCGTCCTGCACAAGACCAGGCGGGCCTCCGACCTGACCACGCGCTCGCGTGCCCTGGAGGAGATCGCCGAGGCCCTCGACCTGGACAGCGCCCCGCTGCGGATCGAGTGCTACGACATCTCGCACCTCCAGGGCGACGACGTCGTGGCCTCCATGGTCGTCTTCGAGGACGGTCTGCAGCGCAAGAGCGAGTACCGCCGCTTCCAGATCAAGGGCTTCGAGGGCCAGGACGACGTCCGCTCCATGCACGAGGTGATCACCCGCCGCTTCCGGCGCTACATCGCCGAGAAGGGGAAGACGGGGGAATGGCCCGACGGCGAGCCCCCGCTCACGGACGGCGAGCCCCCGCTCACCGACGGCGTCCCGCTCACCGTCGGCGCCGAAGCCGCTGCCGAAGCCGCTGCCGAAGCCGGTGTCGACGCCATGGAAACCGCCGTCGCCGGCGCCCTCACCGAGGACGACGGCCGTCCCAAACGGTTCGCCTACCCGCCCCAGCTCGTCGTCGTCGACGGCGGACAGCCGCAGGTCGCGGCCGCCCAGCGGGCGCTGGACGAACTGGGGGTGGACGACGTCGCCGTGTGCGGCCTCGCCAAGCGCCTGGAGGAGGTCTGGCTGCCCGGCGACGACGACCCGGTCGTCCTGCCCCGCAGCAGCGAGGGCCTCTACCTGCTGCAGCGCGTCCGCGACGAGGCCCACCGCTTCGCGATCACCTACCAGCGCACCAAGCGGGCCAAGCGCTTCCGCGCGGGTCCGCTGGACGAGGTGCCGGGCCTCGGCGAGACCCGCAAACAGGCGCTGATCAAGCACTTCGGCTCGGTGAAGAGGCTGCGGGCGGCGACGATCGACCAGATCTGCGAGGTCCCGGGCATAGGCCGCAAGACGGCCGAGACCATCGCCGTGGCCCTCGCGCAGGCGCCGCAGCCCGCTCCCGCCGTGAACACGGCGACCGGAGAGATCATTGAAGACGAGGAACCCGATACGACGGCGGGTCCCCCCGGAGATCCCGTGACGGCGGGCGCCCCGGAAGAACGACTGGGGCAGGAGACATGACCGAGCACGATGCACACCCCACAGCCCAGAGAGAACAGGCGCCCCCGGACCCCGGGGTCGCCGAAGGACCCCGGCAAGAAGCACGCCACGAAGACGGAGCACAGGTGAGTACGGACGTCACACCGCCCGGGATCCCCGAGGCGGCCATCCCCGAGCTGGTGATCATCTCCGGCATGTCCGGGGCCGGTCGCTCGACGGCAGCCAAGTGTCTGGAGGACCTCGGCTGGTTCGTCGTCGACAACCTCCCGCCCGCCCTGATCCCCACCATGGTCGAGCTCGGCGCCCGCTCCCAGGGCAACGTGGCGCGGATCGCGGTGGTCGTCGACGTCCGCGGCCGGCGCTTCTTCGACAACCTCCGTGAGTCCCTCGCCGACCTGGAGGCCAAGGGCGTCACCCGGCGGATCGTCTTCCTGGAGTCCTCCGACGACGCCCTGGTGCGCCGCTTCGAGTCCGTGCGCCGCCCGCACCCCCTCCAGGGCGACGGCCGCATCGTCGACGGCATCGCCGCCGAACGCGAGCTGCTGCGCGAGCTGCGCGGGGACGCCGACCTGGTGATCGACACCTCCAGCCTCAACGTGCACGAGCTGCGCGCCAAGATGGACGCCCAGTTCGCGGGCGACGAGGAGCCCGAGCTGCGGGCCACCGTGATGTCCTTCGGCTTCAAGTACGGCCTGCCGGTCGACGCCGACCTGGTCGTGGACATGCGCTTCCTGCCCAACCCGCACTGGGTCCCGGAGCTGCGCCCCTACACCGGCCTCAACGAGGAGGTCTCGGCGTACGTCCTCAACCAGCCCGGCGCGAAGGAGTTCCTCGACCGGTACGCGGAGCTGCTCCAGCTGGTCGCCGCGGGCTACCGCCGGGAGGGCAAGCGCTATGTGACCATCGCGGTCGGCTGCACGGGCGGCAAGCACCGCTCGGTGGCCATGTCGGAGAAGCTCGCCGCGCGCCTCGCGGCCGAGGGCGTGGAGACGGTGGTCGTGCACCGGGACATGGGACGGGAATGACAGGACGTACTCCACGGCTCGGCCGGCTGCGCAGGGTCGCCCTGGAGGGGCGCGCGGGCCGGCCGGTCGAGGCCCGAGGCGGCAAACCGCGCCGCCGCGGCACCCAGCCCAAGGTCGTCGCCCTGGGCGGCGGCATGGGCCTGTCCGCCTCGCTCACGGCGCTGCGCCGGATCACCGGCGACCTCACGGGCGTCGTCACGGTGGCGGACGACGGCGGCTCCAGCGGCCGCCTGCGGGACGAACTGGGCGTGCTGCCGCCCGGCGACCTGCGCAAGGCGCTCGCCGCGCTGTGCGGCGACGACGACTGGGGCCAGACCTGGGCCCGGGTCATCCAGCACCGTTTCCAGTCGCAGGGCGAGATCAACGGCCACGCGGTCGGCAATCTGCTGATCGTCGCCCTGTGGGAGCAGCTCGGCGACCATGTGCAGGCCCTGGACCTGGTCGGCAAGCTGCTCGGCGCACAGGGCCGGGTGCTGCCCATGTCCGCGGTGCCGCTGGAGCTCCAGGCGCTGGTCAAGGGGCACGATCCGCTGCGGCCGGACGACATCGAGACCGTCCGGGGACAGGCGACCGTGGCGCTGACGCCCGGCGAGGTGCAGTCCGTGCACCTGGTGCCGAACGACCCGCCGGCCGTCCCGGAGGCCGTCGCCGCCGTCCTGGACGCGGACTGGGTGGTGCTCGGGCCCGGCTCCTGGTTCTCCTCGGTCATGCCGCATCTGCTGGTGCCCGGTCTGCTCGACGCGCTCATGGAGACCAAGGCCCGCCTGGTGCTCTCCTTGAACCTCGCACCGCAGCCGGGAGAAACCGACGGCTTCTCCCCGCAGCGTCATTTGGAGGTTTTGGGACGACACGCCCCTAAACTCGCCCTGGACGTGGTGCTGGCCGACGAGGCCGCCGTGCCCGACCGCGACTCGCTGACCGACGCCGCCAAGCGGTTCGGGGCCGTGGTCGAGCTGGCGCCGGTGGCCCGGCCCGACGGAACCCCGAGGCACGACCCGGAGTTGTTGGCCGCCGCGTACGACCGTATTTTTCGGATGCATGGAAGGATCGGCCCATGGCGATGACGGCAGCGGTGAAGGACGAGATCTCCCGGCTCCCCGTCACCCGGACCTGCTGCAGAAAGGCGGAGGTCTCCGCGATTCTGCGGTTCGCCGGCGGCCTCCACCTGGTGAGCGGGCGCATTGTGATCGAGGCGGAGCTGGACACGGCGATGGCGGCCCGCCGGCTCAAGCGGGACATCCTGGAGATCTTCGGCCACAGCTCGGAGCTGATCGTGATGGCCCCGGGCGGTCTGCGCCGCGGCTCGCGCTATGTCGTGCGGGTCGTCGCGGGCGGTGACCAGCTGGCCCGGCAGACGGGACTCGTCGACGGCCGTGGCCGCCCGATCCGGGGCCTGCCCCCGCAGGTGGTCTCGGGCGCGACCTGCGACGCGGAGGCGGCCTGGCGCGGGGCCTTCCTGGCGCACGGCTCGCTCACCGAGCCCGGCCGCTCCTCCTCCCTGGAGGTGACCTGCCCGGGCCCGGAGGCGGCGCTCGCGCTGGTCGGCGCGGCCCGCCGGCTCTCCATCGCGGCGAAGGCCCGGGAGGTGCGCGGCGTCGACCGGGTCGTCGTCCGCGACGGCGACGCGATCGGCGCGCTGCTCACCCGGCTCGGCGCCCACGAGTCGGTGCTGGCCTGGGAGGAGCGCCGGATGCGCCGCGAGGTGCGGGCCACGGCGAACCGGCTCGCCAACTTCGACGACGCCAACCTGCGCCGCTCGGCGCGCGCCGCGGTCGCCGCGGGCGCCCGGGTCCAGCGCGCGCTGGAGATCCTGGCGGACGACGTGCCCGAGCATCTCGCGGCGGCCGGCCGGCTGCGGATGGATCACAAGCAGGCCTCCCTGGAGGAGCTCGGCGCGCTCGCCGACCCGCCGCTGACCAAGGACGCGGTCGCCGGCCGTATCCGCCGACTGCTGGCGATGGCCGACAAGCGGGCCTCCGACCTCGGCATCCCGGGCACGGAGGCCAACCTCAGCGAGGATCTCGCCGACAATCTGGTCGGCTGATCACCCGTCAGAGTGCCGGTGGTGTCGCCCGATCGGGCGCGTACTCGACGTCGCCGCGGGTGCGTTCGTACATGAGCTGTGCGAGCTCGCCGCGGAAGATCTCCACGTCGCCGCTCATCATCTCCGACGGCAGG
>NZ_JBSFEV010000047.1:0-58203 GCF_053594615.1 Streptomyces sp. NPDC001858
GCCCCGATACTGGATGTATCGGGGCGATCCCGACAACGCGGCGAGCGTGCGTGCCAGGCGTCGCCGGGCAGACGGGACTTTCGAAACACGCCCTAGTCCGGTCGGTCTTAGTCGAGCGGTCCGCCGGCGACGTACAGCACCTGGCCGGAGACGAAGCCGGCGGCCTCGTTCGTGAAGAAGGCGATCGCGTTGGCGATGTCGTCGGGCTCGCCGACGCGCGCGACCGGGATCTGGGTGGCGGCCGCGGCCTTGAACTCCTCGAAGCCCATGCCGACGCGGGCGGCGGTCGCGGCGGTCATGTCGGTGGCGATGAAGCCGGGGGCGACGGCGTTGGCGGTGATGCCGAACTTGCCGAGCTCGATGGCGAGGGTCTTGGTGAAGCCCTGCAGACCGGCCTTGGCGGCGGAGTAGTTGGCCTGGCCGCGGTTGCCGAGCGCCGAGGAGGAGGACAGGTTGACGACCCGGCCGAAGCCGGCGTCGACCATGTGCTTCTGGACGGCCTTGGTCATCAGGAACGAGCCACGCAGATGCACGTTGAGGACGGTGTCCCAGTCGCCGGTGCTCATCTTGAACAGCAGGTTGTCCCGGAGCACGCCCGCGTTGTTGACGAGGATCGTCGGCGCGCCGAGCTCCGCGACGACACGGGCGATCGCGGCCTCGACCTGGGCCTCGTCGGAGACGTCGGCGCCGACGGCGAGGGCCTTGCCGCCCGCCGCGGTGATCTTCTCGACGGTGTCCTTGCAAGCGGCCTCGTCCAGGTCGACGACGGCTACCGCGCGGCCCTCGGCGGCCAGTCGCACGGCGGTGGCGGCTCCGATGCCGCGCGCCGCGCCCGTGACCACGGCGACCCGCTGCTCATTGGTGGACATTGCTGGTTCTCCTCGCCCTTGAGAATGCCTGACCTGAGAATGCCTGACCCGAAGACAGTCCGACCCGAAGACAGTCCGGTCTGAGGAAGTCCGGCCTGAGGAAGTCCGCTGCGCCCGAGTGGTGAGCAACCGCTTAGTACCTTCGGCAGACGTGACGCTAGAAGCCCTGGCACGCGGTGTCAACGCCACACGACGCCGGTGTGATCCATTACCTCACCAGCAGCTGGAGCAACCGCTCGGTCTCGGCCGCCGGATCGGTGGTCAGCCCGGTGTGCACGGGGCCCGGCTGGACGACCGTCGAGCGGGGCGCGATGAGCCAGCGGAAGCGCCGTCCGGCGTCGTCGTGCGCCGCCTGCCCGGCCGCCGCGCCGCCCGTGCACACGCCCTCGACCGCCCGCAGGGCGGCCCGCACCCCGGCCACGTCCGCCTCCGGGTCCAGCGCGAGGAGCTTCGCCTCGTCGAGATGGGTGCGGGCGCCGACGTAGCCCTGGCCGCGGCAGTACACGAGCACGCCCGCGTTGATGCACTCGCCGCGTTCGACGCGCGGGACGACGCGCAGCAGGGCGTACTCGAAGACGTCCCGGTCGCCGCCCTGGCCCGGCCGGATGATGTGGCGGTCGTCGCTCACTGGATCCCCTTGATGCGGTCGTGGATGACGGCCGCGCGCGCGAGGAGCGGGGCCGCGTAGGCGCGGCGGAGCGCGTCCGGCGTGTCGAAGCCGGGCTCGTCCGCCAGCCAGACGTCGGGGATCTCGGCGGTGACCTCGGCGAGCAGGTCGGTGGTGACCAGCGGCGCGAGCTCGGCCGCCGCGGCCGCGACGTCCGGTGCGAAGGGGGCGAGCGCGTGGTCGCCTGCGTCGTAGGGGCGGGCCGCGGAGGCCTCGGCGGTGGGCCAGTTGTGCTGCCAGATCATGGTGGCCCCGTGGTCGATGAGCCACAGGTCGCCGCGGTGCACCAAAAGGTTGGGGTTGCGCCAGGAGCGGTCGACGTTGTTCACCAGCGCGTCGAACCAGACGATCCGGCCGGCCTCCTCGGGGCTCACGGGGAAGGCGAGCGGGTCGAAGCCGAGGGCTCCGGAGAGGAAGTCCATGCCGAGGTTGGTTCCGCCGCTGGACTTCAGCAACCCCTGCACCTGCTGGTCGGGTTCGCCGAGCCCCAGCAGGACGTCCAGCTCCACGGTCACCAGCCGGGGCACCCGCAGGCCCAGTCTGCGGGCCAGCTCGCCGCAGACGACCTCGGCGACCAGCGTCTTGCGGCCCTGTCCGGCGCCGGTGAACTTCAGGACGTAGATCCCGCGGTCGTCGGCCTCGACGAGCCCCGGCAGCGAACCGCCCTCACGCAGGGGCGTGATGTAGCGGGTCGCAACGACTTTCTTCATCATTTTCCCAGGCTATGCGAGCAACCGGCCTGATGATCAACGGCCACTGTCAGGCGGACTCACCGTGGGAAGCCGGCACCGCGATCAGCCCTCGGGAGACTCCGAGGAGTGTAATCGAGCGTGATCGCCGGCACGGTACTGCTGTCAGTGGGCGCCGGCGAACGCGCCGTGCGCCCAGTCGGCGAAGCTGGTCCAGGCTATTTCCGGGTGGGCCGCATGCAGCGCGGGGATGTCGACGCGGTAACCAGGTCCGTTGAGGAAGGTCCACATGGCGCGCATGTCCGGACTGCCGATGGCCTCCAGCGGTACGTACTCGTGCCGGACGTCGCGTCCCACGGCGGCGCTCAGCGCGGCCGCCATCTGCGCGGGGGTGGGTGCGTCGCCGGCCAGCTCGATGCGCTGCCCGACGTAACGGTCGGGGTGGAGCAGCACCTCGGCCGCGAACGCGCCATGGTCCGGGCGGGCGAGCTGCTGCAACGGCCGGTCGGACGGGAGCGGCAGGTCGAGCACCCCGCCGCGGATGCGCTCCGCGCCGCCGAGCGCGTTGTCGAAGAAGTACGTCGGTCCCAGGACCGTATAGGGCACATCGCCCGCAGCCAGCTCGGCTTCGATGCGGGCCTTGCTGTCGAAATGCGGTACGCCAGTTTCCTGGACGGCTCCGGCCACCGAGCTGAACACGATGTGCGGTACGCGCGTCTCGCGGGCGGCGGCCAGGATCGCCTTCCCCTGGTCCACCTCGGCGTCCACGCCGGACTCGAAGGGAGTGGTGAAGGCGAACAACCCCGCCACCCCGTCCATCGCCGCGGCCAGGGATCCGCGATCGCTCAGGGATCCGGCCACGACCTCCACGCCCCGATCCGCCAGGGTGAGCGCCGCTTTCCGCTCGGGATCACGGACCATCGCCCGGACCGTGGCCCCGCGGCCCAGCAGCGCTTCGGTCACGGCCGCGCCTTGTCCGCCCATTGCGGCAAGCACGAGGATCGGTTTGTCAGCCATCGAAGAACTCTTTCTCTCGGTCGAGAACGCCTCAGCAAGCTCGCGGACAGAACGCCTAGTCCGTCACATCAAGGCGGACGACCGCGCCGATCTCGACGAGCTGGTCGGGAAGCGCCAGGTCGGACACACCCATGACGGTGCTGGTCGGCCGGTGGTCACCGCAGTACGCGGCGTGCAGGCGGGCGACGGTGTCGAAGTTCTCGCGAAGATTCCTGACGAGGACGGTGGTCTCCACGATCTGGCCGCGGGTGGCGCCGAATTCCCCCAGCACCCGATCGAGGTTGCCGAAGGTGGTCTTCACCTGGAGCTCGAAGTCGCCCGCACCGACGAAAGCGCCGGTGCTGTCGTGCGACAACTGTCCGGAGATGTAGAGCGTGTCGCCGGCCTGCACGGCCTGGCTGAACCCGAAAAGGGATTCCCACGGCATTCCGAAGTTGAATCTCTTCGACTGAACGGTCACGGTTCTCTCCCTGCGGTCGCCCGAGCCGTCCGTGCTCGGGCGGGAACCAACAACGACAACGGCTAGGACAAGTGTCGCGCCCAGGGTGTGACAGCGCCTTCCGACCGGGCGGGGACGGCGGCGGCCATCGGTTCGCCCTGCGACCGACAGCTCGGCGACAGCTCTGGCTTACGCCGTGCTCATGTCGAACGGGTCAAGATCTCGACACTGTCCGGACTTGGCGAGGGCGCTGAACAAGCGACGTCCACGGCTCGTACCTCTTGACAGATCCACGCACCCCCTTTGGAAGGGAACCCCCCAGCATGACCAGCGCATCGATCAAGTCCGCGTCGGGGCCTGCCCGCCGTACCGTCGTGACAGCCGCCGGAGCCGCGGGGCTCTCCGTCGCGCTGACCGCGTGCGGCGGCTCCGACGACGACTCGTCGAGCTCGTCCTCGTCGGCCGGCACGTCGGGTTCCAGCGGTTCCACCGGCAGCACCGAGGCCGCGAGCACCGGCGGGACGGGCGGCGGGGACAACGCCGCGGCGGGCGCCGCCCTGACCACGACCGCCGACATACCCGAGGGCGGCGGCAAGGTCTTCGAATCCGAGAAGGTGGTCGTCACCCAGCCGACGGCGGGCACGTACAAGGCGTTCTCCGCGGTGTGCACGCACGCGGGCTGTGCGGTGAAGAGCATCGCCGACGGCGTGATCAACTGCCCGTGCCACAACAGCAACTTCTCGATCACGGACGGCAGCGTGAAGAGCGGTCCCGCGCAGAAGGCGCTGCCGGAGGTGGCGATCACCGTCAGCGGGGACTCGATCACTCTGGCCTGACGGCCGCCGGCCGCAGACAGTCCAGCACCTCGTCCGTGGTCGCGACCGTAGCGACCAATGCGAGGGTGTGACGGATCATCGCGGGGGTGTAGTCGGCAGGCACCCCCGCGATGGCGTCCGACGGCACGACGACCGTGTAACCGCGGTTGACGGCGTCGAAGACGGTGTTCGGGATCGCGACGTTGGCCGAGACCCCGCTCACCACCAGGGTGCGGCAGCCCAGGTTGCGCAGCAGGGCGTCGACCTCGGTGCCCTGGACGGGCGACAGCCCGTGCAGCCGCCGTACGACGAGGTCCTGCTCGGCGGCCTCGATGGGGGGCGCGAGACGGGTCGCGGCGGTACCGCTGAGCTGCTGGACGGGGAAGCGTTCGGCAGCACGGAACAGACGGGCGTTGCGGCTCGCGCCCCGGCCGTCGGGGCGGCGTTCGGCGATGGCGTGCACGACCTGGACACCGCGTCCGTGCGCGGCGTCGACCAGCCGGCCCACGTTGGCGAGGGCACCCGACTCCCGGGCGACGGCGGCGAGTTGGGGCAGTGCGGCGCCGGGGCCGACGACACCGCGCTGACACTCCACCGTGAGCAGCACGGTGGAGTCGGGGTCGAGGAGGTCCCGGAGCTCTTCGGACGACGGCACGACTCCCCCTGGTGTCGGGACACTTGCTTTTCTGACACAGTGTCAGAAAAGTCGTACTGGTAAGCAGTATCAGGGGAAGCAGTACACGGGAAGCAGTGACAAGAGAAAATCAATGAGGGGGCCGGATGACCGTGACACAGCGCAGGGGCCGGAAGATCATGATGACGTCGGGCGAACTGGACGCGTTCCTCGCCGACCAGCGCACCTGTCGGGTCGCGACGGTGTCCGCCGACGGCGCCCCGCACGTCAGCGCCCTGTGGTTCCTCTGGGACGGCACCGCGCTCTGGCTCTACTCGGTCGTGCGCAGCAAGCGCTGGGCGGACCTGCGCCGCGATCCTCGGATCGCGATCGTGGTCGACACGGGCGAGGAGTACGACGCGCTGCGCGGCGTCGAGCTGTCCGGCACCGTGGAGTTCGTGGGCGAGGCCCCGCGCGTCGGCGAACTGTGCGCCGAACTCGACGCCGTGGAGACGCTGTTCGCCCGCAAGAACTTCGGCCTGGACGCGATGCCGCACGACGGCCGGCACGCGTGGGTGCGACTGACCCCGGCCAAGATCGTGTCCTGGGACTTCAGCAAACTGGGCGGCGCCTAGCCGCCCGTCCGGGGGCGGCTCGGGCTCAGGTCAGCGACCGGCCCGCCGCCTGGAGCGCCCCGACCGCGGCCCGGATCGACGGGCGGCGGTCGGCGTCCGCCCGCCAGACCACGTACACATGCCGGCGCACGCGCTGGCGCAGCGGGACCAGCACGACTCCCTCGGGCACCGGGTGACGTCCGAGCAGGGGCGCGATGCAGACGCCCAACCCGGAGGCCACCAGCCCGAGTTGGGTGTGCGTCTCGCCCGCCCGGTGGCCGATGATCGGCTCGATTCCCCGCGAGCGCAGCGTGAACATCAGCCACTCGTGGCAGAACTCGCCCTCGCCCCAGGTGATCCACTCGTCCTCGGCGAACTCCCCGAGGTCCACCTCGTCCCGGCCCGCGAGGGGATGCGCGGCCGGCATGGCGACATCGGCGGGATCGTCGAGCACGGACGCCCTGACCAGGCCGTCCGGCAGCGGCATCGGCTTGTTGTACCAGTCCAGGCCGACGGCGAGGTCGAGGTCGCCCCGCACGACGTCGGCGATGCCGCGCTCAGGTTCCCTCTCGCACGAGCGCAGCCGCAGCGCGGGGTGCGCCTTGCGCAGCGCGGCCAGGGCGACGGGAAACAGCCCCCGCGCCGCCGTCGGGAACGCGGACAGCCGCAACTCCCCCGCCACCTGCCCGCGTTGGGCCTCCAGATCGACCTGGGCGAGCTCGACCTGGGACAGGATCCGGGAGGCGTGGTCGGCGAGCAGCCGGCCCGCGTCCGTCAGCCGTACGCCCCGCCCCTGCTTGGCGAGCAGTTGCTGCCCGACCTCCCGCTCCAGCTTGGCCAGTTGCTGCGAGACGGCCGAGGTGGTGATGTGCAGGCCCAGCGCGGCGGCGCTGACCGATCCGTGCCGGGCGAGGGCGTCGAGGGTGCGCAGGCGCTCCAGGTTCAACATGTAAGCGATGCTACGAGATGCCCGTCGAGAATCGTCGTCTGCGCTACACGTACCCGCGCCCGGGCGACGCCCGCACCGCGGCGGCGACCGCGTCCGCCAGCACCGCGATCTCCTCCTGCGTCAACGTCGACACGGTGATCCGGATCCCGGGCGGAGCCTGGATCCGGAACCGCGCCCCCGGTGCGACCGCCCACCCCGCGTGCAGCAGGGCGGCGACCGCCCCCGTCTCGTCCGGCACGGGGACCCACACGTTCATCCCGCTGCGCCCGTACGCCTCCACGCCTCGTCCGGCGAGCGCCGCGATCAGCCCGTCCCGCCGGCTGCCGTACGCCGCCGCCACCGCCCGTGTGTCCACCGCGCCGTCGGCCCACAGCCGCAGGACGGCCCGCTGGGTGATCCGGCTGACCCAGCCGGGCCCGAGCCGCTGCCGGCCGCGGACCCGCTCCAGGGTGACGTCGTCCCCGGCGAGGACGGCGAACCGCAGGTCGGGCCCGTAGGCCTTGGCGGCCGAGCGCACGAAGGCCCAGTGCCGGGTGACGCCGGCGAGGGGGTGCAGGGGGAGGTCGACGATCCGGTGACCGTGGTCGTCCTCGACGAGCAGCGTCCGCGGATGTTCCCGCAGGACGGCGCGCAGCGCACGCGCGCGTGCGGCGGTCAGCGCGGCGCCGGTCGGGTTCTGCGCCCGGTCGGTGACGACGAGGGCGCTCGCCCCGGCCGCCAGGGCACGGCGTACGTCCTCGGGCAGCGGTCCGTCGTCGTCGAGGCGGACCGGGACCGGGCGCAGCCCGAGGGCGGGCACGAGGTCGAGCAGAGAGCCCCAGCCGGGATCCTCGACGGCCACGGTGTCCCCCGGCCGCAGATGGGCGGCGAGGACGCGTTCGATCGCGTCCAGCGAGCCGGAGGCGACGGCCACCGGCCCGGCAGGCACGCCGTCCGCGTCCAGGTCGGCCCGGGCCAGGCGGGCCAGCTCGGGTTCGACCGGGGCGTGCCCGTACAGGACCGGCTCCCGGTCGCCCTGCGCGGCGGCCCATGCGAACGCCGGCCCCAACGGGGGCAGCAGGGCCGTGTCCGGGTTGCCGGCGGCCGCGTCCCGCACCCCCGCGGGCACCTCGACGCGGATGAACTCGCGCCCGGTCGTGGCGGGCTTCGACCGCACCCGGCTGCCCCGGCGGCCGTCGGTCTCGATCACCCCGCGCTCGCGCAGGGTGCGATAGGCGGCCGCGACGGTGTTCGGGTTCACCCCCAGCGTTCCGGCCAACTCCCGCATGGGCGGTAGCAGTTGGCCGGGCCGCAGCTCACCGGCGCTCACCGCCGCCTCCACGCTCGCGGAAATGTCTGCTGCGCGCCGACCCTCGATCGGATACTCTCCTAGCACAAAGACCATTATGCACTAGAGCAATGGAGAACGCCATGCAGGGGACCCAGGAGCCGACGACACGGGCCGCCGCCTACACCCCGACCGACCGCACGATCCCCACCCGGGCCCCGCAGCGGGCGTCCTACGACAAGGACCTGGTGCACGCGATTCTCGACGAGGGCTGCATCTGCCACCTCGGCTTCGTCCGCGACGGCGCGCCCGTCGTGCTGCCGACGCTGTACGCGCGGGTCGGGGAGACGCTCTATCTGCACGGCTCGACGGGCTCGCGCCCGCTGCGCATGACGGGACAGGCGGACCCGGGGCTCCCGGTGTGCGTGACGGTGACGCATGTCGACGGTCTGGTGCTGGCCCGCTCCGCCTTCCACCACTCGATCAACTACCGCTCGGTCGTGGCGCACGGCATCGCCTACGACGTGACCGACCCGCAGGAGAAGCGCAGCGCGCTCGACGCCCTCGTCGACAGCGCCGTCCCGGGCCGGTCCGCCGACTCGCGCCCCGCCAACAAGAAGGAACTGGCGGCGACCGCCGTGATCCGCCTCGACCTGAACGAGGTCTCGGCCAAGAGCCGCACCGGCGGGGTGAACGACGAGCCGGCGGACCTCGCCCTCCCGCACTGGGCCGGCGTCCTCCCGCTGCGCAAGGGCTACGGCGTCCCGCTGCCGGAGGCCGACCTCGCCCCCGGCACCGCGCTCCCCGACTACCTCTCGGCGACGGCCTGAGGGCCCGCCTCAGGCGGCCGTTCCGCGCGCCGACGGCTCTCTTTCGGGGTGGCCGGCGGCCACCGGCTCCGGCGAGCCCTTGGCGGGAGCGGACGACTGCGCGATGAACGCGCCGAGCAACACCACCGCCCCGCCGACGAGTTGCGGCGCCGAGAGACGCTCGCCGAGCAGCACCCACGCCAGGACGGTCGCGACGACCGCCTCCAGACACGCCACCACCCCGGCGACCTGCGGGGAGAGCCGGCGCACGGACACCACGCCGGTGACGTAGGCGACGACCGTCGCGATCAGCACGATCCAGGCCAGCAGCAGCCAGGCGGGCACCTCGGCGCCGTTCATGCCGGCGGTGTGCGCGAGCACGGACCACTCCATGCCCCACGGACGGGCGACGACGGTCAGCACGAGGGCGCCCACGAGGAGGCCGTAGGCGATCACGCCCAGCGGGTCGGGGGCGTCGTCGCCCAGGCCGCTGCCCTGGTCGGACAGGACGAAGTAGCCGACCTGGCAGCAGGCCGCCGCGAGCGCGAGCAGCAGCCCGAAGGCGTCGAAGCCCAGCCCCGACCAGATCTCCACGACACAGGCCAGTCCGCCCACCGCGAGGGCCACACCGAGCGCGGCGGCACGCGTCACGGGCCGGCCCTGCACGAACCGCACCCAGCCCAGCACCAGAGCGGGCGCGAGGTACTCCACGAGCAGCGCGACGCCGACGGGGATCCGGGAGATGGAGGCGAAGTAGAACGCCTGCACTCCGGCCACGCCGAGCAGCCCGAACCCGGCGAGCAGCGCGGGGCGGGTGCGCAGCAGCGCGCGATGACGCCAGGCGAGCGGCAGCATCACCAGGGCCGCGCCGGTCACCCGCAGCCACACCCCGTGCAGCGGGTCCAGGCCCGCCTCGATCAGCGGCTTGGCCGCGACCCCGGATCCGCCGAAGGCGACGGCCGATCCGACCGCCAGACCGAGCCCGATGCCCTTTCCACGGTCGCCCTGACTGCTCACAGACGTATGCACCGGCACATGATGACAGGCGATGACATGAGCGTCACCCTCGTTGACACCTGTCTCACCGGCCGGACGGCACGGGAGCGGACGGCACGGGACCGGAGCGGGCCTGTCGGGATCGGACGGGACCGGACCGGACGGGACCGGGCAGAGCGGGGCGGGTCAGCGGTCGAGGCCCCCGCCCTCGATCGGACCGCCGTCGCTCAGACCGTCCTGACCCAGTCCGTCCTGACCCAGACCGTCCTCGCCCAGTCCGTCCGCGATGAGAGCGTCCGCGATGAGACCGTCTTCGATCCGGGCGCGCAGTTCGTACACGTCGACGCCGGCCCGGGTGAGCACCTCGACGGCCCGCGCCTGCGGGTCCTCGACGATCGCCAGGAGCAGATCGACGCCACGGGCGGGCGCGCCGTCGCGCAGAAGGGCCCGCACGCACGCGTGCTCGAGCGCGATCGCGGCCAGCGGCGAGAAGCCCTCGACGACGGTCACGACGGGCAGGGCGCCGGAGTCCTCGACTCCGCTCTGCCAGCGCAGGCCGTAGCCGATGCTGCGCTGGACCAGGTAGCCGAGCAGCCGGGCGAGCTGGGGACCGCCGGTGAAGGCGGCGCGGACCTGGGGGTCCTGTTCCAGGAGCGAGTGCAGCAGGTGGGCGGTGTCGATCTGGCGGTCCCCGTCTCTGACCGCCCGGCGGCGGGCGGCGGCGAGCGCCGCCGCGGGCTCGGCACCGAGCCTGGGATCGTCGTCCATGCCGTGCGCCGCCTGGTCGCGCGGCGACTGCCGGGGAATACGGGGTTGCACATCCCCTACCCCATCAGTCCCGACCGGATCCGGTCATCCCCGGCAGGAAGCATCTTGGCGTCCCACGCAATGCGGACCCTGGGCTCCGCAATCTCCTCCTCACGGATGAGATCAGACCGTTTCCCGTGCAAAGGCGCGCGCCGCGTTGCACTGCGCCCCTCGTGCAACCGTCGAGCCCCGCCCGCACGTCCCCCACGGACATGGAGAGCGCGTGCTGGCTGGTGACCCTGCCGGCGATCGACGGCCGACAGTACGTCTACCGGGTCTACGCCCCCGCGGACGCGCTGCCCGCCGACCTCTTCTGGCAGGCCTGGCACTCTCACGACGAGGGGCCGTTCCCGCGCGCGTGGGACGTATTCGACGCGGCGGTGATCCGCCGGCTGGCCTGACGCCCCGACCGACGACTCGGCCCACGACTTGGCTGACGGTTCATCAGTATTGAATGTTCGCGGCCTTGGGGCTACTTTCCGCGACGACGCAGCCGAGTCGCCCGACATGAAGAGCCCGACACGAAGAGGTGGTCGCATGGCCGAGATCAGCGCCGAGGCACGCATCCAGGCACCGGCCGAGCAGGTGTGGGCCCAGCTCACCGACTGGCCGAAGTACGGGGAGTGGAACGCGACCCACACCAACTTCCCCAAGGGCGGCCCCGAGACCCTCGAACTGGGCGCGACCTTCCAGGAGAACATGAAGCTCATGGGCTTCCCCGCGGAGGTCGAGTGGACCGTCGCGGAACTGGAGCCGGCCCGGGTGCTCGCGATCCGCGGGAAGGGTCCGATGGCGGTGTCCGTGGCCACCCGCTACACCCTGACCCCCGACGGCGACGGCACGACGGTCCGCATCGACGGCGAGTTCACGGGCGCGGCCGTGTCGCTGATGGCGGGCAAGCTCAAGGACTCGGGGACGGCGGCCCTGAACGAGTCGCTGCGCAAGCTGGGCGCACTGGTGGTCTGAGACAGGACTCCGAGGCAGGACAGAGCTACGCGCGCGTGAACGCGAAGGCGCCCCGCGGACGATCCACGGGGCGCCTTCCTCCTCAGTCCTGGGGAGTCCGTCGTCAGTCCTCGTCGGCGAGGATCAGGTACAGCTTCTTGCGGGCGTCGTTGATGACCGCGAGCGCCTTCTCGCGCTGCTCCTTGCTGCCGGTCTTCCAGACCTGCCCGAAGGCCTCCATCAGACCGACGCCGGCCTGGCGGATCTCGGTGAGAGCCTCCCAGTCGACCCCGCGCGTGGCCTCTTCCCAGGGGGCCTCGGGCCCCTCCTCGGCCGCCGTGCGGCCCTCGCCGGTGAGCGAGAACAGCTTCTTGCCGCCGTCGCTCTCACTGCTGATCAGGCCCTCGTCCTCCAGGAGCTGGAGGGTCGGGTACACCGAGCCCGGGCTGGGCTTCCACGCCCCGCCGCTGCGTTCGGCGATCTCCTGGATCATCTCGTAGCCGTGCATCGGCCGGTCCTTGAGCAGGGCCAGGATCGAGGCCCGTACGTCACCTCGCCGCGCCCTCCCCCTGGGCCCGCCGCGCCCTCGCCCGCCCCAGGGGCCGGGACCGAAGCCGGGTCCCCCGAAGCCGGGACCGAAGCCCGGGCCACCGGGACCGCCCGGGCCGAAGGGCCCGAAGGCCGCACGCCGTCCGTCGAAGCCGCCGCGGCCGCGCCGGGGGCCGTCCTGTCCATGTCCACGCTCGAATCCGTGGGTACGCATCGCAAACCACTCCTTCATTCCATCGTTGATCTGTCGCGATGCGTCAACGATATATCGGAACAGGTCGCTTGGCAAGGCCCTCGCGTTCTAGGGTGCGGACATGACATCGCGCACCGCCTCAGCCGCCACCTCAGACGCCTACCTCTCCGAACTGTTCTCGCTGGACGGCCGGGTCGCCGTGGTGACCGGCGGCAGTTCCGGCATCGGCCGGGCCATCGCCGGGGCGCTGGCGCGGGCCGGCGCGAGCACGGTGATCGTGGCCCGCAAGGAGGCCGAGCTGGCCGCCACGGTCGAGGAGCTGACGGTGGACGGCTGCCGGGCGGGCCGGGTGAGCGCCGACCTGAGCACCCGGGACGGGGTGCGCGCGGCGGCCGAGCAGGCGGTCGAGGTGTTCGGCGAGCCGGACATCCTCGTCAACTGCGCCGGGATCAACCTGCGGCCCCCGATGGACGAGCTCGACGAGGACGTCTGGGACGCCACGATGGCGCTCAACCTGGACGCGCCCTACCTGCTGGGCCGGCGGTTCGGGCCCGGCATGGCCGAACGGGGCTTCGGGCGGATCATCCACATCACCTCGCAGCAGGCACACCGCGCGTTCGTGCGGAGCGGCGCCTACGGGGTCTCCAAGGGGGCGCTGGAGTCGCTGGCCCGCTCGCAGGCGGAGGCGTGGTCGCCGTACGGGGTCACCTGCAACACGCTGGTGCCCGGCTTCGTCATGACGCCGCTCAACGCGCGGTTGTCGTCCGACCCCGAGAAGGTGGCGGCGCTGGCCGCGCGCACGATGGTCGGGCGCAACGGCCTGGCCGAGGACTTCGCCGGCGCGGCCGTGTTCCTGGCGAGCCGCGCCTCCGGCTATGTCACCGGCCAGGCCCTGTTCGTCGACGGCGGGTTCTCCGTCCACTGAGCCGAGCCCGCGAGGACGGTGGCGCGGTCGCCGCGCGCTACGCCGCCTGCGGGGCGAACTGGACGATGTCGTCCACGCCGGGCTGGACCACGCCGTAGGTGCCCTCGGGGACCTTGTTCCAGGCGCCGGGCAGATCGCCCAGGGGCTCGGAGACGATGAGGCGGGTGTCGTCGGAGACCTCGCGCAGGAACTCCATGTCGGGGTGGAGCGCCCGGAGCGTCTCCACGCGGGTGCTGTAGAACAGCGAGCGGGACTCTCCCTGGCTGGAGTAGCGGAACGCCCACAGCCGTCGTCCGTCGGTCACCGCGATGGTCATCTGGAGCGGGAACTCCACGCCGTGCTCGTGGCCGACGCGTTCCACCAGGCCCGCCATCCGCGCGACGGCGCCCGGCGGGTCCTCCTCCAGGCCCAGGGTGAGCGCCAGGAAGAACATCATCTCGGAGTCCGTCGACCCCTCGATGTCGGGGAAGAGCACCGGGTCGACGGCGAGCGCGAGGTCCCGGTGGATCAGATGGAAGTCGGCGATCGCACCGTTGTGCATCCACATCCAGCGACCGTGCCGGAACGGGTGGGAGTTCGTCTGCTGCACCGCCGTGCCCGTCGAGGCCCGGATGTGGGCGAAGAACATCGGCGAGCGGACATGACCGGCGATCTCCCGCAGATTGCGGTTGCTCCAGGCCGGGCCGATCTCCCGGACGACCGCGGGGCTCCCGTCGTCGGCGTCGTCCGCGTACCAGCCGATGCCGAAGCCGTCGCCGTTCGTCGTCTCGACGCCCATCCGGGAGTGCAGGCTCTGGTCGATCAGCGAGTGGGCCGGTCGGTAGAGAATCGTTTCGAGCAGGACTGGAGTGCCCGAGTAGGCAAGCCATCGGCACATCGTCTATCGCCTTCCTGAAGACACCGGGCGGGGCGGGCGGGGCGGGCGGGCCGGACGGGCCGGGCCGGTCATCGCGCGGACCTGTCCGGCTTCACCACGCACAGCGCCCAGATGACGAACGCGGAGAACGCGATCATCACGACGGACCAGACCGGGTAGTACGGCAGGGAGAGGAAGTTGGCGACGATGATCAGCCCGGCGACGGCCACGCCCGAGACCCGCGCCCACATCGCCCCCTGGAACAGCCCCAGGCTGATGAGCACGGCGACCACGCCCAGGGCGAGGTGGACCCAGCCCCAGCCGGTGACGTCGAACGCGAAGACGTAGTTGCGGGTCGTGACGAAGATGTCGTCCTCGGCGATCCCCATCACGCCGCGGAAGATGCCGAGCACGCCGGCGAGCATGAGCGTGACGGCGGCGAAGATCATCAGGCCCTGGGCCCACTGCTGTTTGGCCGTGTGCCGCCCGGCCGACGGCGTGGTGTGTGACGCGGTCATCCCGTTGCCTCGATTCGGTGTCGTCGTTCGACGCGTGCGCGGACGTGCGGGGCTCAGCGGCCGGAGCCGGAGCCGCTCAGCACCAGCTGCTTCGCCTTGGTGAACTCCTCGTCCGTGATGTCGCCGCGGGCGCGGATCTCGGAGAGCCGGGCGAGTTCGTCGACGCTGCTGGAGCCGCCGTCGCCGCCCTTGGCGGTCTCGCGGACGTAGCTGTCGAAGGCCTTCTGCTGGTCACGCGCCTGCTTGATCTCCCGGCGCCCCATCCCCTTGCCCCGCGCGATGACGTAAACGAACACGCCCAGGAACGGCAGGACGATGCAGAACACCAGCCAGCCCGCCTTGGCCCAGCCGCTGAGGTCGTCGTCCCGGAAGATGTCGACGATGCAGCGGAACAGCAGGACGAACCACATGATCCACAGGAAGAACACCAGCATGGTCCAGAAGGCGCTCAGCAGCGGATAGTCGTACGCGAGGTACGTGTCCCCATTCATCTGTCTCCTCCGTCCCGGGCCTGCGCCCGAAAACCCGAAGTGCCTGCCGCTCCCACCCTGCACAGGGCGAGCGCCGGGCGTCCTCACCCCGGACGGGTGAGACCGCCCCGGGCAGAGGCCGGCGTCACTCCGGCAGTTGGCGCATCTCCAGGACCCGCAGGCCCAGGGACTGACAGCGGGCCAGCAGCCCGTACAGGTGCGCCTCGTCGACGACGTATCCGAACAGCACGGTCTGCCCGGACATGACCACATGCTCCAGTTCCGGGAATGCCCTGGTCAGCGCCTCCGACAGATGTCCGTCGACGCGGATCTCGTAGCGCATGTGCTGCTCCCCCGGGATGGCCTGGGACGGCGGACCGCGCTCTGTCCCCCGATCCTCCGCCCACGACGGGCGCCCGTCCTCACCCCACACAGGTGATGTCCGCCCGCACCCCAAAGAGGCGCGGGCCGGGCGAAGTCGGCAGCGCCCCGAAGGGGCGCGGGGAACTGCGCAACCAGCCACGATGGCGCTGCAGCGCAAAGACGGCGCTCCGCGGCCCATCTCGGCGCTTCCAGCGAAGCGCTCAGTGCGTCACGAGGAGCTTGAACACGATGATCAGCAGGCCGAGCACCAGGTTCACCGAGGCCGTCAGGGCAACCAGGCGCCATGAGGCCCCGGCGCGCCGGGCCGCGGCCGCGGACCAGCCCACCTGGCCCGCGACGGCGACCGTCAGCGCGAACCAGAGCGTGCCCTCCAGATCGAGGCCGAGCAGCGGGCTGACGGCCACGGCGAGTGCCGGGGGCACCGCCGCGTTGACGATCGGCCACTCCTCCCGGCACACCCGCAGCACGACCGGACGGCCCAGGCCCTGCTGCGCCAGCCGTGCCCCGAACAGCTGGGCGTGCACATGCCCGACCCAGAACACGACGCCGGTCAGCAACAGCAGCAGCATCAGCTCCAGGCGCGGGAACGACTCCAGCGAGCCGACGCCGACGACCACCGAGGCGGCCAGCATGGACCCGTAGACGCCGCCGGTGTAGTCGGTCGCGGCCCGGCGCTCGGCGACCTGCGCCGGGACCGCCGAACCGGGTCCCGTCCCCGCCATCGTGGCCTCCCTCGACGAGTCGGATGAGTCGAACGAACCGGAAGCGCCGGTGGCGCCGGTGGCGACAGAAGCGCCTCCGGCGCCGGGCGGCTCAGCGGTGCGATCCCGTCGCGTCGGCCGGCGCGCCGGTGCCGGGCCGCCTCGGGCGTTCGGCCTTCCGGGACGGCAGCTGCGAGGTGACCAGGAAACTGGCCAGCGTGATCCCGCCGGCGGCGAGGATCGCCGCCTTCAGACCGTCGAGCTGCGCCGAGGCGTACGAGTCCACGAGGACGTCGACCTCGGAGGGCGGCAGACCGGCGTCCTCGGCCGCCGTGCGCACCTGTTCGGTCGGGACGAAGCTGATCCCGGCCTCGAGCGCGACGCCGGTCTGCCGGCGGGTCTCCTCCGACAGCCGGGGATCGTCCGCCACCTGGGTGGTGAAGGCCTGGGCCAGCGCGCCGACGAGCAGCGATCCGATGAGCGCGGTGCCCAGCGCGGAGCCCAGGTTCTGGGCCGTGAACTGCAGCCCGCCGACCTCGCTGCGCTCGTCCTCGCCGACGCTGGACTGGACGACGTTGCCCAACTGCGAGGCGAGCAGGCCCATGCCCACCCCGAGCAGGGCCATCGCGCCGGCGAACTGCGCGTCGTCGATGTCGGGGTCGATCGTGGCCAGCAACCAGACGACGGCCCCGACCAGGGTCGCCAGGGCGAGCCGTACGATCCGGCGCGGCCCGGCGACCCGGCCCAGCCGGGCGGCGCCCATGGAGGCGGCCAGCATGGTGACCGACACCGGGAGCAGCCGCAGGCCCGTCTCGAAGGCGTCGAAGCCCTGCACGACCTGGAGGTACAGCGGGATGGTGAAGAACAGCCCCAACAGGATGAGGTTCTGGCTGAGCAGGCACATCAGGCCGGATCGCAGCGCGGGCCGGTGCAGCAGCGCCAGATGCACCAGGGGTTCGGCGCGCCGGGCCTCGCGGCGCCGCTCCCAGTGCACGAAGACGGCCAGCACGGCCACTCCGGCGCCGATGACGAACAGCGTGGGCGAGAACCCGAAGACGGTGAAGGGCGGGTTGCGGGGCTGCACCCAGCCCCAGGTCCCGCTCTGCAGCACCCCGAGCACGCCGAGCGCCAGGCCGGCCGCCGAGAGCGCGGCGCCCACGCCGTCGAGGTGGTGGCGCGGACCGGTCCGCGGGGACTCCGGGATCACCCGGCGGAAGCACAGCACGATCAGCACCACCACAACCTCGCCCGCGAACACGAGCCGCCAGGTCAGATACGTCGTGACCCAGCCGCCCAGCAGCGGGCCGACCGCGATCCCCGCGCCGGCCAGGCCTCCGATGACCCCGTAGGCGACGGCCCGGTCCCGCCCCCGGTAGGACTCCGCGACCAGCGCCGCCATGGCCGGCAGGACCATCGCGGCGCCCAGTCCCTCGATGACCGACCAGCCGAGCGCGAGGACCCACAGGGTGGGAGCGGCGGCGGTGAGGGCCGATCCCGTGGCGTAGACGACGAGGCCGAGCAGGAACAGCCGGCGGCGTCCGAAGATGTCCCCGAACCGACCGCCGATGATCATAAAGGCGGCCATGACCAGGGCGTACAGCGTGATGACCGCCTGAATGGCGGTCACCTCGGTATCGAAGTCCTCGACCAGTTGACTGATCGAGACATTCATGACGGACGTGTCCAGCACCATCAGGAACTGGGCGGTGCCCAGGACGCTCAATGCGCGCCAGCGATTCACATCGTCCACCTCGCCGAGTCGGCCCGGGACGCCAGAGGGGGTGGCGTCCGGCAGAGACCGGACGCCACCCCCATCGCAGCTCAAAGGCCCGTCCGGTACCTCACCCGCCACGGGCGAGATTGCTACCGCGCGGCCGTGTCCACGGACCGGCGGAGCTGTGGACAGGTCATGGCAACCTCAGCTCGCGTGCCCGGCGCACCGCGCCGGGAGTCGGCCACAATCAGGCCTGGGGAGAATCTGGGGAGTTTCGACTGGCAGGCTGATCGCCCTGCCTCCCAAGCAGTCCGTCGATGACGGTGCGCCCTTTACTGCCCGCCTCCGGCATGAAGTGGGCATAGTAACCAAGCGTGACGGTTGGCGAAGAATGCCCGAGCCATCGCGCCAGAGTCACCACGGACTCCCCTGACTCCAACATGATCGAGGCGTAGGTGTGTCGCAGCACGTGAAACCCATCCCTCGGTACCGCCTGCCACTGCCAACGTTTCGCCCCTTTTGGGTGCGGTGAAATGACGTCGGCCTTGGCCAGCGCAGGCTTCCACGTGTTGGTGTGAACGACTGGACTCGGCGGCGGACGTGAAGCACGCCTCTCGCGTAGTCGATGTCGTCCGGGCTCAATCCGAACATCTCGCCCTGACGGAGCCCGCAGCCCAGACCGACTACGACGGCGATGCGGCTTCGTGGGTTGATGAGGTCACGATTGCAGCGCCGTCTCCAACCGCCAAGCCTCACGGCGATCCTGCGGTGTCTTGGGCCACCGAACGGACTTCGCGTGCACGGGGTTCCTGGCGAGCCGCTTGTCATCAACGGCCTCCTCCAGAATGGAGGACAGTTCGGACAGGATGCCCTCTCCGTTCGTTGTTGTCCTGGGTCTTCGGAATACCCACCCTGCCAGGCACCCAGTGGTGTTCGATGTAGTCGGCCAGCGCGATGGATCCGTCGCACGGGTCCACGAAGTCGCTGCGTTCCTCGTCCGTGGCCGTTCGACGAAGCCACGCCTTGGCATCCTCCAGGGTGTCGAAGGAACGGTCCCGGACACCCGGTATGCCAGCGACCTTGTATCGCTTTCCTTTGCCGTAACGTGTGGTTCTTTCCCTTTACCCGAAAGGGTCGGGCTTGGGCCTCATTCCGCAGAAATGGCTCGCGCTTTCGAGGGTTGAACAAGGGCGGCCTCGCCTACCTTGCTGCCACTGATCTGGAAGCAATCCTCACCCTCGTATCTACGTCTCTGAGCCTACCCACGCCACCCCAAGTACCTCGGCCAGCACACGCGACCCCGCCGACGAACCGAAATGACGCGGCTCGCACAAGGCTGGAAGAACTGCGACAACGGCACCCCAAGCGCCTTTGAGTCAGCCATTCGGTGGGCCGCTGGACTGCGTCGGAGATCGGCTGCGCAACGCCGGACGGGGCTCCCTTGGTCTTGCCACGGGCGCGCCGGACTCAGCTACTTGAGCAGGGGATTTGTCACGCCGACGCGAGCACCCACTTCCGATGAGATGGCGGGATGGAGACAGCGTTGCAGCCTCGGTCGAGATACACCCGGTAGAACGTCATAGCCCCGACCGCGGCGTCCTCAACCGCGCATGACGGGGAGTCGGGGGCAGACACGCGCTGAGTCTCACCGGCTCTTGCCCGGTGCCGTTGGTACGACTGCGGTGCAGGACGGCAACGTTCCAGCGTGTCAGCCTGTGGAGTGTCCCAGAGTTCGGCGTCGTAGGAGATGCGCGGGTGCAATCGCCGGGAAGCGAGGAGGGCTCGATCACTGCGGCTGCTTAACCTCGATCTTGCATGACGGTCCGTCGGTTCTTCCGTCGGGCCGTTTCGCTGTTGTGGGTTGGCTGTGGGAATGCTGGTGGCCCGGCTGCCGCGTCGGGAGGGCGCCGGGTTCCACTGCTCCGGTCGGAGTTGCGCAGTTCGGAGGCACTCGAAGGTGCTGGTCAGCCTGGGTTCGGCAGGTCTTGGATCCGGTCGGCTGCTGCGCTGATCACGTCGGTCCAGGGCCAGTGCGCCGCAAGGCGGAGGTAGCGGCGGCGGCCGGTGGTAATGACTTGTGCGGCAGCTGAGAACATGCGGAAGCAAAGCTTTTTCGGTTCCAGGTCCAGGGCGAGCTGGACGATCTTCGGCCAGACCTGGTTCTGGCCGAAGCCATGCAGGGGAAGGTTGCGCAGGCCGGCGGCGCGGGCGTCCCGGATTCGGTCCTCGCAGCGGGCGCGCAGGCGGTGGCGCAGTTCGAGCCCGGCGATCGCCGCGCCGGGAGCGTTGGTGGCAAAGCAGGTCAGTCGCATGCCGTCGGTGAAGCGGAGTTGGGCTCCGCGCTGCGGGGCTCCTCGACCCGACCAGCCCGCCACTCGGCGTTCACTCCGGCCATTCTTCCTCTCAGAGGGCGGTTCGTAAGGTGATGTCCGATTCCGGCTCACGGGGGAGCAAGACCGGTGGTGGTGCGGCACGGTCCGCGCGCCACGGGGCACCTCGTACGTGACCCACTGATCCGTTCCTCGCCCTTCGCCGTCAATGGGCGCGGCGACGGATGACCGCTAGAAAGCATTGATCGCCCGAGCCCTGCGGAGAGTCCGCTCGCCAGCGGTCAGGGATTGGCAGAATGTGTGCCGTGTGGCCCCGGGCCGGTGCTGGTGGCAGCTGTCCCGAACTCCTGACCTGTGGCCGGTCATTGACGGTAGTGCGGTCGGCAGGGCGTCCAGGTCATTTGCGCAGATCGATCCTGGACGCCCTGTCTGCGTGCCCAGACGTACCGTCAGCGTCTGGGATGCCTCGGCTAGGCGGTCACGCAGCCGTCCCGGGTGCAGGCAGCGAGGGCCTTCGACACGTAGGTGGTGCCGCCGTCGTCGGACGCCCAGTAGGTGATCCGGACGTTCGTCGCGCCGCCTTCCACGGTGGAGAGGTCGATGGTCTGCGGTCCGAACGCCCGGTCGCCGCCGGAGGCGCAGTACTTGCTCGACGTGGCCCGGTGGCTCGACCCGTCGGCACCGGTGGCGACCAGTTCGACGTAACGGCAGCCGCTGGCGACGTGGTTGTTGCCCTCGAAGGTGACGGAGCGGTTCACCCAGGTCAGCGCCCCTGTGGCCACGCTGCTGCCGTACAACAGACGGAACTCGGTGACCGGGTCACGCAAGGAGTTCTCGCAGCTGTCCCTGGTGCATTGGACGACGCCCTTTGTCGCATAGGTGGAGCCGCCGTCCTCCGACACCCAGTAGGTGATCCGGACGTTGGTTGCGCCGCCCTCGACGCTGGAGAGGTCGATGGTCTGCGGTCCGAACGCCCGGTCGCCGCCGGAGGCGCAGTACTTGCTCGACGTGGCCCGGTGGCTCGACCCGTCGGCACCGGTGGCGACCAGTTCGACGTAACGGCAGCCGCTGGCGACGTGGTTGTTGCCCTCGAAGGTGACGGAGCGGTTCACCCAGGTCAGCGCCCCTGTGGCCACGCTGCTGCCGTACGACAGACGGAACTCGGTGACCGGGTCACGCAAGGAGTTGACGCAGCGGTCGCCGCTGTCCAGGGCCCGGGTGCACTGGACCACACCCTTCGTGGCGTAGGTGGTGCCGCCGTTGTCAGACACCCAGTACGTGATCTGCATGCTGGTCGCGCCGCCGGTCACGTCGGAGAAGTCGAGAGTCCCCTCGAAAGCGCGTGTACCGTCGTTAGCCTCCATGCCCACGCACAGCGGGCTCGACGTGCCCCTCCTCGTGGTTCCGTCGGCCGCCGAGGCGATCAGTTCGACGTATCGGCAGCCGCTGGCGACGAAGTTCCTGCCGCTGTAGATCACTGAGCGGTTGAGCCAGCGTACGTCCCCGGTGGCCACGCTCTTGCCGTAGGACAGGCTGAACTCGGGGAGCGCCTGCGTCGTGCCGTCCCAGTTGTCCGGGATCTGCGGCTTGAGGTCGGGGGACACCTGGTCGAAGACGCCCCAGTAGTACTGGCTCCATTCGGTGTCCGGTGTGCCGTTGTTCACATGGGTGAAGGCCTCCGCGCCGACCCAGCCCTGGAACTTCCCGGAGTCGTCGATGATTTGGAGCATCGGCCGCGGATGCGAGTTGTTCTCGTAGCAGTCGGCGCCTTGCGCGAGGAGCATGCACCAGTACTCCTCGGTGTTGCGCCGGCCGCCGCCGATCTCCGCGATATAGCGGGCGCGATCCTTGTCGGGGTTGGCGTCCGCTTTGGGGTTCTCGTCGCCCCTGCCGCAGCTAGTGCCGTGCTGGACGAATCCCAGGCACTCGGCGCCGTCGCATTTCTGCCAGGGGTTGGTCGGGTTGTCGCCCTGGGCCCCGCTGAACGTCCAGTTACCGCCCGACCACTCACGACCGAGCTGCTTGTCGTTGACCCTGACGAACGTGCCCCGGTATCTCGTGTTCCGGTATTCCCCTCCGGTGAGGAGTTCGTTCATGCTCACCCGCGAGCTCGAGTCGAGCGAGCTGGTGCTGCCGTACCCGACGCCGAAGGTGGCGTCGTAGTCGGAGAAGTCTTCGGACTGGGGGGCCTGCGCGTCCGGCTCGGCGTCGGTGCCCGTGTTGGTGTAGTACGTCGGGCTGGTGATGCGGGCCACGCCACTCGTCGACCCGAGCGCGGCCTCGAGGTTCCAGTGCTCGACGAGCGGCTTGTCGAGTGCGTGGCCGACCAGGTCCGTCTCCCAGGTCACCTTGAGCTTCCCGGCCTCGTAGCTGAACACGCCCCGGTATCCGCCCGTCGGATCGCCGTCGAAGCCGGCGACCGTCCTGACGTAGCAGTGGGGGACGGGGCCGTCACAGTTCGCCTTCACGGTGTTCACCCGCTTGGGCTTGCCGCTCTCCGTCCAGTACCAGTAGTTCGTCTCGACCGTGCCGTTCGTGTTGAAGACGTAGTAGCCGAGCCGGACCCAGTTGCCCGGATCCGTGTTGTCCTTGAGGCCTCCCACGGAGACGACCCAGTTCGGCTTGCCGCCGGGCAGTTGCGGGGGAGCCGCCTGCGCGGTGCCCGCCGTCACCAGCATCGAGGCGAGCACGGCGAGGACGCCGAGTATCGTGGCGACGCCTCTGCGTACACGATGTCTGCAGGGATGGTTCTCCATGATCTCCCGTTCTCTGCCCTCCCCGGCACGATCACCAGGGGTGGCATGTTCCGATCACCTTGAAGATCGAATCCTAGTGACAGCCACCAAAACCCGCGCAGATTTTCGTCTAGGGGGACGTCGCAAACAGGGACCTGAGAGGGGCGGTTCGTAAGGGGATGTCCGTTTCCGGCCGAGGTGGGAGCAAGGCCGCTGGTGGAGGTTCTGTCGGCTCTTGCTTCCTGGCGAAGTTGCCGGTGTCGGCCTCGGTGAGGATCCCGAGTTTGACCAGGCGTTTCAGCTTGGCGCGGGTGCCTTCGACGTCCTTCGGCAGCAGCTCGTGGCCGAGGGCTTCACATGCGTCCTTGGCCCGTAGCGGCCCGGTCGCGTGGGTTGAAGGCGGCATGGATGCGGGGGTAGTCCGGGTGCTCGGGCAGGCCCGGCGTGGTGGCCGGAAGCCGGTCGACAAGGCCGGTGACGGTCCTTGCGGGTGATCGCGAGGTGCCCCAGATGGGTCTCAGCCTCCCGCAACCCTGCATGCAGGTCGTCGATCTGTGCGCGAAGGTCGTCGGCCAGGACCGGGCGGCCACAGAGCCCTGACCTGGACTTACGCGCTCACCCTGGATGAACTGGACGCCCGTGGACGGTCTCTACGACATGTGCCATGTGGGACCGCACACGCAGGCGACTCCCCATAGGCGTCGCCCTTCCAACTGCCCTCCCTCCCGCGCACACGAAGCCACGGGACAGGAAAGATCCGGACCATACGCGGACCAACCGAGCCGCAAATCCCCACTCCCACACCATCACTGCAGTTCAGGGGCTTGCAAGCGCTGTACCACCAGCAGACCAAGAACCTGTCGGGTGGGTCCCTGTCCAAACTGCAGTAGTCACTCAGCGTGGCTACAGCAGCCCCTCAGGTGGACCCGTTTCCGAAGTCCCCCGGGCGGTGCCCAGGACGATCAGAGCCCGCCAGCGGGTCACGGTGTCCACCCCTCCATGGCAGCGGAGATGTCCGGTCGCCGCCTCACCCACCACGGGCGAGCCGCGGCGGCCGGACCCACTCGGTCACAGGTCATGGGTGAGACATCACAGCAGCTTCAGCTCGCGGGCCCGGCGCACGGCGTCGCCCCGGCGGTTGACCCCGAGCTTGCGGTAGGCGCTCTTGAGATGGGTCTTGACCGTGTTGACGGAGACGTAGAGATCGGCGGCGATCTCCTCCGTCGACATCATCAGGGCCAGCCTGCGCAGCACGTCGCGTTCGCGTCCGCTGAGCTCCTCCACGACGGGCGCGGGCGGGCCGTCGGACGGCGGTGCGCCGGGGGTCGGCCGGTCCGCGGCCGGTCCCCGCGGTGCGGCGGCGCCGAGGAAGGGGCGGATCCACGGTCCGGCCTCGATGAAGGGGCGGCGCAGCCCGTCGCGCCGGGCCTCGCGCAGTGCCCGGGCGACGAGCCGGCAGGAGGCGGCCGTGTCCCCCGCCTCGTGCGCCGCCTGTGCCCGCAGCAGCGTGGCCCGGACGGTCACGGCAGGCCCGCAGCGGCCCTCGGCGCGCACGGCGTCGAGCAGGTCGATCGCCGCCCCGGGCCGGCCCGCGGCAAGCTCGGCCCGCGCCGCGCCCACCGCCCAGGCGGGCTGCTCGTCGGACAGCTCCCGCAGCACCTCGACGGCCGTCTGCGGTCGTCCTTCGGCCAGATGCGCGGCGGACACGACGAGCGCCGTCTGTTCCTCCGCCCAGGGAGAGACCACGGCGGCCGGAACGGCCCGTTCCGCCGCCGCGAGCGCGGCCCGGGTGTCGCCGTGGGCCAGTCGCAGCCGGGCGGTGGCGATGGCCCGGCCCGCCTCCAGGACCGGGTCCCGCCAGGCGGGGTGCGACTCCACGGCCTCGTCGGCCTCGTCCAGGAGGGTCTGGGCCCGCCCGAGGTCGTTGCGGTCGACGGCGACGGCGGCCAGGACCAGCCGTCCCATGCCGGAGGCGGACGGCTGGGTCAGTCCGTACCGTTCCGTCTCGGTCAGCGCGGCCCGCGCCTTGCGTTCCGCCCTGCCGGGCCAGCCGTTGAGGTAGTCGATCAGCGCCAGCCGGCCCAGCGAGTCCTCGCGGGCGAGCGCCGTCGAGGCCCCTTCCGGCGCGCCGGTCACCCTCGTCAGCGCGGCGGAGGCGTCCTCGAACCGTCCGGCCCACAGCCGCGCCGAGCCCAGATGGGCCAGCAGGAGGGCGATGAGTTCGGGATGCCGGTCCAGCAGGTGGGCGGGGACCTGGTCGCGCAGCGACTCGGCCGTCGCCGCGGCCGTCTCGGCCCGGCCCGGCGCCCCGGTGAGCCGGGCGGCCAGCGCTTCGAGCAGGGCGCAGCTCAACCGGGCCGCGACCAGGCCGGACGCCTCGCCGTCGGGGCTCCACTCGGCCGCCCGGGTCCGTCCCGCCGTCAGGCCCGGTTCGGCCGTCAGGCCCTGTTCCGCGTGCCGCAGATGGGCCAGCCCGTGGTCGAGGTCGCGCCGGGACAGCTCGCGGGCGGCACGGACCAGATCGGTGGCCGGGCCCGTGGCCTCCGGTCCCATCCGGGAGAACAGCTCGGCGAGTTCGTCGGAGCGCAGGCCGGTGAAGAGCCGGCCGATGGCGAGGTCGTCGACCAGGGCGCCCGCGGTGAACTCCCAGTCGCCCGCGGCCGCGCCATGGCCCAGCGTCTCGGCAAGGGATCCCGAGCCGCGCAGCCAGTGCGCAGCCCGCTGGTGCAGTGCGGGCTCCAGGCCCGGCGAACGCACCCGCAGATGGGCCCGGAGGATCTCCCCGAACAGCGGGTGCAGACGGTACCGGTCCTGCCCGAGGTGTTCGACGAACGCGTTCTCGCGGCACAGTCCGACGAGGATGGGCTCGGCGTCGGCCCGCCCGGTCAGCGCGTTCACCAGCTCGGGACAGAACCGGTCGAGGACGCTGACCCGCAGCAGCAGGTCCTGCGTCTCGGGGGGCTGCCGCCGGAGCACCTCGGCCAGCAGGAAGTCGGCGACCGTGCTGCGGTCGGCCTCGAACTCCTTGAGATACCTCTCCGGGTCCGGGTTCTCCCGCGCGGCGAGGGCGCACAGCCGCAGGCCGGCGGCCCAGCCCCGGGTGCGTTCCACCAGCCCCTCGGTCGCGTGCGCCGGCAGCCGCAGTCCGTGCAGCTCCAGCAGCTCGGTCGCCTCCTTGGGGGTGAAGGCGAGCTCCGCGCCCCGGATCTCCGTCAGTTCGCCGGCCGCCCGGTAGCGGTGCAGCGGCAACAGCGGCTCGGTGCGGGTGACGAGGATCAGGCGCAGGCCGTCGCCCGCGTGGTGCACGACGAACTCCAGCTGCTCGGCGATCTCCGGGTCGGTCACCCGGTCGTACTCGTCCAGCACCACGATCACCGGCCGGTCGCGGGCGCTCAGCTCGGCGGCGAGCCGGGCCGGCAGCGTGGGCGGTACCCGGGACGCGTCCGCCGGGCAGCCGATCTCGTCGGACAGGGAGACGCCGGCGGAGCGCAGGGCCTGGAGCAGATACGCCCAGAGCATGCCCGGCCCCTGGCCCGCCGCGTCGGTGGTCAGCCAGGCGACGGGCCGCTCGCGCGCGGCGGCCCAGTCGGCGACGAGCAGCGTCTTCCCGGCGCCCGCGGCTCCGTTGACCATGGTCAGCGGAGTCCGCAGCGCCTGGTCGAGGTGCCTCACCAGACGCTCGCGGCGCAGGAACGTCACCGGCCGGGCCGGCACGACGAACCGCGTACGCAGAAACGGATCCCCTTGTGGGTCCCCTGGACCAGCCATGGCGCTCACCGCCCTGGTCGTCAGATCATGCGCGGCGCACGTCTCCAGGATCCCAGCGATCCGCTCCGGGCGCGCTGCGAGCGCGCCGCGAGGACGCTGCCAGCCCTCAGCGGCCTGCAAAGCAGGCCAGGACTCCCGGATTGGCCTTGGCCGCCGGCTCCGCCCGCCCTCTAGCGTCACGGGCATGCAGATTCGTATCGTCGACGCCTTCACCGACCGTCCCTTCGCCGGCAATCCGGCCGGGGTCCTGCTCCTGGACGCCTTCCCGGACGACGACCGGCTCCAGAACGTGGCCCTGGAGGTCAACCACGCCGAGACGGCCTTCGCCCATCCGCTCCCGCCGGGCGGCGAGGCGGACTGGGCGCTGCGCTGGTTCACGCCGGTCGCCGAGGTCGACATGTGCGGCCACGCCACGCTCGCCACGGCCCACGTCCTGCACACGACCGGCGCCCACCCGGGCCCGGTGCGCTTCGCGACCCGCAGCGGTGTCCTGGTCGCCACGCCCGCCGCCGACGGCTCGATCACCCTGGACTTCCCGACGGCCCCGCTGACAAAGGTCGAGATCCCGGCCGGCGTGGCCGAGGCGCTGGGCGCAGAGCCGCTCGCCTGCTTCGACACCGGTCCCCAGGTCGGGGACCTGCTGGTGGAGCTCGCCGACGAGAACGCCGTCCACGCCCTGCGGCCGGACCACAAGGCCCTGGCCGCCTACTCCAGCCGCGGCGTCATCGCCACCGCCCGCGCCGACGACCCGGACCTGGGCCACGACTTCGTCTCCCGCTGCTTCTTCCCGAACTTCGGCATCGACGAGGACCCGGTGACCGGCAGCGCCCACACCGCCCTGGCCCCCTACTGGTCCGAGCGGCTCGGCCGCACCGCGCTGACCGGCCTGCAGGCCTCTCCCCGCGGCGGCCGCGTCCGCACCGAACTGCGCGGCGACCGCACCCTGCTGAGCGGCCACGCGGTCACCGTCATCGAGGGCGAACTGCTCGCGTAGGAGGAAGCGGTACGGGGTGGCTACGGAAGGGGCAGCCACCCCACCTTCCCCGCCAGCAGCGCGTATCCGACGAAGGCCCCGATGTCGAGCAGGGAGTGCGCCACCACCAGCGGGCCCACCCGGCCCCAGCGCCGGTAGAGGTAGACGAACACCACGCCCATCACCATGTTGCCGATGAAGCCGCCGATGCCCTGGTACAGGTGGTACGAGCCGCGCAGCACGGAACTGGCGGCGAGCGCGGCGCCCGGCGACCAGCCCAACTGGCCCAGCCTGCGCAGCAGATAGCCGACGACGATGACCTCTTCGAGGATCGCGTTCTGCATCGCGGACATGATCAGCACCGGGAACTTCCACCACACCTCCGGCAGCGCCTCGGGCACCACCGTGAGGTTGAAGCCGAGGCCGCGCGCCGCCAGGTAGAAGGCGATGCCCGTGCTGCCGATCACCGCCGCGATCGCCGCCCCGCGGCCGAGGTCCGGCCAGGGGCGGGTGCGGTCGAAGCCGAGGGTCCGCAGCGTCTTCCCCTCGCGCAGCAGGAAGTGCGCGACGAGGGCGACGGGGACGAGCGCCGTGGCGATGCCGAAGAGCTGCCAAGCCAGATCGAGCCATGGACGGCCCGGCGCGGCCGAGGCGTTGAGGGTCGCCGCCTGATCCTTCAAACCTCCTGGTTTGGTCACCGATCCGACAAAACTGATCAGGGAGGACACACCGCTCGCACCGAGCGAAATCCCCAGCACGAGCAGCGTCTCGTCCCTCAGGATCCGCCGAGAGGGCCGATCCCGCGGACCCGAATCAGCCACCGACCCCGCCTCCACCTGCACACTTGCCTCCAGTTGCATAAAACCGCCGCATACCCACCCCGGTCTCGCTAGGGTCTCGAAAGAAGTTACGAAGATCGTGCGTGACAGACCGTCGGGGGGACGGGCGCCGTACGGGGCGTACCTCCCCTTCGCAGGCCGCACGGCGGAAATCCGCCATGGGAGTCGACCGGGAGGGGCACCACCGTCATGGGACGTCACAGCTTGCCCGATGAACGCCGGGCGGGCGGCAGCGACCCCCGTCCTCGCAGACGCCGTCGCACGGTCGCCCTCACGACCGCCCTGATCCTCACGGTCGGCGGGGGCGCCACCGCGGCCGTGCAGAGCGGTCTGCTCTCCTTCGGCTCGTCCTGCCGCGACCACCCGGTGCGGCTGACCGTGGCCGCGTCCCCCGATCTGGCCCCGGCGCTCACGGTCGCGGCGAAGCAGGCCCAGGACACCGGCCTGACCTCCGACGGACAGTGCCTCGCGATCACCGTCACGGCCCACGAGTCCGCCAAGTTCGCCGAGACCCTGGCGGCGGGCAAGGACGCGGGGGCGCAGGTGTGGGTGGCGGACTCCGACCTGTGGGTGCAGCGGATCACCGCCGACCGCAAGGCGACCCAGGTGACCTCGGTGGGCAACGTGGCCTCCACCCCCGTCGCGGTGGCGATGGTCCCGACGGCGGCGAAGGCGCTGGGCTGGCCGAAGAAAACGTACGCGTGGCCGGAGCTGGCCGCCGCCACCCTCCAGGGCAGCCCGCTGCGGCTGGGCGCAGCCGACCCGGCGCGCAGCGCGACCGGTCTGCTCGCCCTGACCCAGGTCGGCGCCGCCACGGCCGGCTCGCAGGCCGGCGCCACCCGGACCGCGGCCCTGATGAAGACGCTGTCCCAGCGCACCTCGGACACCGACGCCCAGGTCCTGGACACCCTGCCGCGCGACACCTCGGGCGCCGAGCAGGACAACCCGAAGCGCAACCAGGCGGTCGTGATCACCGAGCAGGCCTCGTTCACGCACAACGCCTCCGCTGACGCGGGCACCGGCCTCGACCTGTTCTACCCGAAGGACGGCTCGCCCCGGCTCGACTACCCGTTCACGCTGGTCGACAAGACCCGGCTGACCACCGACGAGAGCCGGGCCGCGATCCGGTTCATGAGCTATCTGCGCCGCCCCGAGCAGCAGAAGATCCTCCAGAGCCACGGCTTCCGCACGTCCGACTACGACGTCCCGCAGACGGTCGTGACGGCGGCCGGCGGCAGCAGCCCGCAGCCGTTCTCCGAGCCGGCCGTCCGGCCCGCCGCCGACACGGCGGTCGAGGAGACCCTGGGCGCGTGGACGATCACGGTGCAGAGCGCCCGCCTCACCACGGTCGTCGACACGTCCTCGTCGATGTCGGAGCCGGTCCCCGGCACGGGACGCTCACGGATGGACGTCACCAAGGCCTCGCTGCTCCAGGCCCTCGCCACGTTCACACCGCAGGACGAGATCGGGCTCTGGGAGTTCTCCACCAAGCTGGACGGGGACAAGGACTACCGCGTCCTGGTGCCCACCGAGCCGCTGGGCGCGGCCGCGAGCGACGGCGGTACGCAGCGCGACCGGCTGTCGTCCGCCTTCGGCGGCCTCGCCCCGGTCCCGAACGGCGCGACCGGCCTGTACGACACCACTCTCGCCGCGTACCGGCAGGCCACCTCCTCCTACGTCCAGGGCAAGTTCAACGCGCTGGTCGTCCTCACCGACGGCGTCAACCAGGACCCGGGCAGCATCTCGCGGACCACCCTCCTCGCCGAACTCCAGAAACTCGCGAGCCCCCGGCGTCCCGTCCCGCTCATCATGATCGCGGTCGGCCCGGACGCGGACCGCACGGAGGCCGACCAGATAGCCAAGGCCACAGGCGGCTCAGCCCAATCGGTCACCGACCCCTCCCAAATCCACACAGTAATCCTCAAAGCCATAGTCGCAGCAGCAACCCAAACCCCTTGAACCCCAGCCCCGTGGAGCCCCCAAGGGCCGCAAGGAACCGCCCCCCCCAGGGGCGCGAGGAACTGCGCGCCCAACCCCCACCGAGCCGCACCCAACACCCAACCCCACACCCACCCAAGGGGCGCAAGGAACTGCGCGACCAGCCCCCACCCACGGGCAGCCGACACTCAACCGACCGCCCCCAGGGGCGCGAGGAACCGCGCGCCCAACCCCCACCGGGCCGCACCCAACACCCAACCGCACACCCCCAAGGGGCGCGAGGAACTGCGCGACCAGCCCCCACCGACGGGCAGCCGACACTCAACCGACCGCCCCAAGGGGCGCGGGGAACTGCGCAACCACGCAAACACCCCTCACCGCATCGCAACCCGCTCAGGCAACCCCACCGGCCACGCATGCACCGGCTCCCCCAGATGCATCAGCTCCGCATACCTCCGCGTCGTAGCCGCCAACGCCGCATCCCGCGACAGCCCCGCCTCCACCGCCCGGTGAAACGTGGCGACCTGCCAGGTCGCCCCGTTGGCCCGCCGCCGGCACCGCTCCTCGATGACCCCGAGATACAGATCGCGATCGGCGGGCTCCACCCCCCACCCGTCGAGCCCCGCCTCGGCCAGCGGCAACAACTCGTCGCGGACGAGACTCACCGCGTCCACCTCGACCACACCCCCGAGCCGCCCCCGGCGCGGCCACTGCAGCCGCGCATCGATCCCGTACCGGCACGCCGCGTCGAAATTCGCGGCGGCCGCCTCGAACGGCAGCCGGGACCACACCGGCCGGGCCTCCGCGGCCAGCGACCGGACGACGCCGTAGTAGAACGCCGCGTTGGCGATCACGTCGGTCACGGTCGGCCCGGCCGGCAGCACGCGGTTCTCCACGCGCAGATGGGGAACGCCGTCGGCGATGCCGTAGACGGGCCGGTTCCAGCGGTAGACCGTGCCGTTGTGCAGGACCAGCTCGGCAAGCGAGGGCACCCCGCCCGCGTCCAGCACCTCCAGCGGCTCCTCCGCGTCGCAGATCGGCAGCAGCGGCGGGAAGAAGCGCAGGTTCTCCTCGAACAGCTCGTACGCCGAACTGATCCAGCGCTCCCCGAACCAGGTCCGCGGCCGCACGCCCTGCGCCTGGAGCTCCGGCGGCCGGGTGTCGGTGGCCTGCTGGAACAGCGGGGGCCGCGACTCCCGCCACAGCTCATGTCCGAACAGGAAGGGCGAGTTGGCGCCGACGGCGATCTGCGCGGCGGTGACGGCCTGCGCCGCGTTCCACACCCCGGCGAACCGGTCGGGCGTCACCTGCAGATGCAGCTGCACGGAGGTGCAGGCCGCCTCGGGCACGATCGACTTCGAGGTGCACGACAGTCGCTCCACCCCGTCGATCTCCAGGACGAAGTCCTCTCCGCGGGCGGCCACGATCTGGTCGTTCAGCAGGGTGTAGCGGTCGACGTCGGAAAGGTTGGACGTCACCAGGTCGTCCCGGTCGAGAGTCGGCAGAATACCGATCATCACGATTCCGGCATCGACCTCTCCCGCCTTTCGATGGGCATATGCCAGTGACGTACGGAGTTCCTCCGCGAGCCGATCGAAAACCCGACCGCCCAATCGGTGTGGGGCTATGTTGACTTCCAGGTTGAACATGGCGAGTTCTGTTTGGAAATCCCGGCTCGCGATTCTTTCCAGAACTTGACCGTTCAGCATTTTCGGCAGACCGTCCGCGCCCGCGAGATTCAGCTCGATCTCGAGCCCCATGAGGTTCTTGGGGCGGTCGAAGCGCTTCTGGGCCAAGAGCCGCTCGAGCCCCGTCAGACACCGCCGGAGCTTGTCCCGGTAGTGCTGACGATCGGACAGGTCGAACGCGCCTGCCACGACCTTCTCCCCCATCGAAGCGTCCCTCCTCGCATGGGCGGACCGGCGATCTCGGCCGCCGGACGTCCGGGTCAGGTCCGGGTCAGGGGGAATGATGCCCAGCCCGGCCGATCGATAACGTCCCCCGTCGGGCACGGCACCCGCTACGCTGACCGAAAGCCGTCGGAGGCTACCGGTGGCACATTCACCGGGCATGCGGCCGGGCGCCTTTTCCGGAACTCGGCAACTCGTGAAAAACTCCGACGAGAATGGGCCGACCGCTACGCGCGCATAACCCGAGGTCACCGCTGCGCGGCCCACGCTGAATCGGGATGATTCACACGTATCGCCGACCGGATGAACCCTTGCCGAGTGTCCCGCGATCGACTAGACGAAACACAGTCTGAACACGTGTCGTATAAACTCCGCGAACAAGGCAGAGAAGGTTGGCGCCCACCGTCGAAGGAGCCTGTCGTCGAGATGACGGCAGGCCGCTCGCGCACCCCGGGCATCCTCAGACCGGCCGCTACCTCTCCGACCCCCGAGAGTTGGCTGACAGCGCCGTCCGCCCACGCCCTCGCGCCACCGTGCCTGTCGAATGAGAGGCGACCCACCATGCCTTTGCTGGTCCCCCCGGCTCCCGCGCCCGCACTTCGCTCCGTCCTCACGGCACTCGGTTCCCCCACCGCGGTCCGCGAGGCTCGTACGCCGTCCCTGCGCACCGCCCAGGGAGACGCCACCCCCGAACTCCCGCTGCCCCTGCACGTCCTGGACGGAATCACCCCGGAAGGCGCGGCCCAGACCCGGCTGGCCGGCTGGCGCTTCCTGATCCGCTGCGGCGACCGCGCCGTGGCCGCAGCCGAGACCCGGCTCACCCCGGACGGCTGGGCGTTCTCGCACTTCTTCGAAGGCCCCTACATCGCCTCCACCGAACGCGCCCTGCGCCAGGCCGAGTCGGCCGCCCAGCCGTACCAGGCGCGCCTGCTGTCGGTGCCCGGCCTGTACATGCTCACGCTCTGGCTGCACGGCGACAGCGCCTCGGACGGCGCCACGGGCCATCCCGCCCCGACCGACCTGCTGGTGCCGCTGGCCCCGGCGCCGCCCGGCATCGCCGCCCATCGCGCCCACCGCGTCGCCGAGTTGCTCCCGGTGCTGACCCTGCGGACGACGCCCGCGCCCCCGCCGCTGCTCGGCTCGCCCGCCTGATCCGCCCGACCCCGTACCCCGACCCCGTACCCCGTCACCGCGGCCCCGGCGACGGGGTACGGTGCCGTCCACCGACGGGATTTCCTCCCGCGTCCGGCCCGGACTAGCCTGATCCGACCACCAGGAACCACCCGAAGTGACAGTGCGGTTGAGCTGAACCGCCCGCCCGGGTGACGCGTCATGAACCTGTGAGAGGCGGTGCCGCGAAATGCCTGCGGATCGACCTCCGTGGGGCAACACTGGTTCCGAACGACTTATCACAACGGGGGGCGGCCATGAACGACGTTTCACGCCGCGGGACAGACACCACGACCACCTCACACGACACGCAAGAGCGGAAGTTCCCATCCATGTGCCAACACCAGCCACCGTGCCCGACAGCGACCTCGGCCGACCGGGAGTCCGCCCGCCTCACGGCGCACCACCCGGAGCAGGGCTGGAGCCTGCTGTGCAACGGCGTCCTGCTCTTCGAGGACACCGGTGAGCTCCTGCCGGACGGCCGGGTCATCGCCCCGCACCGGGTCGTGAGCGCCGCCTGAGCAGCACCCGGACGGCGCGGGACCGCCGTCCGGAGACATGAGGGGCCGGCCGCAGCCATCGCACTGCGAACCGGCCCCGACGCGTGTCCGGGGCCGCTCACTCCCCGTAGTCCCGCGGTTTCTGCGCGATGCGGGCCCGCGACGTCTTCCCAGGACAGCGCGTCTTCCGGAAGACTTCTGGAAGTTTCGGCGCGGCGTCCGGAACGCGGCGACGGAGGTGCGGAAGTGACAGCGGAGGATGCGGCGCCTGTGTCGCGGGGCAAGGTCACGATCACGGAGATCGCCCGCCAGGCCGGCGTCTCGGTGCCGACCGTGTCCCGGGTGGTCAACGGCCGCTCCGACGTCTCCCCCCGGACCCGGGCCCGGGTCGAGGACCTGCTGCGACTGCACGGCTACCGCAAGCGCCCCGCCGCCTCCCCCGCCCGCGCCTCCCTGCTCGACCTGGTCTTCAACGACCTGGACAGCCCCTGGGCGGTGGAGATCATCCGAGGCGTCGAGGAGGTCGCCCACGCGGCCGGCGTCGGCACGGTGGTGTCGGCGATCCACGGCCGCTCCGGCGACGCCCGCGAGTGGATGCGCAATCTGCGCTCCCGCGCCTCCGACGGCGTCATCCTGGTCACCTCGGCCCTGGAACCCACCCTGCACGAGCAGTTGCGCATCCTGGGCGTCCCGCTTGTCGTCGTCGACCCCATGGGCTCCCCCGCCGCCGACACCCCGACCATCGGCGCCGCCAACTGGGCGGGCGGCCTCGCGGCCACCGAGCACCTGCTGGCGCTCGGCCACCGCAGGATCGGCCTGATCGCCGGCCCGCCCCGCCTGCTGTGCTCCCGCGCCCGCTTCGACGGCTACCGGGCCGCCCTGGAGGCGGCCGGCCTCGGCCTCGACGAAACCCTCGTCGTCCCCGGCGACTTCCGCCCCGAGTCGGGCTTCACCGGCTGCACCGCCCTCCTCGACCTGCCGGAACCCCCGACCGCGGTGTTCGCCGCCAGCGACCAGATGGCGCTCGGCGCGATCGAGGCGCTGCGCCGCCGGGGCCTGCGGACGCCGGAGGACATGAGCGTGGTCGGTTTCGACGACCTTCCGGAAGTCCGCTGGTCGGCCCCGCCGCTGACCACCGTCCGCCAGCCGCTGGCCGACATGGGCAAACTCGCCGTCCGCACGGTCCTGAGCCTGGCCCGCGGCGAGCGCCCCGACTCGCCGCGGGTCGAACTGGGCACGGAGCTGGTGATCCGCGCCAGCACAGCACCACCCCGCGACTCGGGTCGGCTCTAACTCAACGCATCCCGAATGGCCCGGTACGCGGGCTTCGGCACGAGCTGCTCGTCCCAGGGCAGCGCGGCGCCCTGGCCCGGGAAGAAGGCCGGAATCCACGAGTACTTGTCGGTGTAGTCCCAGAGCGTGATGCCCACGCACCGCCGCACCGCGAGGCACGCCTCGGTCAAGTCCCGGTACCAGTCGGCCTGTTGGTCCAGCTTCTCATCGGTCGCGGGCAGCAGCATCCGTACGTCGACCTCGGTCAGCGCGGTGTCCAGGCCGAGCCGGGCGAAGCGGCGGAGGTTGTCCTCCAGGGTCGTCGGATAGCCGTACTGCAGGGCGAGATGGGCCTGCAGTCCGATGCCGTCGAGCGGGACGCCCTGCGCCTTCAGTTCCTTGGCGAGGGCGTGGTAGGCGTCGCTCTTCGGACCGACGGCCTCGATGTTGTAGTCGTTGAGGTACAACTTGGCCTTCGGGTCGGCCTGGTGGGCCCAGCGCAGGGCGTCGGCGATGTAGCCGGGGCCGAGCGTCTTGTAGAAGATCGTCTCGCGGTAGGTGCCGTCCTCGTTGAACGCCTCGTTGACGACGTCCCAGGCATAGACCTTGCCCCGGTAGTGGCGCACCTCGGTCTGGATGTGGTTCTTCAGAACGGCGCGCAGTTCGTCCGCCGTCCACTGTCTGCCGGTCAGCCACCCGGGCAGCTGGCTGTGCCAGACGAGCGTGTGGGCGCGGACCTTCTGGTGACCGGCCCGTGCCAGGTTCACGATCTCGTCGCCGGCCGTCCAGTCGAAGACGCCCTGCTGCGGCTCGGTGGCGTACCACTTCATGCCGTTGCCGGGGGTGATCATGTCGAACTCGTCGCCGAGGATGCTGGTGTAGGCGGTGTCGGTGAGTTCGGGGTTGTCCGTGGCGCTGCCGAAGTAGCGGCCGTGGCGCTGCGCGAGGTCCGCGAGGGTCGTCCGCGGCTTTCCGTGCGACGGTTCCTCGTGCGCCTGCGCGGCCGGTCCGCCGACGACCCCGGCGACGAGGACGGCGACGAGGGCCCCGGCGAGTCCGAGCCGGGTGCGGGAGCTGACGGGCATGGTGCGACTCCTCACGTTCAGTGGGTTAGAGCCGTACGGGTCCGCGGGCGCGCGTCATCCCTTGGTGGCGCCGGCGGCGAGACCTCCGACGAGTTGGCGCTCGGCGACGGAGTAGAAGGCCAGGGCGGGAACCATGGCGAGGACCAGGTAGGCGAACACGCGCGCGTACTCCGCGGAGTACTGCCCCTGGAACTGCTGGACGCCGATCGGGATCGTCCACCAGGTGGGCTCGTTGAAGACCAGCAGCGGCAGGAAGAAGTTGTTCCAGCTGCCGACCACGGCGAGCACGGAGACCGTGCCGAGCGCGGGCCTGGCCATGGGCAGCAGGATCCGCCAGAAGAAGCCGAGGGGACCGCAGCCGTCGAGCGTGGCCGCCTCCTCCAGCTCGGCCGGGATCTCCCGGAAGAAGCCGCGCAGGATGACGATGGTCACCGGCAGCCCGAACGCGGCCTGCGGCAGGATCACGCCGAACGGGTTGTCCAGCAGGTTCATGGAACGCAGCAGCAGGAACAGCGGCAGCGCCGCCACCGCGAAGGGGAACATCAGCCCCATCGTGAACAGGGTGAACAGCACCTCCCGCCCGCGGAACGCGAACCGGGCGAAGGAGAACGCGGCGAGCGCGGACACCGCGACGACCACCACCGTCGTGCCGACGGCGATGAGGGTGCTGCTGCCGACCAGCCGCCAGAACGAACCGGAGCCGAGGATGTCGGTGTAGTTGGAGGTGACCCAGGGGTCGGGCAGCCCGATGGGGTTGCGGGAGAGCTGGTCGGTGGACTTGAAGCCGGACAGCACGGCATAGCCGAGCGGTACGGCCATCACCGCGCCGACCACGGCGAGGACGAGGTGCAGCGACAGGGTCCGGCCGGTCCTGCGGGCAGTCTCGCGGGCGGTCTCGCGGGCGGCCATCCGGCCGGTCTCACGGCTTTTCACGCGCCGCCTCCTCGCATGGTCGTGGTGGCGCCCTGAAGGTCGCGGCGGAGCACGAACCGCTGGTAGGCGAGGGCGAAGACGAGGCTGATGCCGAACATGGCCACGCTGATCGCGCTGGCGTAGCCGACCTGGTAGCGCTTGAAGCCGTACTGGAACATGGTCACGGCCATCGTCTCGGAGTGGTGGTCGGGCCCGCCCGCGGTGACGACCCACACCAGGTCGAAGAGCTGGATCGAGCCGATGACCGACAGGAACACGCTGATCCGCAGGGTCGGCGCGAGCAGCGGCAGGGTGATGTGGCGGAACCGCTGCCAGGGGCCGGCGCCGTCGATCAGCGCCGCCTCGGTCAACTCGGCCGGGATGGACTGCAGTCCGGCCAGGTAGAGCATCATGTGGAAGCCGAAGTACTTCCACGTCATGACCAGGAACAGGGTGGCCATGACGGTGGAGGGATCGGCGAACCACTCCCCGCCCACCCCGTCCAGGCCGACCGCGCCCAGAACCCGGTCGGCGAGACCGTCGTCCGGGGCGAAGATCATGCTGAACAACACGCCGGTGATCGCCTCGGAGAGGATGTACGGCGCGAAGAACAGCATCCGGTACACCGCCCGGCCGCGGATGCGCTGGTTGAGGGCGACCGCGAGGGCGAGCGCGAACGGCAGTTGCAGGACCAGCGAGAGCCCGACCAGGACCAGGCAGCGCCACAGGTCGCCGAGGAACACCGGGTCCTGGAAGAGCCGGGTGAAGTTGTCGCCGCCGATGTAGTCCTCGGGCATGCCGAAGCCGCCCCAGCGGAAGAACGCGGCGTACAGCGCGAACAGCATCGGCAGCAGCACGAGCGTGCCGAACAGCACCAGCGCGGGCGCCTGGAAGCCGACGGCGGTGAGCCAGTGCAGCGCCCGGCGCCCCGCCCGCCCCCGGCTGCGGTCCACGGCCGGGGGCGGCAGGTCGACGTCCGGGCCGCTGCGCTTGTCCGGGAGGAAGGTGGAGGTCATCGCCGGCTACTGCTCTTCCTTCGCGACCTTGGTGATCGACTCGGTGACCTGCCGGGGCGACTTGGACCCGGCGATGAGGGCGGCAACGCTGTCGTTGACCTCCTGGCCGAGCGCGGGCGCGTACGCCTGGTCGAGGTAGAGCTGGAACCCGGTGGCGGCCTTCAGCTGGGCCTGCACGGCCTTGATGTTGGGGTCGGTGACGGCGTCCTCGGCGGCCGGGACGACGGGCAGCACTCCGGTCTTCTTCACGAGCTCGGTGTCCGTGACGGTCGAGGCGAAGAACTTCAGGAAGTCGACGGCCGCCTGCGGGGCACCCTTGCGCAGGGCGTGTCCGCCGCCGCCGCCGAACACCTCGGTGATCGCGCCCTTGCCGCCCTCGACCGCCGGGAACGGGAAGAAGCCGAGGTCAGCACCGAGCCCCTTGCCGGCGTCGGCCTGCACCGCGGGCGCCCACTGGCCCATGAGCTCCATCGCCGCCTTGCCGTTGCCGACGGCGGCGGCCTGACCGGTCGGGCTGGAGTAGGCGGCGCCTAGGAAGCCCTTCTGGAACGGCTGGAGGTCGACCAGGTCCTGGAGGTGCTGCCCGGCCTGCACGAACCCGTCCCCGGTGAAGTCCTTGTCGTCCCCCGCCTTCGCCAGCGCGTCGATGCCGGCGGTGCGCATCGCGAGATACGCCCAGTAGTACATGCCGGGCCACTTCTCCTTGCCGGCCAGGGCGAGCGGGGTGACTCCGGCGGCCTTCAGCTTGCGCACGGCGTCGAGGAAGCCGCTCCACGTGGTGGGCGGGGCGCTGATCCCGGCCTGCGTGAAGAGGGCCTTGTTGTACCAGAACCCGATCATGCCGATGTCGAAGGGGACGCCGTACACCTTCTCGTCGAGCAGATAGGGCTCCCGGGCGACCGGCAGCAGCCCCTCCCCCCACTCCTTCGTCTTCTCCGTCAGGTCCTCGACCAGTCCTGCGTCGACCTGCTGCTGCAGGACACCGCCGCCCCAGGTGTGGAAGATGTCGGGGAGCTTCCCGGAGGCGGTCAGCGCCGTCATCTTCGACTTGTAGGCGTCGTTCTCCAGCTGGACGATCTTGATCTTCACCTTGGGGTTCTGGGCCTCGAACTGCTTGGCCAGTCCGGCCCAGACGTCCTTGGCCGGCTGGGTGGTGGAGATGTTCCACCACTCGATCGTGGTCGTCCCCGACGACCCTCCGTCCGAGTCCCCGCCGCATGCGCTCAGTGCCGTCATGCTCAGACCGGCCGCGGCGGAGGCCGCCAGGAAGCCGCGGCGGGAGAGTGCCGGGTCGCCCATCATGCGCTCCTTGGTTGATCGAAAGTTTCGGTCAGGATCCAGAAAGCTTCGCTGCTGCCGCACCCTAGAGACACCCTCCGACGGGTGGCAACCCCTTGAACACAGGGAATCCAGGGGCCAGTTCCAGAAAGCTGCCCGGCCGAGACCTCGAACGTAAGCGAAACATTCGGATCAACCGCCGAACGTTACGGAGCAGGCGAAAGGCGAGAACCGCCGACCGGAACAGCCCCCGGAATACATGACACTGAGTGTCCGGCCCGTGACCAGTCTTAACGCAAACTTGACGCCCTCCAGACGGTCTTCCGTAGGCCCAGGCGTCACTCTCCGCTTACGCTGTTCCCGCCGTCGGCCGTCCCCCGGATGGCCGAATCCGCACGCTGTGCCGCACACGGCACAGGCATGGGCGCCACCGCCGCCGCACATGCCGTACAAGCCGCAGCTGCCGCACAAGCCGCACACGCAGAGATGCCGTACATCAGGAGCGCTCCGATGGCCACCACCGAGCACCCTCCCCCCAGTCGCCTGCGCGCCTGGATGCTGGAGGGCCTGTCCGACATGGGCAAGGGCCATGGCCGACGGACGCCCGCCGCGCGGCCGAAGCCGCAGCCCGAGCACCCCGAGCACAAGGGGCAGCGCTGGTACCGGGTGATGTGCCTGACCGGCGTCGACTACTTCTCCACCCTCGGCTACCAGCCCGGCATCGCCGCCCTCGCGGCCGGCCTGCTCTCCCCCATCGCGACCATCGTGCTCGTCATCGTCACCCTGGCCGGTGCGCTGCCGGTCTACCGGCGGGTGGCCGAGGAGAGCCACCGCGGCGAGGGCTCGATCGCGATGCTGGAGCGGCTGCTGTCGTTCTGGAAGGGCAAGCTGTTCGTCCTGACGCTGCTGGGTTTCGCGGCCACGGACTTCCTGATCACGATCACGCTGTCCGCGGCGGACGCCTCGACGCACCTGGTGGAGAACCCGCATCTGGCGGACGCCCTGCACGACAAGCAGATGATCATCACCCTGGTGCTGGTCGCGCTGCTCGGCGCGGTGTTCCTCAAGGGCTTCCTGGAGGCGATCGGCGTCGCGGTCGCCCTGGTGGTCGCCTACCTCGGCCTGAACGTGGTCGTGGTGGCGGTCGGCCTGTGGCACGTGCTCACCGAGGGTCATGTGGTCACGGACTGGTCGAGCGCCCTGACCGCCGAGCACGGCAACGTCTTCGCCATGATCGGCGTCTCCCTGCTGGTCTTCCCCAAGCTGGCGCTGGGCCTGTCCGGCTTCGAGACCGGCGTCGCCGTCATGCCCCACGTCCAAGGCGACCCCGGCGACACCGAGGAGCACCCCAAGGGCCGCATCCGCGACACCAAGAAGCTCCTGACGACCGCCGCCCTGATCATGAGCGTCTTCCTGATCGCCACCAGCTTCATCACCACCGTGCTGATCCCGGAGAAGGAATTCGAGTCCGGCGGCCAGGCCAACGGCCGCGCGCTGGCGTTCCTGGCCCACGAGTACCTCGGCAACGCCTTCGGCACGGTCTACGACGTCTCGACGATCGCCATCCTCTGGTTCGCGGGAGCCTCCGCCATGGCCGGACTGCTCAACCTCATGCCCCGCTACCTCCCCCGCTACGGCATGGCCCCGCACTGGGCCCGCGCCGTCCGCCCGATGGTCATCGTCTTCACCCTCATCGCGTTCCTGGTCACGTGGATCTTCGACGCCGACGTCGACGCCCAGGGCGGCGCATACGCCACCGGCGTGCTGGTGCTCATCAGCTCGGCGGCGATCGCCGTGACCATCGCCGCCCGCAAGGCCGGCCAGCGCAACTGGACCATCGGCTTCGCCGTCATCTCGGCCGTGTTCCTCTACGTCACCGTCGTGAACGTCATCGAGCGGCCGGACGGCGTGAAGATCGGCGCCTGCTTCATCGCCGGCATCATCCTGGTCTCGCTGCTGTCCCGGCTGGCCCGCGCCTTCGAGCTCCGCGTGACCAGCGTGACCATGGACGACATGGCGGAACGTTTCATACGTGACATGTCCAGCCGCAAGATCCGGTTCATCGCGAACGAGCCCGACCAGCGCGACAAGGCCGAGTACCGCGACAAGATCGAGCAGATCCGCCAGGACAACGACATCCCCGGCGGCGACTTCGTCTTCGTCGAGGTCACCGTCGTGGACCCGTCCGAGTTCGAGTCGGGCCTGACGGTGCGCGGCGAGGTCCTCCACAACCGCTACCGCGTCCTGACCCTGGAGTCCTCCTCCATCTCCAACGCCCTGGCCGCGCTGCTCCTGCACACCCGCGACTCGACCGGCTGCATCCCGCACATCTACTTCGAGTGGACCGAGGGCAACCCCTTCGCCAACTTCCTGCGCTTCTTCCTCTTCGGCCAAGGCGAGGTCGCCCCGGTCACCCGCGAGGTCCTGCGCGAGGCCGAACCGGACCGCGCCCGCCGCCCCCGCGTCCACACCGGCTGACCCCCGGCCACCCGACGTCCTTCGAACGCGGGTGCCCCGCGCGAAGGCGCCGAGTCACCGGAGCGCCTCAGCGCTGCTCCCGGCTCCCCCCGAAGAGTCCCCGCCGCGGCGGCCGCGCCACGATCCGCCCGAAACTCTTGCGCCCGGCGATCTCCACCCGCAGCACCACCGGAGCGTCCGCCGGACCGGAAGGACGGCTCTTGATCTTGACGTAGTCGAGGACCAGCGAGTCGGTGTCCACGACGACCCCCGGCCGGGTCACCAGCCGCAGCGTGCCGCCCTGCATGTCCAGGTCGATACGGAGGGTGCCGTGCCCGATCACCGCCCGGGTGAAGTCGAGCGTCACATCCCCCGGGCCGACTCGATCACCAGGTGTCGCGGCACCACCCACCCGTCACCGCGTTCGGCCGAACCGCCCTGCTGCTCGATCCGGACGACGTCCTTGACCTCGATCGCCGCCCCCGCCGCCCCCTCCGCCGGCAGATCGACCGTGAGCACGGCCAGCTCCCCCGTCGTCCGGGCCGTCAGAGCCGCCTCCATCCGCTCGTCGAGCTCGTCCGCGGTCAGCCGCCCGTCCCCCGCGGCCACGCTCAACGCCTCCACGACCCGGTCCCGGTCCGCATGCGAGGCCCGCACCTCAGCTGACATGTCCTTCACCCCGTCCACCCCTGCACGAACTGACGTCATATCGCGTCATACCCAACACGCGGCCCCGCGTCCACCGCCGCCCCCTCCGGCCCTATCGTGACCCGCATGCAGAGCTACACAATCGGCCAGGCGGCACGGCTGCTCGGCGTGAGCCCCGACACCGCGCGCCGCTGGGCGGACGCGGGCCGCGTGTCGACCCATCGCGACGACGCCGGACGACGCCTCATCGACGGCAAGGACCTCGCCGCCTTCTCCGTGGAACTCGCCCGCACGGACAGCACGGAGGGCGACACCCCGTACACCTCGGTCCGCAACGCCTTCCCCGGCATCGTCACCGCGATCAAACTCGGCGACGTGGCCGCACAGGTCGAGATCCAGGCCGGCCCGCACCGCCTGGTCTCCCTGCTGACCCGGGAAGCCGTCGAGGAACTGGGCCTGGAAGTCGGCATGGAGGCCACGGCCCGAGTGAAGTCGACAAACGTACACATCGACCGAGTCTGACCAACGAGACGAAGACAGCAGGAGCGGCACAGAACCAGGCATACCCGGCATACCCGCCACAAGGCGCCCAGAGCCCTACCGTTGACGCTCATGACCCTGAGCATCCGCAACCAACTCCCCGGCACCGTGACCGCCGTCCACCCCGGTGAGGTCATGGCCACCGTCAAGATCCATCTGGACGGCGGCCAGAACCTCACGGCCGCGATCACCCTGGAGGCCGTCCGCCAGCTCGCCCTCACCGAGGGCATCGCCGTCCGCGCATTGGTGAAGTCGACGGAGGTGTCCCTGGCCACCGCCGCGGTCGACGGCCTGTCGATCCGCAACCAGCTCCCCGGTACGATCACCGGCCTCACCGTCGGCGGCGTCATGGCCTCGGTCAAGATCACCGTGGCGGGCGGCGAACTCACCGCCGCGATCACCAAGGAGGCGGCCACCGACCTCGGCCTCTTCGTGGGCTCCGACGTCGTCGCGCTGATCAAGTCGACCGAGGTGTCCCTGGCGACGGCGTAACACGCGCAGGGGCCCCGCCCGCCCACGACGGACAGGGCCCCTCGAACCTCAGTCCTCGTACGCGTCCAGCGGCGGGCACGAGCACACCAGGTTCCGGTCGCCGAAGGCCTGGTCGATGCGGCGCACCGGCGGCCAGTACTTGTCGGCGACGGACACCCCGGCCGGGAAAACGGCCTCCTCACGCGTGTACGCGTGCTCCCACTCGCCGCCGAGCACGGCCGCGGTGTGCGGGGCGTGGTGCAGCGGGTTGTCCTCGGCCGGCCACGCGCCCTCCCCGACCTTCTCGATCTCCGCGCGGATGGCGATCATCGCCTCGCAGAACCGGTCCAGCTCGATGAGGTCCTCGGACTCGGTCGGCTCGATCATCAGCGTCCCGGCCACCGGGAAGGACATCGTCGGCGCGTGGAACCCGTAGTCGATGAGCCGCTTGGCGACGTCGTCGACGCTCACACCGGTCGCCTTCGTCAGCGGCCGCAGGTCGATGATGCACTCGTGCGCGACCAGCCCGCCGGGGCCGTTGTAGAGCACCGGGTAGTGCGGCTCCAGCCGCTTGGCGATGTAGTTGGCGCTCAGCACCGCCACCTGGGTGGCCCGCTTGAGTCCCTCGCCGCCCATGAGCCGCACATAGGCCCAGGAGATCGGCAGTATCCCGGCCGAACCCCAGGGCGCCGCCGAGATCGGCCCCACACCGGTCTCCGGCCCGGCCGCGGGCTGCAGCGGGTGGTTCGGCAGATACGGCGCCAGGTGCGACCGCACGGCCACCGGACCGACACCGGGGCCGCCGCCGCCGTGCGGGATGCAGAAGGTCTTGTGCAGGTTCAGGTGCGAGACGTCCCCGCCGAAGTGGCCGGGCTTGGCGAGCCCGACGAGCGCGTTGAGGTTGGCGCCGTCGACGTACACCTGCCCACCGGCCTCGTGCACCTGGGCGCAGATGTCGGCGACGTGCTCCTCGAACACCCCGTGCGTGGACGGGTACGTGATCATCAGCACCGACAGCTCGTCCCGGTGCCGCTCGATCTTCGCCCGCAGGTCGTCGACGTCGATCTCGCCGTCCTCGGCGGTCTTCACGACCACGACCTTCATCCCCGCCATCACCGCGCTGGCCGCATTGGTGCCGTGCGCGGAGGACGGGATGAGGCAGACAGTCCGCTGCTCGTCCCCGTTGGCCCGGTGGTAGCCGCGGACGGCGAGCAGCCCGGCCAGCTCCCCCTGCGACCCGGCGTTCGGCTGCAGGGACACCTCGTCGTACCCGGTGACCTCGGCGAGCCGCTCCTCCAGTTCGCGGATGAGCGTGAGGTAGCCCTGCGCCTGCTCGGCCGGCGCGAAGGGGTGCAACTGCCCGAACTCGGGCCAGGTGACCGGCTCCATCTCGGTGGTCGCGTTGAGCTTCATGGTGCAGGAGCCCAGCGGGATCATGCCCCGGTCGAGCGCGTAGTCCCGGTCGGCGAGTCTGCGCAGGTAGCGCAGCATCGCGGTCTCGGAGCGGTGCTGGTGGAAGACCGGGTGCGCCAGGATCTCGTCGGACCGCAGCAGTCCGGCGGGCAGCGTCTCCTCGGTGGACGCGTCGAGCGCCTCGATGTCGCCGTCCACCCCGAAGGCCGCCCAGACCGCGGCGACCTGCGCCCGCGCGGTGGTCTCGTCGCAGGAGATCGACACCTGATCGGCGTCGACGAGGTGCAGGTTCACCCCGCGCTCCCGAGCGGCGGCGACGACCGCGGCGGCCTTCGCGGGCACCCGCACGGTCAGTGTGTCGAAGTACGCCCCGTGCACGACCTCGACCCCGCCGGCCGCCAGCCCGGCGGCCAGGATCGACGCGTACCGGTGCGTGCGTCGGGCGATCGCCCGCAGCCCGTCGGGCCCGTGGTAGACCGCGTACATCCCCGCCATCACGGCCAGCAGCACCTGCGCCGTGCAGATGTTGCTCGTCGCCTTCTCCCGCCGGATGTGCTGCTCACGCGTCTGCAGCGCCAGCCGGTAGGCCTTGTTCCCGTCCGCGTCCACGGACACGCCCACCAGCCGCCCGGGCAGGCTGCGCGCGAACTTCTCGTGGACCGCCATGTAGCCGGCGTGCGGCCCGCCGAACCCCATCGGCACGCCGAACCGCTGCGTGGTGCCGACCGCGATGTCCGCCCCCAGCTCACCGGGCGACTTCAGCAGCGTCAGCGCGAGCAGATCCGCGGCGACGGTGACGAGCGCGCCGAGCCCGTGCGCCTGCTCGACGATCGCCCCGAGGTCGCGTACCGCACCTGAGGCGCCGGGGTACTGCACGAGCACGCCGTTGATCTCACGCTCGGCGATCGCCGCCGGAATGCCCTCGCTCAGGTCGGCGACGACGACCTCCACGCCCGTCGGCTCGGCCCGGGTCTCGATCACGGCGATGGTCTGCGGCAGCACGTCCGCGTCGATGAGGAAGAGGCCCTTCTTGTTCTTCCCCATGCGCCGGGACAGCGCCATCGCCTCGGCGGCGGCCGTACCCTCGTCGAGCAGCGACGCACCCGAGGTCGGCAGCCCGGTCAGGTCGGCGACCATGGTCTGGAAGTTCAGCAGCGCCTCGAGCCGCCCCTGGGAGATCTCCGGCTGGTACGGGGTGTACGCCGTGTACCAGGCCGGGTTCTCCATGACGTTGCGCAGGATCACGGGCGGCGTGAACGTCCCGTAGTAGCCCAGCCCGATCATCGAGTCGAGGACCTGGTTGCGGTCGGCCAGCGAACGCAGCTCGGCCAGCACCTCGGCCTCGGTGCGCGCGCCCGGCAGGTCCAGCGCGTCGGCGTTCTGGATCACGGCCGGGACCGCGGCGGCGGTGAGCTCGTCGAGCGAGCCGTAGCCGACCTGCGCGAGCATCTTGGCCCGCGCCTCGTGATCGGGCCCGATGTGACGCTGCTCGAAGGGGATTCCCTGTTCGAGCTCGGAGAGCGGAATGCGGTGGGCTGTCATTACGGAGGCCTCCTGGTCTGCCACGACCTTCGAGGGTCACCACGACGTGCGGGTACCCGGACGACCTCCCCCTCTGTCATCTCGACCTGAGAGCTTCACCGGACGCCCGAGGGCGCCCGGCTTTCACCGTCGGTGAGAGCGGGAGCCGTCGACGCCGTCGGCACCCGCCCTGCTTTCCAGAGTGACCTCGTCCGTGCGGTACGTGAGCCTGAGAGATTCCGGGGAGGAGTTGCTCCTTCGGCGCCTCCGATGATGTCCGGAGGACTCTCCCGCATGGGGTCAGCAGCCGTTGTCAGACTACCAGCGAGGTCAACGGGACCCCCTTCGAGTGGCCGCCCGCCTCGATGTGCTCTTTTGTAGTGCTTACGGATGGGTTGCGACCAAATGGAGGGCCCGTGCAGACCGACATCGATCCGCGCCACCTGATCGGCCGCAAGGCGTTCGACCGCAACGGCACCAAGATCGGCACCGTCGACGAGGTCTACCTCGACGACGCGACCGGCGTCCCCGAATGGGCGGCCATACGGACCGGCCTGTTCTCCCGCGACGCCTTCGTCCCCCTGGAGCCCAGCGAGCTGGTCGAGGGCACCCTGCGCATCCCCTTCGAACGGGCCCTGATCAAGGACGCCCCCGACTTCGGCGTGGGCCGCCACCTCTCCCCGGAGCAGGAACTCCAGCTCTACCACCACTACGGCCTCGACGTGGGCGCCCCTCCCCCGCTCCCCGACCACGACTTCGGCCGCCTCGCGGGCACGGACGAGAGCTGAGCCCTCAGGCACACGCCCGTATCAGCGCCCCGAGTATCCCGGCAGGGTCGTACAGCGGCCGGGCCCCATCCGTGACCACTCTTCGCGTACCGGCGTCGACCGGATCGGTCCGCGCCCAGCGCGGAGCGCCGACGCCCACCTCGACCTCCAGACCGGAGGCGGTGACATACCGCCATTCGGTGACCGGCCCCCACTCCTGGACCCGAATCACCTCCCCCAGCGACAGCTCACGCCTCCACACCTCGTCGTCGACATAGCGATCCAACGCCGTCGACAGCAGCACGAGGTCGACGTCCGAGTCGGGACGCGCGGCCCCACGCGCGCAGGATCCGACCAGGAGCAGCCCGACCACGTCACTGCGGTTCGCACACCACCGGGTGACCCGATCCACCACCTGCCGCATCTCGGCCTCACGTGCCGGCGACACCCCGGCCTGGTCCGCGAACCGACCTCCGTGCAGTTTCATGCAGCTCCCCATCCGCCATCGGCGCCGCCTCCGCGGACACCGCCACCGCTCCGGCTCACCCCATACTTCGAACCGCTTCACTCTGTGTAACTGATCGACCTCACCAAGAGTTCCCGGAGTCGACCGCAGGTCTTCGCCGCACCAGCGGCAGCGGATCCGCCGGCTCCAGCCCCGGGTCGTCGGTACGGAACGTCCGCACCCGTCCCGGCTCCGACTGCGGGGTCTCGAACCGCACGGTGACACGGCCGAGCCCACTGCCCTGCACCCATCCGTGCCCGAGCTCGGCATGCCGCACATCGTGTCCGGGACGCCAGTGATGCTCGGCCTCCACCGGCTCCGCACGGACGGGCTCGTCCGCGAGTTCCTCCTCGGGCCCCTCCGACCGCTCCTCCGCGGCCTGCGCGAACAGGTCCTCCTGGGTGAAGTCCGCCAGACCGCTGACGCCCACCCCGAGGAGCCGCACCCCGCCCGTCGTGTCCACGGAGTCCAGCAACCGGGCCGCCGCCTCCCGGATCACCGTCGGATCGTCGGTGGGACCCCGCAGCGTCTCGGACCGGGTGAGCGTCGAGAAGTCGTACCGTCGCACCTTCAGCACGATCGTCCGCCCCGACAGACCGGCCCCGCGCAGCCTGCGCACACACCGGTCCGCGAGCCGCTGCACCTCCAGCTCGACCCGGACCCGGTCGTGGATGTCCACGTCGTAGGTGTCCTCGACCGACACCGACTTGGTCTCCCGCTCGGCCACCACGGGCCGGTCGTCACGCGCCAGCGCCATCGCGTACAGGGCGTGCCCATGAGCCTTGCCCAGCAGCCGCACCAGCTCGTCCTCACCGGCCTCGGCGATCTCGTCGACCGTGGTGATCCCGGCCCGCCTCAGATGGTCCCCCGTCGCCGGACCGACCCCCGGCAGAATCCGCGCGGACATGGGCCCGAGCAACGTCCGCTCGGTGCCCGGCTCGATCAGCACCAGGCCGTCGGGCTTCGCCTGCTCCGAGGCGATCTTCGCGAGCATCTTGCAGGAGGCCAGCCCCACCGAGCCGGTGAGACCCGTGACGGCCCGTATGTCCGCGCGCAGTCTGCCGCCGGCCAGCTCCGCCGACTCGCTGTCCCAGGCCGCTTCCCCGGCCTCCAGGTCCACGAAGGCCTCGTCCAGGCTCAGCGGCTCCACCAACGGCGAAAGCGCTCCCAGCAGCGCCATGACCTGCTCGCTGATCGACCGGTAGAACGCGAAGCGCGGAACGAGATAGGCGGCGTTGGGAGCCAGTCGGCGCGCCTGGGCCATGGGCATCGCCGAGTGCACCCCGAAGACGCGCGCCTCGTAGGAAGCGGTCGCCACCACTCCGCGAGGCCCCAGACCACCCACGACCACGGCTTTCCCGCGCAGACTCGGCTTGGACGCCTGCTCCGCCTGCGCGAAGAAGGCATCCATGTCGAGATGCAGGATGGTGGGCGCGTTTCTCACATGTCCGATGCTGCACCACACCACTGACAACGGCGTCGTACCGCCGCCCCGAGCCCCGCGAGGAGCCTCAGACCGCCCGGTTGCGCCGACGCGCCAGCTCGTCCGCCGGGTTGTGCCCGACGAGCGTCTCACCGGTGTCGACGCGCTCCCCGTGCAGCTGGGAAAGCGCGTTCTCCACGTCCCGCCAGACCACGCCCACAGCGATCCCGAAAACGCCCTGACCGCCCTGGAGCAGCGCGTGGACCTCGTCGGGCGAGGTGCACTCGTAGACCGTCGCGCCGTCGCTCATCAACGTCATGCGCTCCAGGTCGCTGAACCCGCGCTCCCGCAGATGCTGCACGGCGGAGCGGATGTTCTGCAGCGACACCCCGGTGTCGAGGAACCGCTTGACGATCTTCAGGACGACAACGTCCCGGAAGCTGTACAGACGCTGCGTGCCGGACCCGTGTGCGGGCCGCACGCTCGGCTCGACGAGCCCGGTGCGCGCCCAGTAGTCCAGTTGCCGGTAGGTGATGCCCGCGGCCGCACAGGCCGTCGGACCGCGATAGCCGATCTGCTCGCACGCCATGGACGTCGCCCCTCCGCTGCTCGGCACGGCCGCCGGCCGTTGCGGAGCCTGGTCGGCAGCGCCGCTCTGCTGGGGATACCCCCTGCTCGAACTCAGCTGAGAGCTGGGGGGAGGGTACGGACCGCTCCCCCCGACACCGAGTCCGGGGGCACCCCCAGCCGTACCGTCGCCGCTGCTTCTCACGCCGACCTCCGTCCTTGACCTGCCTTCTCGACGGTAGGCAGTCACCAGGGGTGCGTCAACGATCGCCACACTCGGCACGCCGAGTGATAATCACCCTAGGAGTGGTTTCCCGCACCCCACCGCGGGGAAAGGCTAGCCGAATGCGCTGAGAAGTAGCCGTAGGACGCTCTCAGTCGCCGCTGGCATTTGCCGGAAACGAGACGGGCGTCCCCGTACAGGACGCCCACATGTCGCGTATGTGCCGGCTACTGGTTGCTGGTGCCGAAGTCCTCGGGCGAGATCTGGTCGAGGAACTCGCGGAACTTCTCCACTTCGTCCTCCTGCTCGTCCGGAATGGCGATCCCCGCGTCGTCGAGCACCGTGTCGCTGCCGTAGATCGGCGTTCCGGTGCGCAGCGCCAGCGCTATGGCGTCGGACGGGCGCGCGCTCACCTCGACCCCGCTGGCGAAGACCAGCTCCGCGTAGAAGACGCCCTCCCGCAGATCCGTGATGCGCACCTCGGTGAGCTCCTGGCCGACGGCTTCGAGTACGTCCTTGAACAGGTCGTGGGTCAGCGGTCGCGCGGGAGCCATGCCCTGCTGGGCGAAGGCGATCGCCGTCGCCTCCCCCGGTCCGATCCAGATGGGAAGGTAACGGTCGCCTCCCACTTCACGCAGCAGCACGATCGGTTGGTTGGAGGGCATCTCGACCCGGACACCTACGACATCGAGCTCGTTCACACAGCAACCCTAGGCCGTGCCCGGGACGTTTGGGTAGTCGGGCCGGGAACGGGTGACCGATCCGCCCAGGGCGAAACCGCCCGCTCAGGGCAGCCGCACCCCGAGCGCGGTCTGCACGAGCGCGGCATGCAGCCGGACCGTGAGCCCCGCCAGCTCCTTCGTACGGGCCTCCGCGAGCACCCTGGTCTGCGGGTTGCGATGACGCTTCAGCGGGGCGACCACCTGGTCCACGAGTCCGGCCTCACGGTCGGCCGCGGCCTTCATCACCCGCAGATGCCGGGGCTCGATCCCGAACCGCCCCAGCTCGGCGACGAGCGCGGCCACCGTGGCGGCCTCGGCGTCGTAGACGCCGTCCGCCAAGGGCACGACGAGCCCGTACGCCTCCCACTCCTCGAGCTCCGGCTCACCGATCCCCGCGGCCGCCAGCAGCTCGGCCCGCCCGATCCGGGCGACCGTGGGTGCCTCCGACGGCTCCAGAAACGCCTCACCGTCACGCTGCCGGCCCACGGTCGGCAGCGGCGCGGCCTCGCCCCGCTCCATGGCGTCCAGGTGCTCGCGGATGACCTTGAGCGGCAGATAGTGGTCCCGCTGCATCCTCAGTACGTGGCCGAGGCGCTCGACGTCCTCCGCGCTGAACTTGCGATACCCCGACGGGGTCCGCTGCGGATCGATGAGCCCCTCCGACTCCAGGAAACGGATCTTGGAGATGGTGACTTCGGGGAATTCGTCACGCAGCGCGTTCAACACGGTGCCGATGCTCATCGGACCACCGTCCGCGGCGGCGGTGCCCGGTCCGGCACCGCCCCTCGGTGTTTGAAGCATGGACCTTCCCTGGGTTCCCCCCGGATGGACTCCGGGGGAGGGTCAGTAGCCCCGCTGGCTCGCGTAGAAGACCAGCCGGTACTTGCCGATCTGCACCTCGTCACCGTTCGACAGAGCGACCTCGTCGATCCGCTCCCGGTTGACGTACGTGCCGTTCAGACTGCCGACGTCCGCCACCCTGAACGTGCCGTCCGGGTTGCGCCGGAACTCCACGTGCCGGCGCGAGACCGTCACGTCGTCGAGGAAGATGTCGCTCTGCGGGTGACGGCCGGCCGTCGTCAGGTCGCCGTCCAGCAGGAAGCGGCTGCCCGAGTTCGGGCCGCGGCGCACGACCAGCAGCGCGGAGCCCAACGGCAACGCGTCGACCGCGGCCTGCGCCTCGGGAGAGAGCGCGGGCAACTGCGTCTGGCCGGTGGCCTCGGCGTCGTAGGCCTCGAGACCGGAGATGGAGATGGTGGAGGTCGTCTCCGACGGACGCTCGGGCGTCAGCCCGGGGCGCAGCGGAGCTCCGCAGTTGGAGCAGAAGCGGCTGTTCTCCGCGTTGCGGTTACCGCACCTCGTACACACCAGGGCCGACATAGGGGAAAACCCTCCACCCGTACTTGAGGTTGACGGTTGGCCGAAACCTATGCCGCCGGACTGCGCAGGGTCAACCGACGCCGCACCCTGACCTCCGGAAATGTCACCGCCCGGACCACCCACCTGGTCCCTGAACAGCGGCCGCTGACCCTCTGCGTCGGGCTGTGCGCGATGACGAGCGGTCGCGTTGTCGCTGCCCTCTCGCGCGCTCTTGCCGAACAACTTCGCAAACAACTTCACGGGCGATTCCCCTTGACCGAAACAGACCCGCCCGTGGGGCAGGACGAACCCTGACTGATTACACCGGCCGACCCGGACACCTTCACAACGTCCGTGCCCACCTGACAGTTTCCACCACGCACCACCCGATCGGTGCGTCGACCCCCCGCAACCTCATGCCCCTGCCGGACGCCCCGCATGCACCCCCGGTTCACTGGGCCGACGACCGAGCGTAGTCAGGCTGCTTCGCCGCTCGCAAGGCGTCCACGACGATCTTGCTCGACCGCTCGACGGTCACGGTGGCCTGCTCCTTCTCAAGAGTCTGCACCACGCCTCCAGGGATGTTCAGCGCCGGCTCGAGGTCCTGCGGATTGCCGATGACCTTGAAACGAAACGGCGTGTTGATCTTGTTCCCGTCGACGCTCACACCGTCGTCGGAATCCGTCAGGAAGGTGCCGGCGACGACCCGCACACCGTTCACCTGGATCGCTTCGGCCCCGGCCGCGCGCAGTTCCTGGATCGCGTCGAGCAACATGTCCGCCTCGACCGTTCCCTTCGTGTCCTCGATGGTCATCGTGATACCGGGCCCCTGAGCAGCCACCGTGCCCGCCAGAATGCCGAGTTGTCTCTCCTTCTCGACCGTCTGCTTGCGGGCCTCCTCGGCCTGGTCGGAGCTGTTCTCCAGCTCCTGCTGCTGCTTTTCGAGACCTTGCTTCTCGTCTTCAAGACGCTGACTGCGGTCATCGAGTTCATCAAGGATGCGCACAAGATCTTCCTGACGCGCCCCACGCAGGGCGTTTCCGCTGTCGCTGTTGGACGCGACCTGGACGGCCAGACCGAAGCCGAGGCCGAACAGCAGCAGGGCGACGATGAGTTGCGCCCGCGAGACCCGCGGCGGCCAGAGCCCCTGCACCAGCCGCTGCCGACCAGTCAGCACGGGAGCGGCCGGCGGCTCGGCCTTCTCGCTCACGGACGACGTCACCGGGACCTCGTCGGGCAATTCCTTGCGCAGCCTGTTCTCGGGCGCCTCGTCCTGGTCGCTCATCCGCCTCACGCCCTGAAGACGTGCCGACGGATCGCCGCGGCGTTGGAGAAGATCCGGATGCCGAGGACGACCACGACGCCGGTGGACAACTGCGATCCCACGCCCAACTCGTCGCCCAGGAACACGATCAAGGCGGCGACGACCACGTTCGACAGGAACGAGACCACGAACACCTTGTCGTCGAAGATGCCGTCCAGCATGGCCCGCAGCCCGCCGAACACGGCGTCGAGCGCCGCCACCACGGCGATCGGCAGATAAGGCACGACTGCTGCCGGTACCTCAGGCTGAACCAACAGGCCGGCCACGACTCCCACGACGAGGCCCAGTACGGCGATCACGATGTGCCCTTCTCACTTCTCGGCTGAGCTGTACGTACGATCACACTCGGTGCGGCGGGCAGCCGGACGTCGTCCACCACGGAAATGGCCGTCCGAATGCCGTAGTTCTCCTGCAAGGCGTTCAGATACAGCCCGTCCGCGCTGTTCTGGAACCTGGTGCTCAGGTTTTTCCCGTCCCCCACAGCAAGCACCGTGTACGGCGGCACCAGCGGCTTGTTGTCGACCAGTATCGCGGCACCCGCGGCCCTGATCGCCGACAGCGCCGTCAGCCGCTGCCCGTTGATGGAGACGGCCTCGGCGCCCGACGCCCACAACCCGTTGACCACACGCTGCATGTCGCGGTCCCGCACCCGCCCGGTGTCGGAGAAACCGGAGGTCTCACGCGGATCGCCGTCACCGCCCGTGGTCGCTTCCTCGGCGTCGTCCACGACCAGCTTCACTCCCGGCCCGTGCACCTCGACGGCGCCCGACAAAACGCCCACCAGGTCCGCCCCGTCACCGCCGCCGCTCTGCTTGAGCGCCTCCTGCTGCCGCGCGCTCACGTCGTCGCGGAGCTTGTCGACCGAGCTCTCGAGCTTGTCGGCGGCCTCCGTCTCACGATCGATGCGGTCGATCAGCTCCTCGCGCTCCTTGGCGACGACCGGAGCCGCGACCCGCGCCTGAGCCGCCCCGACGGTGACCACGAGGGCCGCGAGCACCAATCCCGCCGCGAGACCGAGCTTCGCCCGCACCGTCCTGGGCAGACCGCCGGAGCCTTCGGCCCGCTTACGGGCGGCGGCCTCCGCGTAGCCGTCGTCGAGGCTGTGGTCCATGACGTTGGTGAGCAGCGACATGGAGGCGTCCGGGCGCGACACGCGCGCGGGTGTGCTCCGAACGGGGGGCTGCTGCGGCATGCCGCACATCGTCGCACGTCGCGCCGCATACCTCCGAATGGCCCCACCGGCGTGCCGGACAGGCCCCCTTGGGGACACCTGTCCGGCACGCGCGCGTGGGCGTACGCGTGCGCGTGGCTCAGCGCCCGGCGCTGTCCACGACCGCCGCCCACTCGTCGAGCAGGGCCTGCGCGGACGCGTCGTCCGGCCCCTCGGCCCACAGATGGGTGACGGCCTCGGCCGGGTCGGGCAGCACCATCACCCAACGCCCGTCCGTCTCCACCACCCGCACACCGTCGGTGGTGTCCACAAAGCGATCTCCGGCCGCTTCGACGACCCGCCGCATCACGAGCCCCTTCACGGCCCACGGAGTCGCCAGATCCCGCTTCAGGACGTGCGCCCGCGGAATCCGCGCGTCGATCTGGCTGAGGGTGAGCTGCGTCCGAGCCACCAGCCCGATCAGCCGCACGAAGGCCGCCGTACCGTCGAAGACACTGCTGAACTCCGGGACGATGAACCCTCCCTTGCCGTCGCCGCCGAAGATCGTCGTCTCGTCCTGCCCGACCCGGGTGAGGGCGTCGGGCGAGGTCGTCGTCCACTCGACCTGCGTCCCGTGATACGCCGCGACCTGCTCGGCGATCCGGGTCGTGGTCACCGGAAGGGCGACCCGTCCGCTGCGCCGCTCGGCGGCCACCAGGTCGAGGAGCACCAGCAGCGCCCGGTCGTCCTCGATGATCCGGCCCTTCTCGTCGACGAGGGAGAGCCGCTCACCCACCGGGTCGAACCGCACACCGAACGCGGCCCGCGACGAAGCCACGATCTCCCCGAGCCGCACGAGCCCGGACCGGCGCTGATCGCCCGTCTCCGTGGGCCGGGCCTCGTTCAGGCCGGGATTGATGGTCAGCGAGTCCACCCCGAGCTTCCCGAGGAGACTCGGCAGGACCAGCCCGGCACTGCCGTTCGAGGCGTCCACCACGACCTTCAGCCCGGACTCCGAGATCCCTGTCGTGTCCACGTTCCGCAGCAACGACCCGGTGTACGAGTCGAAGACGCTGGCCGGGAAGTACAGATCCCCGATCTCTCCCGGGAACGCCCGCCGGTACTCCTGCCGCGCGAACACCCGGTCCAGCTTGCGCTGACTGCCCTGCGACAGATCCGAGCCCTGTCCGTCGAAGAACATGATGTCCACGGAGTCCGGCACCCCTGGCGAGGTCCGGATCATGATCCCGCCGGCACTCCCCCGCGCGGTCTGCTGCCGTGCCACGGGCAACGGCACGTTCTCCAGGTCCCGTACGTCGATGGCGCTGGCCTGGAGCGCGGAGATCACCGCTCGCTTCAGCGCACGGGCACCACGGGAGTGGTCCCGGGCCGTCGTGACGGTGGAGCCCTTCTTCAACGTCGTGGCATAGGCGCCGGCGAGACGCACGGCCAGCTCCGGCGTGATCTCGACGTTCAGGATCCCGGACACCCCGCGGGCGCCGAAAAGATGCGCCTGCCCCCGGGACTCCCAGATCACCGACGTATTGACGAACGCGCCGGCCTCGATGGTCTTGAAGGGATAGACCCGCACATTGCCCTGCACGATCGATTCTTCACCGATCAGGCATTCATCACCGATGACGGCGCCGTCCTCGATCCGGGCCGCTCGCATGATGTCCGTGTTCTTACCGACGACACAGCCGCGCAGATTGCTGTGCTGCCCGATGTACACGTTGTCGTGCACCACGGCCTTGTGCAGGAAGGCCCCGCTCTTGACGACGACGTTGGATCCGACGATCGTGTGCTCACGGATTTCGGCGCCCGCCTCGACCTTCGCGTAGTCCCCGATGTACAGGGGCCCCTGGAGTACGGCATCGGGGTGCACTTCGGCCCCTTCCGCCACCCATACGCCCGGCGAGATCTCGAACCCGTCGATATCGACGTCGACCTTGCCCTCCAGCACGTCTGCCTGGGCCTTCATGTAACTCTCGTGCGTGCCCACGTCCTCCCAGTAGCCCTCGGCGATGAAGCCGTAGACCGGCTTGCCCTCCTTCATCAGCTGCGGGAAGACGTCACCGGACCAGTCGACGGGCACATCGGCCTCGACATAGTCGAAGACCTCGGGCTCCATGACGTAGATGCCCGTGTTCACGGTGTCCGAGAAGACCTGGCCCCAGGTCGGTTTCTCGAGGAAACGCTCGACCTTGCCCTCTTCGTCGACGATGGTGATGCCGAATTCCAGCGGATTGGGCACACGCGTCAGACAGACGGTGACGAGCGCGCCCTTCTCCTTGTGGAAGCTGATCAACTCGGTGAGGTCGAAGTCGGTGAGCGCATCGCCGGAGATGACGAGGAAGGCGTCGTCCTTCAACGCCTCCTCTGCGTTCTTGACGCTTCCAGCGGTACCGAGTGGCTTCTCCTCGTTGGCATAGCTGAGCTCCATTCCGAGCTCTTCGCCGTCACCGAAGTAGTTCTTGACCAGCGACGCCAGGAACTGGACAGTAACGACGGTCTCATTGAGCCCATGCCTTTTGAGCAGCCTCAGAACGTGCTCCATGATCGGCCGGTTGGCCACCGGCAGGAGCGGCTTGGGCATGCTCGAGGTCATCGGACGAAGGCGTGTGCCTTCGCCTCCGGCCATCACGACGGCCTTCATGTCGGAAGCGTCCTCCTAAAGAGACGACGGTCTAGCCGACTTCACCCGTCCAGATTGTCCCGCACTTTTCCGCCGCGGGCCATCGAGCCACTGCTACCGCCGATCGGCGAGTTCAGCCGGCCATGGCGTCCGCCCGAACGAGACGGCGGACCTGTACCACGTAGAGGACTCCTGCCCACCAGTAGAGCGTTGTACCCCATCCTGCGAACGCCCATCCGAAAATAGCAGCGAGTGACGCCAACCATCCACTTCCGTCACTGAGAAGAAGCAGCGGGAAGGCGTACATCAGGTTGAAGGTCGCGGCCTTCCCGAGGAAGTTCACTTGCGGCGGCGGATAGCCGTGCCGCCGGAGGATGAGCACCATCACCAGCAGGACGAGTTCCCGCGCTACAAGTACAGCCGTCAACCAGATGGGGAGAATCTCGCGCCAGGTGAGGCCCGTCAGAGTGGCGACAATGTAGAGGCGGTCGGCAGCCGGGTCCAGGAGCCGGCCGAGGTTGCTGACCTGATTCCAGCGCCGCGCCAGCTTGCCGTCCAGGTAGTCGCTGACTCCGCTCAACGCCAGCACCAGAAAAGCCCAGCCATCGCTCTTCGGGCCCCCGAACTCCGGCCTGAGGATCAACCACAGGAACAGGGGCACGCCGACGAGGCGAGCCATGCTCAGGATGTTCGGGATGGTGAAGACCCGGTTTGTCTGGACACGGGTCTCTTGGACCTCCACCCGGGAGCCTCCAGTGGGAAATGAGCCAACGATGCCCCCTGACCTTACCCCAACGCAAAAAAGCTCCGGCTCTTGGGCTGTCTGCCCAAGAGCCGGAGCTCTAAAAGGAGTTCGGCGGTGTCCTACTCTCCCACAGGGTCCCCCCTGCAGTACCATCGGCGCTGTAAGGCTTAGCTTCCGGGTTCGGAATGTAACCGGGCGTTT
>NZ_JBSFEV010000048.1:0-58002 GCF_053594615.1 Streptomyces sp. NPDC001858
CCCGCGCCCCTGGCTGGGCTGCAGCCCACCCAGGGGCGCGGGGAACTGCGCGACCGGCCACAGTCCACCCGCACCCGACAACGCACCGTAGCCCGGTTCAACCCGCGGAGCGTTTCGCCGGGCCGCCGTTTCATTGAGGGGGAGCCGGCGGCCCGGCGAACCTCTTGCGAGGCGCTCCAGTCAATCGGCCGGAAACGCTCAGCGACAGCGCGCGCACGCTACGAATGCGGGCACTCGGTTCACACCCCGTGTGAAGACGCACCCATTACGCTGTCGGCACCGAGGCACCGGGGGGCACCCATGCAGCCCAACACTCTGCTCGACGCGATCCTGGACGAGGCGGGCATCTCGCATGCGGGTCTGGCCGCCCATGTCAACCAGGCCGGTCGGGTCCGCGGACTCGCCCTGCGGTACGAGCACACGGCGGTCGCCCGGTGGCTGAAAGGTCAGCGGCCGCGCGGGCAGGTGCCCGACCTGATCTGTGAGGTGCTCGCGGCGCGGCTGCACCGGCCGGTCACCCTCGACGACATCGGCCTGGGCGTCCCGGGCGAGCCGTCCTCCCCGCACGGCACCTCGCTCTCCGGCTTCGTCGAGCGGGCCACCGCCCTGTGGCGCTCCGACGAGCAGCAGCGCCCGCACGTCCTGGGCGCGCCCGCCGTCACCGGCACCCCGGCCGTGATGCCGGTGTGGGAGTGGGAGAACCCGCCGGAGGACGTGGACGTCTCCCGCGGCGGCCGGCATCGCGTGACCTCCGCCGACATCGACATGCTGCGCGCCGCCCGCGCCCACTACGAGCAGATGTACCGCAAGGCGGGCGGCATCGCGACCCGCAGCCGGGTCGTCGGCTTCCTCAACGCCGAGGCGGCCCCCCTGCTGCGCGGCAGCTACACCGACGAGACGGGCCGTCAACTGCACCGCGCCACCGGCGGGTTGGTGGCGGTCGCCGGGATCTGCGCCTACGACTCCGATGCGCACGGGCTGGCCCAGCGGTACTTCCATCAGGCGCTGCGGCTGGCAAAGGCCAGTGGGGACCGTGGACTTGGCGCGTATGTCATCGCCCTCCTCGTCAACCAGTCGTTGTTCATGCGGGAGTACCGGCAGGCCGTCGCCTTCGCGGAGGCGGCGTTGCGGGCGGCGGGCAAGCACATCACGCCCGCCCTCGCCTCCGACCTCTACGCGATGCAGGCCAAGGCGTACGCCCACCTCGGCGACGGCACGAGCGCCCTGTCGTGCATCCGGCGGGCCGAGACGGCCGCCGAACGCATCCTGCGCGGGCGGGAACCCGACGAGACCGGCTATGTCCAGCCGGGCCTGGTCAACGTCCAGGTGGCGGAGGCGCTGCTCAGCCTGGGCGACCTCACCGCCGCCGCGGAGCACGCCGTGGCCGCCGTCGGCACCCCGGCGCACGATCGCGGGCGGGTGCACCGGCTGGCCATGCTCAGCACGATCGAACTGCGTCAGGGCAACGCCGACAAAGCGGTGGTCACCGCGGTGCGGATGGCCGAACAGGCGCGCGGAATGGAGTCCCAGCGCCTGCGGGACAGACTGCGCGCGGTGCGCGAGCACCTGGTGCGCAGCGACTGTGCCGGCACCGCCGAGGCCGCCGAACTCATCGACGGAGCGCTGCGGGTGCCGTTGTAGACGCCGATGCTGCATAGTTCCTGCTGCGATATTGCCACTTACTCGACGGAAGGTGGCAGAACCGTGCAGTGGACGAAACAGAACGAACAAACTGTGTATGAAAACCGCTGGTTCAGCGTCAACCTGGCAGATGTGGAGCTGCCGGACGGCCGGCATCTGGACCACTTCCTGATCCGGCTGAGGCCCGTCGCGGTGGCGACCGTCGTGAACGCGGCCAACGAGGTACTCCTGCTGTGGCGACACCGTTTCATCACCGACAGCTGGGGGTGGGAACTCGCGGCGGGCGTGGTCGAGGACGGCGAGGACGTCGCCCGCGCGGCCGCCAGGGAACTCGAGGAGGAGACCGGCTGGCGACCGGGGCTGCTGCACCATCTGATGAGCGTGGAGCCGTCCAACGGGCTCACCGACGCCGTCCACCACATCTACTGGTCGGACCACGGCGAGTACGTGGGACATCCGGTGGACGACTTCGAGTCGGACCGCCGGGAGTGGGTCCCGCTCAAGCTCGTTCCCGACCTGGTCGCCCGGGGGGAGGTCCCGGCCGCCAACATGGCGGCCGCGTTGATGCTGCTGCATCACCTCAGGCTCGGCTGAAGGCCTGCCAGATCGTCACGATCAGTGCGCCGACGGCGGTGAGCGCGGCGATGGCCGGCAGCGGCCAGCGCGCGTGCTCCAACGTCACGATGCGGGGCTTGAGTTCGTCGAGCTCCTTGGCGGTCTCCTCGGTACGGTGCGTCAGCAGGGCGAGCCCGCCCTCGACTCGGGCGTACGCGACGTCGAGCCGGCGTCGTAACTCCGCGAGTTCTCCATGGACGACGGGATGCTCGGGATCGGCGGTCACGTGTCCGCTCCTTTCCGTAGTCGTCTCACATCCCTTGTAGGTGCACGATGAGTGAACTCGCCTGGTGAGCCGGTGGGGAGAGTGTGCGCGGGGCATATGCGGGCCCGGTGTGCACACGGCGTGCGAACACGGCGGGCCCGGCGCGTCCGAAGAGCGCCGGGCCCGTGCCGTTCACTGCCGGTGAGCGGTCTGAGAGTGAGCAGGACGTGCCGGTGAGCAGTGCCTGCCGGTGATCAGTACGTATAGAAGCCCGAGCCGGTCTTGCGGCCCAGCCGGCCCGCGTCCACCATGCGCTGGAGCAGCGGGGGAGCGGCGTACAGCGGCTCCTTGTACTCCTCGTACATCGAGAACGCGACCGACGCGACCGTGTCCAGGCCGATCAGGTCGGACAGCTTCAGCGGGCCCATCGGGTGGGCGCAGCCCATCTCCATGCCGTTGTCGATGTCCTCGCGGCTGGCGATGCCCGTCTCGAACATCCGGATCGCGGAGAGCAGATAGGGGATCAGCAGCGCGTTGACCACGAAGCCGGAGCGGTCCTGGGCCCGGATCGCGTGCTTGCCCAGCACCTTCTCGGCGAACAGCTGCGCCCGCCCGAGCGTGCCCTCGGAGGTGGTCAGCGCCGGGATCAGCTCGACGAGCTGCTGCACCGGGGCCGGGTTGAAGAAGTGGATGCCGACGACCTGGTCGGGCCGCGAGGTGGCGACCGCGAGCTTCACCAGCGGGATGGAGGAGGTGTTGGAGGCCAGGATCGCGTCCCGGCGGGTCACGACCTGGTCGAGGACCTGGAAGATCTCGGTCTTGACCTGCTCGTTCTCGACCACGGCCTCGACCACCAGATCGCGGTCGGCGAACTCGCCGAGATCCGTGGTGAAGCTGAGCCGCGCCAGCGTCGCGTCCCGCTCCTGCTCGGAGATCTTGCCGCGCTCGGCGGCCTTGGCCAGCGAGTTGAACAGCCGGGTCCGGCCGAACTCCAGGGCCTCGCCGGTGGTCTCGGCGACCTTCACGTCGAGTCCGGCGCGCGCGCAGACCTCGGCGATGCCCGCCCCCATCTGGCCGCAGCCGACCACTCCGACCCGCTCGATGTCGGTCACATCGTCCCTTTCGCCGCGCTGACTGAAGCTGACTGAAGTTGCCCGTCGCAGGTCCGCCGGATCCCGGTCGGCCTGCTCCGATCGTGCACGTTACTAGCAAGTATCGATGATCGATCGCCGGGGTGGGGGCATGCTGGGCCCCGAAACGATCCGTGACCGAGCGGATCCGCGGAGTATGTGGGGATGTGTGTGATGGGGCGACTGTCCCGGCGGGCCTTCGCACTGGCAGCGCTGTCGGCGTTCACCACGACGGGGGCGGCGCCCGCGCGCCCGGGGGCCGCGCCCCCGGGGCAGCGGCGCGCGACGACCGAGATGCGGGGGATGTGGCTGGCGACCGTCGGCAACCGCGACTGGCCCTCCCGGTCCGGCCTGAGCGCCGCGGCGCAGCGCGCCGAGCTGATCGCCTGGCTCGATCTGGCGGTGAGCAAGCGGCTCAACACGGTGGTCTTCCAGGTGCGGCCCACGGCCGACGCGCTGTGGCCCTCGCCCTACGAGCCGTGGTCCCAGGTGCTGACCGGCACCCAGGGCAGGTCACCGGGCTGGGACCCGCTGGGCACGGCCGTCGCGGAGGCCCATGCGCGCGGGCTGCAGCTGCACGCCTGGTTCAACCCGTACCGGGTCGCGACCCACGACGACCCGACGAAGCTCATCGCCACCCACCCCGCGCGCGTGCACCCGGACTGGGTGGTGTCGTTCGGCGGGAAGCTCTACTACAACCCCGGGCTGCCCGAGGTCCGCGCCTTCGTGCAGGACGCGATCCTCGACGCGGTGCGGAAGTACCCGGTGGACGCCGTGCACTTCGACGACTACTTCTACCCGTACCCGGTGGCCGGCCAGACCTTCGACGACGCGGCGGCGTACGACGCGCACGGCGGCGCCTTCCCCAACCGGGCCGCCTGGCGGCGCGACAACATCGACAAGCTGGTGCTGGAGACGGCCACCCGGATCAAGGCCACCCGGCCCGAGACCCAGTTCGGGATCAGCCCCTTCGGGGTGTGGCGCAACGCCTCCACCGACGCGAAGGGCTCGGACACCAAGGCGCTGCAGTCGTACGACGACATCCACGCCGACACCCGCAAGTGGGTGCGGGAGGGCTGGCTCGACTACATCGTCCCGCAGCTGTATTGGAACATCGGGCTCTCGGCCGCCGACTACGCCAAGCTCGTGCCCTGGTGGGCGGGGGTGGCCAAGGGCAGCCGCACCCGGCTGTACATCGGCGAGGCCCTCTACCGGGCCGGCGACCCGGCGCAGTCCGCGGCCTGGCAGGACCCGGCCGAACTGACCGACCACGTAGAGCTGGCCGCCGCCCACCCGGAGGTGCGCGGGCATGTCTACTTCGCGGCGAAGGACGTGCGCACGGACCGCATCGGGGCGATGGCACAGGTCATCGCCGACCACTACCAACAGCCCGCGGAGCCCCCGCGCTGATTGCGGTTCGGCAGCGCCCCTTCAGGGGCGCGGGGCGCTGACATTTGCGGCTCCGCCGCGCGGGCGCGACCAGCCACGACGGCGCCGCAGCAGAGCGACGACCGACGGCACATCGCGGCACCTCCAGCGGAGCGCCTAGCGTCGTTCCTCGGTCGCCTTGTGGCGGATCTCGGTGTCCGGGCCGGGAGAGCACACGCCCACATGCCCGTCCTCGAAGCGGACGCGGTACGGCGGGTTGCCGCCCTGGCCCAGTACCTCGACGATCTCGCCGACCTTGTCGTGTTGGCCGACCACCCTGCCGTGCTGGACAAGCTGGTCGCCCGTGGTTGCGCGCATCTGTGGGCCTCCTCACGGTCCGGATACGGCCGAACGGTCCGGATACGGCCGATGTACGGCGAGCCTAGCCACGCGCCCGCTGCGTGACGACGATGCAGAGGAGCACGGCCGCGGCGGTCAGCGGAGCGGCGGGTGTGAGGTGCTCGCCCAGCAGCAGCACCGACCACACCAGTGTGAGCAGCGGCTGGGCCAACTGCAACTGGCTGGCCCTGGGAATGCCGATCGCCGCCATGCCCCGGTACCAGACGACCAGGCCGAGGAACTGCGAGCCGACCGCGACCCACAGCAGCCCGGCCACGCTGTGCGCGGTCAGGTGGACGCTCTCATGGGCCAGGGCGAGCGCGGCGGCGGGGAGGGTGAGCGGCAGACAGCACACCAGCGCCCACCCGATGACCTGCCAGCCCGGCATGACCCGGGCCAGCCGGCCGCCCTCGGTGTAGCCGGCCGCGCACACCAGCAGCGCCCCGAACAGATACAGGTCGGCGCCGCTCAGGGCCCCGCCGCTCTGCTGCACGGTGAAGGCGGCCACGGCGACCGCGCCGGCCAGCGCCGCCGCCCAGAAGGTGCGGGAGGGGCGGGCGCCCATGCGCAGGGCGGACAGCAGCGCGGTGGTCAGCGGCAGCAGTCCGACCACCACGGCGGCGTGCGAGGTCGTCGACGTCCGCAACGCGAGCGTGGTGAGCAGGGGGAAGCCGACGACGACCCCCGCGGCCACCACGGCGAGCCCCGGCCAGTGCCGCCGGGCGGGCAGCGGCACCCGGAGGGCGAGCAGACACCCGCCCGCGATCAGGGCGGCCAGCACGCTGCGGACGGCGACCAGCGTCCAGGGGCCGAAGCCCTCCAGCCCCCAGGCGGTGGCGGGGAAGGTGAGGGAGAAGGCGACGACGCCCAGGGCGGCCTGGAGCACGCCGAGCCGACCCGGCTGCGGGTTCGCCGGCTGCGGGTGCGCAGGCCGCGGGTTCGCCGACTGCGGGTTCGCCGGCCGCGGGGTGCTGACCGCTATCGCCGGGCGTGCAGTAGCGCTACTCTGTGTCTTCATGCAAGAGCGTAGCAGTGTGGGCGAACTGGCAGAACAGCTGCGACGAGAGGTCGACCGCTACTCTCCCGGTGGAAAGCTGCCGTCGAGTCGGGCTCTGGTCGAACGGTTCCGGGTGAGTCCGGTGACCGTCTCGCGGGCGCTGGCGCAGCTGGCCGCCGAGGGGCTGGTGGTCACCCGGCCCGGCGCCGGCGCCTTCCGGGCCCGGCCGCCGCGCGCGAGCGCCGCCCCCGTCGGGGACACCTCCTGGCAGGAGGTCGCGCTCAGCGCGGACGGCTCCGGCGACTTCGTCCCGCGCTCGGTGGACGCCTCCGGGGTGACGGTGTCGCTGGCGGCCCCGCCGCCCGGCGTGATCGAGTTCAACGGCGGCTACCTCCACCCCTCGCTCCAGCCGGAGCGGGCGATGGCCGCCGCCCTGGCCCGGGCCGGACGGCGCCCCGGGGCCTGGGGACGGCCGCCCATGGAGGGCCTGCCGGAGCTGCGGGAGTGGTTCGCGCGCACCATCGGCGGCTCGGTCACCGCGGCCGAGGTGCTGGTCAGCGCGGGCGGCCAGGCGGCGCTGACCACCGCCCTGCGCGCCCTCGCCCCGCCCGGCGCACCGGTCCTCGTCGAGTCGCCGACCTACCCCGGGATGCTCGCCATCGCCCGATCGGCGGGACTGCGCCCGGTTCCGGTCCCGGTCGACGCGGACGGGGTCAAGCCCGAGCTGCTCGCCGACGCGTTCCGGGCCACCGGCGCCCGGGCCTTCGTCTGCCAGCCCCTGTTCCAGAACCCGACCGGGGCCGTCCTGGCCGCCGGCCGGCGCGGCGAGGTGCTGCGCATTGCGCGGGAGGCGGGCGCCTTCGTCGTCGAGGACGACTTCGTGCGCCGGCTCGCCCACGAGGACGCCGGTCAGCTGCCGCGTCCGCTCGCCGCCGAGGACCCGGACGGTGTCGTCGTGCACGTCGGCTCGCTGACCAAGGCGACCTCGCCGAGCTTCCGGGTCAGCGCCCTGGCCGCCCGCGGCCCGGTCCTGGACCGCCTGCGGGCCATCCAGGTCGTCGACACCTTCTTCGTGCCCCGCCCGCTCCAGGAAGCGGCGCTGGAACTCGTCGGCTCGCCCGCCTGGCCGCGCCATCTGCGGGCCGTGGCCGCCGAGCTGCGGGTCCGGCGGGACGCGATGGCCGCCGCGCTGCGGCTGCGGCTGCCCGAACTCGCCCTCCCGCACATCCCGTCCGGCGGCTACCACCTCTGGCTGCGGCTGCCCGACGGCGCGGACGACTCCGTGTTCACGGCCGCGGCCTTGCGCGCGGGCGTCGCCCTCACCCCCGGCCGCCCCTACTTCAGCGCCGAGCCCCCGGCCGCCCATGTACGGCTGAGCTTCGCGGCCGTCGCCGGGACGGAGGAGATCGCGGAGGGGGTGCGGCGGCTGCGGGCGGCGTGCGACGAGGTGTGGCCCGCAAACCGGTCGACATGAGGGACGCCGGCTTGTGAGGATCCGGCCATGAGCTCCATCGACTTCACCCCGGCCGTCGCCGAGGGGTACGAGATCTCCGCCGACCCCGCCCGGATCGACGCCGAGCGGGTGCACCGCTGGCTGTCCACCGACGCGTACTGGGCGCACGGGCGCGAGCGCGACAAGCAGGACCGGGCGATCGCCGGGTCGCTGAACTTCGGCGTCTACGACACGTCGTCGGGCGAGCAGGTCGCCTACGCGCGCGTGGTGACGGACCTCGCGACGTTCGCGTGGCTGTGCGACGTGTACGTGGACCCGGCGGTCCGGGGCAAGGGCCTCGGCACCGCCCTCGTCGCCGCGGTACGCGACCACCTGCGGCCGCACGGGCTGCGGCGCGTCCTGCTCGCCACGCACGACGCGCACGGAGTGTACGAACAGGTCGGCTTCGAGGCGCTGCAGAAGCCGGACCAATGGATGGCGCTGCTGTTTTCCGGTGACTTGTCCGGCAGATCCTGACTCGTCGGTAAGTTTTCTTCGGGCCGTCGGACAACAGCTCTTGACCTGCTCAGTCGCGCGGCTCACCATCTCCGCATGCCACTTCGGGTCACATTCGTCGCCGCCGCTCGCAGCTCCACGCTGCTCGCGGAGCGCTTCGAGGACGACCGGCCGCTGGACCAGGAGGAGTGGGGCGAGGTGGTGCGCGCGGCCGACGCCCTGGTGCCGCTCGCCGCCGCCGAACTGCGCTACTGCTCGCCGACCCGGCGCAGCCGGGCCACCGGGGACGCGCTCGGCTACGCCCCGCTCGTGCAGCTCGCCCTGCGGGAGTGCGACATGGGCCGCTGGCGCGGCTTCACGCTGGGCGAGGCGATGGCCCGCGAGCCACAGGCCGTGGACGCCTGGCTCGCCGACCCGCTGGCCACCCCGCACGGCGGCGAGTCGTTGCTGGCGTTCGTCTCCCGGGTCGGCGGCTGGCTCGACACCCGGCCGCCGGAGGACGGCTGCCGCATCGTCGCCGTCGCCGAGCCGAGCGTGATCCGGGCCGCCCTGGTGTACGTGCTCAAGGCGCCGCCCGCGACGTACTGGAACATCGACGTGCGCCCGCTGTCCACGACCACCGTCACCGGCCGGGCCGGTCGCTGGAACCTCCGCCTCGAAGGGGCCTCGGCTCAGCCCACGCGCGCGTAGTCGGTGGTGAGGAGCAGGTCCTTGGCGGGTCCGGCCACCTGCCAGACCGTCCGCCAGCGATCCGCGTCCCGGACGGTGAACTCGCCCCGGTAGCGGTCGGCCGAGCAGGGGTGGTCGGCGAGGTGCCGTCCCGTGCGCAGGTCCAGGTCGTGGAACGGGCGGCCGTCGGCGAACCGTACGTCCGCCGTGCCGGGCGTCGGCCCCGGCAGGAAGCGCAGGGTGCGCTCGGCGGGCCGGGCCGCGCCGAGCCAGACGAACGTGCCGCACTCGTGGTGCAGCAGCCCGCCGTCGTCGCTCGCGCCGAACACGGTGACCCCGTCGAAGCGGCCCTCGTCGCCGCTCGCCCGGTCCCGTACCGACCGCGTCACCCGCCAGCTCCCGGCGAGGTACGCCAGTACGTCCGGCACCGGCCGGAACTCGTCCATCCGTTCCTCGCTCCCGATGTGTTTCCGACACTTTCGCTGCTGCCCGCGCCATTGACGCGTCTCTGTCACCTACCTATCTTGCCGTTCGAAGTGCTGATCATCGTCTGATATTTCGAACAACTCGCATCATTGGGCTTCACTGAGCCGCGGAGTTATTCATGTCACGCAGCACCACCCGCACCCGCTGGAGAGTCGGTCTCGGCGCGATCGCCCTCCTGACGGCCACCACCCTCGTGCCCGTCCCCGCGCACGCCGAGGCCGTGACCGACTACGCCATCACCGTCGACCCCGCCGCCAGGGGCGCGAAGATCGACGACACGATGTACGGCGTCTTCTTCGAGGACATCAACCGGGCGGCCGACGGCGGTCTGTACGCCGAGCTCGTGCAGAACCGCTCCTTCGAGTACTCGACGGTAGACAACAAGGCGTACACCCCGCTGACCTCCTGGACGGTCGACGGCGCAGCCCAGGTCCTGAACGACACCGGACGCCTCAACGAGCGCAACCGCAACTACCTCTCCCTGGCCGCCGGTTCGGCTGTGACCAACGCCGGCTACAACACCGGTGTCCGGGTCGAGCAGGGCAAGAAGTACGACTTCTCGGTGTGGGCCCGCGCCGAGAGCGGCAGCACGCTCACCGTGAGCCTCCAGGATGCCGACGGCCACCTGGCGACCGCCCGTCAGGTGGCCGTGCGCACCGGCGGCTGGGCCCGGTACCGGACGACCTTCACCGCGACCTGCACCAGCAGCGACGGCCGCCTCACCGTGGCCTCCGCCGCCGCGGCCGCCCTCGACATGGTGTCCCTGTTCCCCCGCGACACCTACAAGCACCAGCCCAACGGCCTGCGCAAGGACCTCGCCGAGAAGATCGCCGCCCTGAAACCGGGCTTCGTCCGCTTCCCCGGCGGCTGCCTGGTCAACACCGGCTCCATGCAGGACTACAGCGAGGCCTCCGGCTACCAGCGCGCCCGCTCCTACCAGTGGAAGGACACGATCGGCCCGGTCGAGCAGCGCGCCGTCAACTCCAACTTCTGGGGCTACAACCAGAGTTACGGCCTCGGCTACTACGAGTACTTCCGCCTCTCCGAGGACATCGGCGCGATGCCGCTGCCCGTCGTCCCGGCCCTGGTGACCGGCTGCGGCCAGAACAAGGCCACCGTCGACGACGCGCTGCTCCAGCGCCACATCCAGGACACCCTCGACCTCATCGAGTTCGCCAACGGCCCGGTGACCTCCACCTGGGGCAGGAAGCGCGCCCAGATGGGCCACCCCAGGCCCTTCCGCCTCACCCACCTCGAGGTCGGCAACGAGGAGAACCTCCCGAACGAGTTCTTCGCCCGCTTCCAGGAGTTCCGGGCCGCCATCGAGGCGAAGTACCCGAACATCACCGTCATCTCCAACTCCGGCCCGGACGACGCAGGTTCGACCTTCGACACGGCCTGGCAGCTCAACAGGGACGCCCAGGTCGACATGGTCGACGAGCACTACTACAACAGCACACAGTGGTTCCTGCAGAACAACGACCGCTACGACTCCTACGACCGCAGCGGCCCGAAGGTCTTCCTCGGCGAGTACGCCTCCTGGGGCAACGCCTTCAAGAACGGCCTCGCCGAAGCGGCCTTCATGACCGGCCTGGAGCGCAACGCCGACGTCGTGAAACTCGCCTCCTACGCGCCGCTGTTCGCCAACGAGGACTATGTGCAGTGGAGCCCGGACATGGTGTGGTTCAACAACCACGCCTCCTGGAACTCGGCCAACTACGAGGTCCAGAAGCTGTTCATGACCAACGTCGGCGACCGCGTGGTGCCCTCCACGGCCACCGGAACCCCGTCCCTGACCGGCCCCATCACCGGCGCCGTCGGCCTGTCCACCTGGGCGACCAGCGCGGCCTACGACGACGTGCAGGTGACGGACGCGGACGGCGGCCCGCTGCTCAGCGACGACTTCTCCGGCGACGCCGCGCAGTGGGCCCACACGGGCGGCGGCAGCTGGTCGCTCCAGGACGGGCAGTACGTGCAGACCGACACCGCCGCCGAGAACACCATGGTCTCGGCCGGTGACACCGCCTGGCACGACTACGACCTGCACGTGAAGGCGACCAAGAAATCCGGGAAGGAAGGCTTCCTCATCGCATTCGGCGTCAAGGACACCGGCAACTTCTACTGGTGGAACCTGGGCGGCTGGAACAACACCCAGTCCGCCGTCGAGCAGGCCGTCGACGGCGGCAAGTCGACGCTGATCTCCCAGGCCGGGTCCGTCGAGACGGGCCGCGCCTACGACGTCGACGTCAAGGTGCGGGGCCGCCGGGTCACCCTCTACCTCGACGGCAAGGAGTGGGGCCGCTTCACCGACGACAAGCCGGCCGAGCCGTTCCGCCAGGTGGTCACCCAGGACAAGAAGACCGGCGACCTGATCGTCAAGGTCGTCAACGCCCAGGCCGCGGACGCCCGCACGGCCGTCGACCTCGGCGGCGCCGAGGTCGCCGCCAAGGCGAAGGTGACCACGCTGGCCGCCGCCCCGGACGCGGTGAACACGCAGACGCAGACGCCGGTCGCACCGGTGACGTCCACCTTCACCGGGGCCGCCGCGAAGTTCACGTACACCTTCCCGGCGAACTCGATCACCTTCCTGGGGATCAGACAGCGGTAACGGACCCCGGCAGGCGTGGGTGAGCGCGGCCCACGCCCGTCCGGCGTCGGAGGTTACGCACGTCGACCGCCTGGGCAAAGATCGCTGCGGGCCTCGCCCTCGGCAGATTGCATAAACGTGCATCGAAACGTATAGTCATGCCATCCAGGAGGAGGAGTCCATGGTGGTACGCGCGGCGGTGGCCGGAGCGAGCGGGTATGCGGGCGGGGAGCTGCTGCGCCTGCTCCTGACGCACCCCGAGATCGAGATCGGCGCCCTGACAGGCAACTCCAACGCGGGCCAGAAACTGGGCGCGCTCCAGCCGCACCTGCTGCCGCTGGCCGACCGGGTGCTCACCGAGACCACCCCCGAGGCCCTCGCCGGACACGACGTCGTCTTCCTCGCCCTCCCGCACGGCCAGTCCGCGGCCGTCGCCGAACAGCTCGGCCGGGAGGTCCTCGTCGTCGACATGGGCGCCGACTTCCGGCTGAAGGACGCGGCCGACTGGGAGAAGTTCTACGGCTCCGCGCACGCCGGGACCTGGCCCTACGGCCTCCCCGAACTGCCGGGCGGCCGCGCCGCGCTGGAGGGGTCCAAGCGCATCGCGGTCCCCGGTTGCTATCCCACCGCGGTGTCGCTGGCGCTGTTCCCGGCGTACACGGCGGGCCTGGCCGAGCACGAGGCCGTGATCGTCGCCGCCTCCGGCACCTCCGGCGCGGGCAAGGCCCCCAAGACGCACCTGCTGGGCTCCGAGGTCATGGGCTCCATGTCGCCGTACGGCGTCGGCGGCGGCCACCGGCACACCCCCGAGATGATCCAGAACCTCAGCGCGGCCGCCGGCGAGCACGTCTCCGTCTCCTTCACCCCCACCCTCGCGCCGATGTCCCGCGGCATCCTCGCCACCTGCAGCGCCAAGGCGCGGCCCGGCGTCACCGCCGAGTCCGTCCGCGCCGCCTACGAGAAGGCCTTCGCCGACGAGCCCTTCGTCCACCTGCTGCCCGAGGGCCGCTGGCCCGCCACGGCGTCCGTCCACGGTTCGAACGCCGTTCAGGTGCAGGTCGCCCTCGACGAGGCCGCGGGCCGGATCATCGCCGTCAGCGCCATCGACAATCTGACCAAGGGCACCGCGGGCGGCGCCCTCCAGAGCATGAACATCGCCCTCGGACTCGACGAGAGCACCGGGCTTTCCACGATCGGAGTCGCACCGTGAGCGTCACGGCAGCCAAGGGATTCACGGCGGCGGGCATCGCCGCCGGGATCAAGGAGAACGGCAACCCGGACCTGGCCCTCGTGGTCAACACCGGGCCCCGCCGCGCCGCCGCCGGCGTCTTCACCTCCAACCGCGTCAAGGCCGCGCCCGTGCTGTGGTCCGAGCAGGTCCTCAAGGGCGGTCAGGTGACCGCCGTGGTCCTCAACTCCGGCGGCGCCAACGCCTGCACGGGACCGAAGGGCTTCCAGGACACGCACGCCACCGCGGAGAAGGTCGCCGAGGTGCTCGGCCAGAACGCCGCCGAGGTCGCCGTCGCCTCCACCGGCCTCATCGGCCTGCTCCTGCCGATGGACAAGTTGCTCCCGGGCGTCGAGACCGCCGCCGCCGCCCTCAGCGCGCACGGCGGCGAGAAGGCCGCCATCGCCATCAAGACCACCGACAGCGTCCACAAGACGTCCGTCGTCGCCAAGGACGGCTGGACCGTCGGCGGCATGGCCAAGGGCGCGGGCATGCTCGCCCCCGGCCTCGCCACCATGCTGGTCGTCCTGACCACCGACGCGGACGTCGAGCCCGACCTGCTGGACCAGGCGCTGCGGGCCGCGACCCGGACGACCTTCGACCGCGTCGACTCCGACGGCTGCATGTCCACCAACGACACCGTGCTGCTGCTCGCCTCCGGCGCCGCCGGCGTCACTCCGGAGTACGCCGAGTTCGCCGAGGCCGTGCGGACCGTCTGCGACGACCTGGGACAGCAGCTGATCCGGGACGCCGAGGGCGCCAGCAAGGACATCAGGATCGAGGTCGTCAACGCCGCGAGCGAGGACGACGCCGTCGAGGTGGGCCGCTCCATCGCCCGCAACAACCTCCTCAAGTGCGCCATCCACGGCGAGGACCCCAACTGGGGCCGCGTCCTGTCCGCGATCGGCACGACCTCCGCCGCCTTCGAGCCGGACCGGCTCAACGTCGCCATCAACGGCGTCTGGGTCTGCAAGAACGGCGGGGTCGGCGAGGACCGCGACAAGGTCGACATGCGCTACCGCGAGGTCCACATCGTCGCCGACCTGGCCGCGGGCACGCAGACGGCCACCATCTGGACCAACGATCTCACCGCGGACTACGTCCACGAGAACAGCGCCTATTCGTCATGAGCACTACACGCAAGCACACCGCCCTGCCCAAGGCACAGATCCTCATCGAGGCGCTGCCCTGGCTGACCCGGCACAACGGCAAGACCGTCGTGATCAAGTTCGGCGGCAACGCCATGATCGACGAGGACCTGAAGGCCGCCTTCGCCCAGGACGTCGTCTTCCTGCACCACGCCGGCCTCAAGCCCGTCGTCGTGCACGGCGGCGGCCCGCAGATCAGCGCCGCGCTCGACCAGGCCGGCATCGTCAGCGAGTTCAAGGCCGGCCTGCGCGTCACCACCGAGGAGGCCATGGACGTCGTCCGGATGGTGCTCGCCGGGCAGGTCCAGCGCGAACTGGTCGGACTGCTCAACCAGCACGGCCCGCTCGCCGTCGGACTCACCGGCGAGGACGCGCACACCATCACCGCCACCAAGCACCGGCCGGAGATCGACGGCGAGCTGGTCGACATCGGACGGGTCGGCGAGATCACCGCGATCGACACCGGCGCCATCGAGGCGCTGCTCGCCGACGGCCGCATCCCGGTCGTCTCGTCGATCGCCCGCTCCCAGGACGACGGCCATGTCTACAACGTCAACGCCGATACCGCGGCCGCGGCCCTCGCCGCCGCGCTGGGCGCCGAGACCCTCATGGTCCTCACGGACGTCGAGGGCCTCTACGAGGACTGGCCGAACTCCGACGAGGTGATCAGCCGTCTCACCGCCTCCCAACTGGAGAAGCTGCTGCCGGACTTGAGCTCGGGCATGGTCCCCAAGATGGAGGGCTGTCTGCACGCCGTGCGGGGCGGCGTGACCACCGCCCGCGTCATCGACGGGCGGGTCCAGCACTCGATCCTGCTGGAGATCTTCACCGACGAAGGCATCGGCACGATGGTCGTGGCCGACGAGAAGCCGGACGCGACGGCGGCCGAGACCACAGCCCAGACCACAGCCCAGACCACAGCTGAGAACACAGCCGTGACCACCGCCGGGACCATGGACGCACAGGGGGAGTCGTCATGAGCAACCAGGAACTGACCGCGCGGTGGCAGAGCGCGCTCATGAACAACTACGGCACCCCGCTGCTGCCCCTGACCCACGGCGCGGGCACCCGGGTCCGGGACGCCGAGGGCAAGGAGTACCTCGACTTCGTCGGCGGCATCGCGGTCAACGCGCTCGGCCACGCCCACCCGGCCGTCGTCGACGCCGTGAGCCGGCAGATCGGCTCGCTCGGCCACATCTCCAACTTCTTCATGTCCGAGCCGACCGTGACGCTCGCCGAGCGGCTGCTCCAGCTCTTCGGCCGGGACGGCAGGGTCTTCTTCTGCAACTCGGGCGCCGAGGCCAACGAGGCCGCCTTCAAGATCGGCCGGCTGACCGGGCGGACCCACGTCGTCGCCACCGAGGGCGCCTTCCACGGCCGGACCATGGGAGCCCTCGCGCTCACCGGCCAGCCCGGCAAGCGCGACCCGTTCCTGCCGCTGCCCGGCGACGTCACCCATGTGCCGTTCGGCGACGCGCAGGCGCTGGCCGCCGCGGTCACCGAGGAGACGGCGCTCGTCATCCTCGAACCCGTGCAGGGCGAACTCGGCGTCGTCGTGCCGCCGGCCGGCTACCTCAAGGCCGCCCGCGCGATCACCGCCGCGACCGGCGCGCTGCTCGTCCTCGACGAGGTGCAGACCGGCATCGGCCGCACCGGGCACTGGTTCGAGTACCAGGCCCACGAGGGCGTCCTGCCGGACGTCGTGACGCTCGCCAAGGGTCTCGGCGGCGGGCTGCCGCTGGGCGCGACCGTCGCCTTCGGACGGGCCGCGGAACTGCTGCAGCCCGGCCACCACGGGACGACCTTCGGCGGCAACCCCGTCGCCTGCGCCGCCGGACTCGCCGTTCTCGACACCATCGAGAACGAGGGGTTGCTGGAGAACGTCAAGCGGCAGAGCGAGAAGTTGCGGGACGGAATCCAGGGCGTCGGCCACCCGTTGATCGATTATGTCCGGGGAACCGGCCTTCTCCTGGGTATCGTGCTCACCGAGCCCCTCGCGCCTCAGGTGCGGCAGGCGGCTCAGGAGGCCGGATTCCTGGTGAACGTGCCCGCCCCCGACGTCGTCCGGCTGATGCCGCCGCTGAACCTCGGCGACGACGAGGTGGAGGCGTTCCTCGGAGCGCTGCCCGGCATCCTCGACGCAGCCGGCGGGGACGGATCCGGAGAATGAGACGACGATGAGCCACGCGCAGGACCATGAGCAGCCGGGGGCGGCCGGCCCGGCCGTGCCGCAGACCCGCACCGCGCGTCACCGCCGGATCGTGGACATCCTCAACCGTCAACCGGTGCGGTCGCAGAGCCAGTTGGCGAAGCTGCTGGCCGACGACGGGCTGAGCGTCACCCAGGCGACGCTGTCGCGGGACCTGGACGAGCTGAACGCGGTGAAGATCCGCAACACCGACGGCGATCTGATCTACGCGGTGCCCAGCGAGGGGGGTTTCCGCACCCCTCGGGCGCCGCTGGGGGAGTCGGCGAAGGAGGAGCGGATGCGGCGGCTGTCGCAGGAGCTGCTGATCTCCGCGGAGGCGTCCGCGAATCTCGTGGTGCTGCGCACTCCGCCGGGGGCGGCGCAGTTTCTCGCGTCGGCGATCGACCAGGCCGAACTGCACGACATTCTCGGGACGATCGCCGGCGACGACACGTTGTTGCTGATCAGCCGGGAGGCGACGGGCGGGCAGGCCCTCGCGGAACATCTGCTGCGGTTGGCTCAGAACGGCCACTGAGCGGGCGGTCGGGGAGCGTTGCCGACTGCGGGTGCGTGGGGGCTGGTCGCTCCCCCACTCTCGGCTGCGCTCGAGCGGGGGGACCCCCATCGCGGCGGAGCCGCACAGGAGAACAGCCTCGCGCGCCCAGGTGGTTGCAGTCACCTGCGTCAGCAAGTTCAGCCGCTTGACTGCACCCAGCCCCCGCTCAGCCGAGCCGTCCCGCCAGGCCGCCCGTGCAGCGGACCTCGTCGCCCGCCGTGATGAGCAGGGCCTCCACGTCCGGCAGGGACTCCAGCCAGGCCAGGCCCTCTCGGGAACCCATGGCGAAGGCGGCCGTCGCCCAGCAGTCCGCCCAGGTCAGCTGGGGGGCGACCACCGTCACGGCGACGAGGTCGGTCACCGCGGAGTGACCCGTGCGAGGGTCGACGATATGGGTGCCGCGCTCCGCCGTGCCCGAGGTCGCGACCGCCAGTTCGTCCGCGCCCGCCGCCGAGACCACCGCGGCGAGGCCGCCCGGGCGCAGCGGGTCCGACACCCCGACCCGCCACGGCCGCTCGGGCCCGGGGACGCCCAGCAACTGCACATCCCCGCCGCCGTTGACGCTCACCCCGCTCACGCCGACCGCCGCGATCAGCCGGGCCGCGCGCTCGGCGGCCCAGCCCTTCACGATGCCGGTGGGGTCGAGGCGGCCCTGGTAGCGCATGCTGAACCAGCCGTCGCTCACCCGCTCCGCCTCGGCGCCGAGGTCGAGGACCTCGGCCACCTCGGGGTCGCACTCCTCGACGGTCAGTTCGCCGCGCATCAGCCGGGAGACCTGGCTGTCGTCGCGGTAGGTGCTGAACACCTCGTCGACCCGGTGCAGCGAGGCGATCGCCTTGTCCAGCACCGTCCGTACCGCCTCGGCCTCCCCGCCGCGGACGTCGAACGAGAAGACGGTCCCCATGACCTCTTCCGCATGACGCACCGCGGCGGGCGCCGCCGCCGACTCGGTCACGGTCTCAGCCACCGGCCTGGTCCAGCGCCGACTGCAGGGACTTCTTGTAGCCCTCGCTGGTGAAGGTCGCGCCGGAGACGGTGTCGATGTCCGCGGTGCCGGCCGCGACCGCCGCCGCGTTGAGCTTCGGGACGGAGAGCTCGGTCTTCTGGGAGCTGGTCCCGCCGGAGGGCGCCTGGACCGCCTCCGCCTTGGTGATCTTGCCGTTGGCCACGGTGATCCGGACCTGGACCGGCCCGAACTGCGTCTGCTGGACCTCGCCGGTGACGGTCTTGGCCTGCGCGGCGCCCGCGTCGGCACCGCCCGAGGCATCCCCGGAACCGGAGCCCGAGGAACCCGCCGCAGAGCCCGAACCCGAGGCCGCCTTCGCCTGGTCCAGCGCCGACTGCAGGGACTTCTTGTAGCCCTCGCTGGTGAAGGTCGCGCCGGAGACGGTGTCGATGTCCGCGGTGCCGGCCGCGACCGCCGCCGCGTTGAGCTTCGGGACCGAGTCCGCGGTCTTCTGGTCGCTGGTGCCGCCCTTGGGCGCCTGGACCGCCTCCGCCTTGGTGATCTTGCCGTTGGCGACGGTGATCCGGACCTGCACGTTGCCGTACTGCGTCTCGACCGCGTCGCCGGTGAAGGCACCGGCGGCCTGTGCGCCGCCGGACCCCTGGGAGGAGCCCGCGCTCGCGTTCGCCTTGTCGATCGCCGACTGCAGGGACTTCTTGTAGGCCTCGCTGGTGTACGTCGCCCCGGAGACCGTGTCGATGTTCGGGCTCTGCGTGGCGACCACCGCGGCGTTGAGCTTGGGAACGGCGTCCGCGGTCTTCTGGTCGCTGGTGCCGCCCTTGGGGGCCTGGACGGCCTCCGCCTTGGTGATCTTGTTCTCGACGACGGTGATGCGTACCTGCACATTGCCGTACTGCGTCTCGACCGCGTCGCCGGTCATCGTGCCGGTGACGGTCGCCGCGGTTCCGCCCTGGGCGGCTCCCTGGGCCTGCGCTCCCGCGCCCGCCGCCTGCGTACTGCCAGGGTCGGACGACGGCTTCAGCGTCAGCAACAGCACGATCCCGGACACGGTGGCGGCGGTGGCCAGTACCACGCGCCGAAGAGGGTGGCTCTTCCTCATCTCTTTCTGAGCTCCTGATTCAGGTTGAAGGCCGAGGGTCGTGCGGATTTCCCGTCGCTCACATCTCGAACGACTCGTGATGGATACGGCGGGCCGGGACTCCGGCGCCGCGCAGTGCCTCGAACACCCCTTGCGCGAAGCCGTTCGGCCCGCACATGAAGACGTCGTGGCTTTCGATGTCGGGGATCTTGCGCTGGAGGGACTCCGCCGAGATGTCGGGGCGCTCTCCGTCGGGGCTGTTGACGGCGTACATCAGCCGCGCCCCGCGCTCGTCGGCGATCTTCGCCAGCTCGTCCCACAGCGCCAGGTCCTGGGTGCTGTTGGCCCGGTAGAGGAGGGTGATGTCACCGGCCGCGCCGGGCAGCGTCTCGAACAGCGCTCGCATCGGGGTGATGCCGACCCCGCCGGCCACCAGCAGCACCTTGCCGCGGCTGCGCCGGGACGCGGTCATCGCACCGTACGGACCCTCGGCCCACACACGCGTGCCGGGCGACAGTTCGCGCAGCGCCTCGCTGTGGTCGCCGATCGCCTTGACGGTGATCCGCAGCAGGTCCGGGCGCGGGGCCGCCGACAGCGAGTACGGGTGGGAGCTGAAGCGCATCCCCGGCGAGAGGAACCGCCACCGGAAGAACTGCCCGGCCTCCGCGCCCATCCGGTGCAGCTTGCGCCCGCCGATCAGCACCGAGACGATGCCCGGCGCCTCCTCGATGACCGCCTCGACGCGCATACGGTGCCGCAGGTTCAGCCGGACCGGGGTGATGATCCGGTACCAGACGACCAGCGAGGTGACCGACCCGTACAGCACGTACCAGACGGTCTTCGCGACGGGCTCGATGGCGAAGTCGTTGCCGGTGGTGATCTGGTGCCAGAACGTCAGGAACACGGCCGCGTACGTCAGCAGATGGATGTGGTACCAGGTGTCGTACGGCATCCGCTTGCGCACGGGGCCGATCGACACCAGGCCGATGAGCACGAACAGACCGGTGCCGATGGCCGCCTTGCCCATGTCGGGCAGCTGGTTGATGGAGTCGATCGTCTGCTGGACGATGTCGCCGAGCGTCTTGCCGGCCTGCAGCGCGTAGCCCCACATGATGAGGAACACGTGCGCGAAGGTGAGGCAGAGGGTGTACCGGCCGCTCATCGCGTGCCAGCGGGCGACCCGGTCCGAGCCCACCCGGCGCTCCAGCGCCGGCACCCGCGCCATCTGCAGCACGACGAGCGCCATCAGGTACCCGGCCAGCAGGCCGGTGATCCGTCCCGCGTTGAGGATCATGCTGTCGGTGTCCGCGATGTTCGGCGTGTTGCTCCACCACAACCACAGCACGCCCGCGGCGCCCGCCCAGACGGCGAGCAGCAGCGGAACGGCCGGGGAGCGGCGCGGACGGATGCGGCGCATCGTCTGGCGGCGGGCGGCACGGCCGCCGGCGATCGTCGTGGTCACTGTTCCTCCGTGGGTACGGACCCTTGGCCCTCAGATACGGGCCGCAGTCGCGGAGTGTTCAGCCGTGGTGACCACTGTGGTGCGCGGGTTCGGGACCGGTCGACGCGGGCGTCGGCCGATTTCCTACCGGTCAGTACTTATGGATCGCCGTCGGCCCGTCGGCGGTGCCGATCGCGAGGTGCGGGCGCGCCTGCGGACGGACCCACCGCAGCATCCGCCGCATCGCGTCGACCGGCACCGACACACAACCGGCGGTCGCCCCACGGCCGTCGACATGCAGGAAGATGCCCGCCCCGCGACCGCGCACCGGATGGGCGTAGTTGAACCCGATGACCAGGGCGTAGGCGTACTGCGTCCGGTAGGTCACCAGGTGCTCGGACTCGGCGGCACGGCAGTCGGCCGGCCGCGGCTCGGTCCACCGGTTGTAGGCGCGGGAGCCGTTGTCCTGACACCACCAGGAGTCCCGGCCCACGCGACGGTACGGATACGTCGTCCCCGGCGGCGCCGCCCGGACGCCGAAGGCGAACGGGAGCGGGTACAGGCCCGTCGGCGTCGTGTCGGTGCCCTGGCGGCGCGTCTCTCCCTCGACCAGGCCGTTCGCGCCGAACCGGGCCGGCGCGGAACCGGCCCGCACCCACCGCCCGCCCCGCAGCTCCCACCAGTCGAGCCGGCCCGAGGTGGAACCGGCCGTCGGGGCCACGGCGGTGATCAGCTGGGTGCCGCCGCCCGTGTCCGCCAGCCGCGCGGGCAGCACGGCAGGCGAAGGCGGACCCGCCCCGATGCCCGGCGCCGCCCCGAGCAGCAGCAACGACGCACAGACGACGGCGGTGGCGACGGCGGTGACGACGGCACGTGGACGCATGCTCCGACGCTAGAGCGCGGCGGCGGCGCCGGCAGGCCGGGTGGTCCGACCGGGCACGGCGCCGCCACCTGGCCGCCGGTCGCTCAGACCACCGGGCCCAGTGGGTTGAGCTGGTCCGCCCGCCCCTCGAAGGCGAAGAGCAGCAGGTCGGTCATGTCGAACACATCGCTCGCGTTGCGCGCCTCGACCGGGCTGAGGAAGGGACGCCAGAAGGGATCGCGCACGATGGAGTGCCGACTGCCTTCCATCGCCCGGTGGAACACCTCGGCGACGATGCGGCCGCCGACGCCGGTCAGCTTCCCGCCGCCCTTCACCTCGGCCTCGCGCAGGATGTAGAACCACAGCGGCGCGTTCTTGGCGACCGCCTTCGCGAGCCCGGGGGAGAGCTGCGCCCCGCCGCCCTGGGCGAAGTCGGCGGCGGTCAGCGGCTCCACGTCGATCTTCCGGGCGATGAAGTGCTCGGCCATCTGCTGTCCCGTCGCGAGCCGCAGCATGGAGGCCCGGGTGAGGTTGCGGAAGGCGAGGTTCAGCTCGATCTCCGGGGGAGTCTCCCCGGCCCGCGCGCCGAAGGAGCCGAGCGGCAGTTTGGCCAGCGGATTGACCAGCAGCGTGTCGATCCGCTTGGCGACGTTGAACTGCGCCGCGGGCACCTGGAGGTCGGCCCGGTCCGGCACCGCCTCCTGGAAGGCGAACAACCGCCGGAAGTCGGCGATCCAGTTGGTGGGCAGCCGCTCGAACTCGCCCGCCTCCGGGTCCGCCGGGTCGGCGGGCGGCGGGGAGAGGATGCCGCTGGTGCCGCTGAACCGGAACAGCAGCTCCAGCGTGCCGCGGCCCCGGTCGAAGATCCGGTTCCAGTTGTAGGCGCCCCGGACCATGCTGTGGCCCAGCCGGTAGGCGGCCACGGAGAACTCGATCGGCATGGTCGGCAGGTTCTGCTCGCCGGTCGCCGGCTCGAACACCCGTCGGCCGTTGCCGAACACGTCGTCGACGATCTCGGGGTCGACGATCCGCTTCAGGAAGTCGTGGCGCAGCATCCACTGGTAGTGCTTGACGACCGTCTCGCGCGCCGACTCGAACAGGACCGCGCTCGACACGCCCTTGCCGACCAGATCGGCGACCACCCGGTTGTGGAACCGGATGAAGGCGGTGTGGATCTGGGCGACGATCAGGTTCTCGTCGTTGCGCGGGTCCGGGATCAGCGCCCGGCGCCGCTCGGACCTCAGCGAGCCCGAGCCCGTCCGCGGCAGGTCGAACCCGGCGAGGGGCAGGCCCACGATGGACGGGTCGTTCGGCACGCCCTGCGTGGTCCCGGTCTTCAGCCGGAGCCCGTCGTCCTCGTAGAACCGGCGGTCGAAGCGGTGGTCGGGGCCGAGGCCGTAGAGGGAGTCGAGGTCGAGGGCCGGGGAGCGGCCCTGGAGGAGCTGGCGCACCGTGATCTCGTCCTCGAGGCGGACCGCGGTGGCGTCCAGGGTGAGGTCGTGGTCCACGAACTGGCCGAGGTAGGTGAACCCCGCGGGGACCTCCGGCTGGTCCGGTTGGGTCGCCGCGGCGTTCGTCATCGCCTGGGCCAGCTCGGTGCGGGCGGCGCGGTCGAGCTGTTGGGCCGGGCGGGACGGCGGGCCCAGCCGGGAGAAGCGGAACTTGCGCAGGTCCGCCACGGACGAGGCGGGCTGCGCCGCCGCGGCCTCGCCGTCCCGGGACTCGGCGAGGATGCCCTCGCCGACGACGTAGAAGGAGGAACGGACATGGCGCTTGCTCTGTGGTTCACGTGCGGGTCGGAACATGAATCCCCCATGTGGTTCACGCATGCGCGAGAGCGCGCACGGATGAGCCCACGTTAGGGGACGAGGGCGGCGGAAGGGCGAATTCCGTCAATTACCCCAAGAAGCACAAGAGTTTACGGACTGTACACATGGCATATGAGCGTCAAATCGGACTCAGCGGCAACGGCAGTCCGGGCAGTCCGTCCATGCTCGTGGCGATGTGCTCCTTCTTCGCGAAGTACGCGCTGAGCGAGTCGTCGTCCTCCCGCGTGAACCGCTTCGCGTGCAGCTCGCGGTCCTCGTCGTACGTCATGAAGGGCACCGCGTACCCGCAGCTGTCCCGGACGAGTTCGGCGTGCACGACGATGATCGCGCGCAGCCCGTGCACGGTCGCGTCGATGTCGGGGAAGCGGGCGAGGAACTCCCGGAACCGGGGGTCGTCGCGGAAGACCGGCTCGCCGCGGCCGTGCACCCGGACGATGTTCGGCGGCCCCTGGAAGGCGCACCACATCAGGGTGATCCGGCCGTTCTCCCGCAGATGCGCGATGGTCTCCGCGTTGGAGCCGGCGAAGTCGAGGTAGGCCACGGTGTGCTCGTCCAGCACGACGAACGAGCCCTTGAGGCCCTTGGGGGAGAGGTTGACCGTGCCGTCCCCGGACAGCGGCGCGGTCGCGGTGAAGAAGAGGGGCTGCTCCTCGATGAACGTTCGGAGCCGGCCGTCTATGCGCTCATAGGTCTTTCCCATGTCTGACGATTGTCCGGGAAACGCGTTCACGCGTCCAAGGAAACGGCCGAATCGGTGTGGTGTGCACATGCCGCAGCGGCCGCCCCGGTCGGCGCTTCCCGGGGCGGCCGCTGCACCTGTCACGTCACTGGTTCAACGTGCAGGCGGCCAGGGACTCGAGGCCCTGCGGCTTGGTGCCCTGACGGCCGATCGAGATGGCGATGCGGTCGATCGTGGAGGCGCGCTTGCCCTCCAGCGGGCCGAGGATCGCGTTCTGCACGAAGTTCGGGCCGCCCTGGCCGACGGTGTTGACCAGCCGGGTGTTGGCCTCGGCGAGCTGCGTCTCCAGCAGCGCCAGGTTCCGGTCCACCTCGGCCTGCGCGGAGGCGGGGATCTCCGGCAGCTGCGAGGCGACGTCCGGGCAGCTGATCGTGCCGGCGGCGCCCGCGTCGGCGCCGGTGTTGCCGCCCGTGTCCTCGGCGCCGCCTGCGGGGGCGGTCTCCTCCGCGCCCGGGGTGGCCTCGACCTCGTCACCGGCTCCGGCTTCCTCGCCGGCCCCGGCCTCCTCGCCGGTGTCCGCCGCGCCGCCCGCGTCGAGGGCGCAGGGGGCGAGCGCCTCAAGGCCCTGGGGCTTGTCCGCGGTGCGGCCGATGGCGGTGGCGATGCGGTTCACGACGGCGATCCGCTTGTCCTCCAGCGGGCCGAGGATCGCGTTCTGCACGAAGTTGGCGCCGCCCTGGCCGACGGTGTCGATCAGCCGCTGGTTGGCCTCGTCGATCTGCGTCTGGAGCAGCGCGAGGTTGCGGTCCACCTCGGCCTGGGCGGTGGCCGGGATCGCGGGGAGTTGCGAGGCCACGTCCGGGCACGAGATGGTGCCGGGGCCGGCGGCGAGCGTGTTGGCGTTGGTGGTGCCGTTGCTCTTGGACGACTCCCCGGCGAGCGCGGAGTTGACGACGACCGCGCCGGACAGGGCCAGAGCGGCGGCCGCGCCGATGACGACCACGCGACGCTTGTTGTACTTCGGAAGAGCCCTGGACATGGGGATGCCTCACTTGGGTCAGGAGTGGGTTCTAACAACACGCGGCCGGCGTTCAGCGGTGAGTACGGGTAAGCGGTTGCCGTTGTTCAAGGCGTCTTCAAATCTCTTGCCGAGGCCTGTCCACCGAAGCCCGTCGAATTGACGAATCATGCAGTCCACTGCATAATCATGCATGACCTTGAGTGCAGCGGTGAGGAGCAACGCAAGTGAGCAGCAACAGCGGTGACGTACGGCTCTGGGGCGCCCGTTTCGCCGACGGTCCCGCCGAGGCCCTGGCGAAGCTGTCCGCGTCCGTCCACTTCGACTGGCGGCTCGCGCCCTACGACCTCGCCGGTTCCCGCGCCCACGCGCGTGTGCTGCACAAGGCGGGTCTGCTCACCGAGGACGAGCTCACCCGGATGATCGCCGGACTCGACCAACTCGGCGCGGACGTCGCCGACGGCTCCTTCGTCGGCACGATCGCCGACGAGGACGTCCACACCGCCCTGGAGCGCGGCCTGCTGGAGCGGCTCGGCGCCGACCTCGGCGGCAAGCTGCGTGCCGGCCGCTCCCGCAACGACCAGGTCGCGACCCTCTTCCGGATGTACCTGCGCGACCACGCCCGGATCATCGGCGGCCTGATCGCCGACCTCCAGGACGCCCTGATCGGCCTCGCCGAGGCCCACCCGGACGTGGCGATGCCCGGCCGCACCCACCTCCAGCACGCCCAGCCGGTGCTCTTCGCCCACCACGTCCTCGCCCACGCGCAGTCCCTGTCCCGGGACGCGGAGCGGCTGCGCCAGTGGGACGAGCGCACGGCCGTCTCGCCCTACGGCTCCGGCGCGCTCGCCGGCTCCTCCCTCGGCCTGGACCCGGAGGCGGTGGCCGCCGACCTCGGCTTCGAGAACGGAAGCGTCGGCAACTCCATCGACGGCACGGCGTCCCGTGACTTCGTCGCCGAGTTCGCCTTCGTCACCGCGATGATCGGCGTCAACCTCTCCCGGATCGCCGAGGAGATCATCATCTGGAACACGAAGGAGTTCTCCTTCGTGACCCTGCACGACGCGTTCTCCACGGGCTCGTCGATCATGCCGCAGAAGAAGAACCCGGACATCGCGGAGCTGGCACGCGGCAAGTCGGGCCGCCTGATCGGCAACCTGACGGGCCTCATGGCCACCCTCAAGGCCCTTCCCCTGGCCTACAACCGCGACCTCCAGGAGGACAAGGAGCCGGTCTTCGACTCCTGCGACCAGCTCGAGGTCCTGCTCCCCGCCTTCACCGGCATGATGGCCACCCTCACCGTCCACCGCGAGCGCATGGCGGAACTGGCCCCGGCCGGCTTCTCGCTCGCCACCGACATCGCCGAGTGGCTGGTCAGGCAGGGCGTGCCGTTCCGCGTCGCGCACGAGGTGGCCGGCGAGTGCGTCAAGGCGGCGGAGGCCGAGGGCAAGGAACTGGACGAACTGACCGACGACCAGTTCGCCAAGATCTCCGCGCACCTCACCCCCGAGGTCCGCACGGTCCTCAACGTCCAGGGCGCCCTGGCCTCCCGCAACGCCCGAGGCGGCACGGCCCCGAGCGCGGTCGCGACCCAACTGGCAGAGGTGAAGGCAAACGTGGCGGCCCAGCACGAATGGGCAACTGCCAAGAAGGCCTGAGGGCAGCGCCTCAAAGGGGCGCGGGCAACTGCGCGACCAGCCACTACGCACCCGCACCCGCCGAACCACCGCACAACCCGAGCTCTGAAGCGAAGGCCATCGCGGGTTACGTTGGTCGACAGCCGACCGAACGGAGCCCGCGATGCCCTTCGCCCGCCTGGCAGCGGCAACCACCCCCACCTGTCACATCGGCTTCGGCCTCGCCGCAGTAGGCCGCCCCGGCTACATCAACCTCGGCCGGGACGACGACCTGGGAGCGGACCGCAGGGTCGATTCGCTGCGCACCCGCACCCACGAACTCCTCGACGCCGCCTACGCCCAGGGCGTCCGCTACTTCGACGCGGCGCGCTCCTACGGCCGCTCGGAGGAGTTCCTCGCCGACTGGCTGAAGGCCCGCCCCGACGTCGACGACATCGTCGTCGGCAGCAAATGGGGCTACACCTACACCGCCGACTGGACGACGGACGCGGAGAAGCACGAGGTCAAGGACCACAGCCTGGCGACGTACGAGCGTCAGCGCGCCGAGTCGGCCGAACTGCTCGGCGCCCGCCTCGACCTCTACCAGATCCACTCGGTGACCCCGGACAGCCCCGCCCTCACCGACAAGGAGCTCCACGCGAGGCTGGCGGAAGCCGCCGCCCAGGGCCTCACCGTCGGCTTCTCCACGAGCGGCCCCGCCCAGGCCGACGCCATCCGCGCCGCCCTCGCCGTGACGGTCGACGGCGAGCCCCTCTTCCGCACCGTCCAGTCGACGTACAACGCGCTGGAGACCTCGGCCGGACCGGCGCTCGCCGAGGCCCATGACGCCGGGCTCACGGTGATCGTGAAGGAGGGCATGGCCAACGGGCGGCTCGCGGCGCCGCACGCGCCGGACGTGCTGAAGGCCGTGGCGGGCGAGACCTCCCTCGGCTGTGACGCCGTCGCCCTCGCCGTGATCCTGCGCCGCCCGTGGGCCGGCGTCGTCCTCTCCGGCGCCGCGACCGCCGCCCAGCTCGCCTCCAACCTGCACGCCGCCGTCGTCGATCTCGACGACGACCAGCTGGACCGGCTGGCCGGGCTCGCGGAGGACCCGCGAGCGTACTGGGAGCGGCGCGGCAGCCTGCCCTGGCACTGAGAAAAACCGGGTACGACCTGCCGATGGTGAGCCCCGCGTGCCCGTGATGAGACATGAATGTCTCACCTGGGCTATTCTTGTCTCATGGCTGTCGATCGTGACCACGTACTCCGCAGCGCCGCCGCCCTGCTGACCCGCAGACCCACCGCCACGATGGACGAGGTCGCCAAGGCGGCCGGGATCAGCCGCGCCACCCTGCACCGTCACTTCGCCGGACGCGACGCGCTGGTCCGCGCCCTGGAGGCGCTCGGCATAGCGGAGTGCGAGAGCGCCCTGGACCGGGCCCGGCTGGCGGAGGGCCCGGCCGCCGACGCCGTACGCCGACTCGTCCGCGAGGTGGAGCCGGCCGCCGCCCTGCTCGCCTTCCTCTACACCGAGAACCAGCTCTTCGAGGACGACCAGCACCAGGGCTGGACGCGGATCGACGACCGCATCGCGGCCCTGTTCCGGCGCGGCCAGGCCGACGGCGAGTTCCGCATCGACCTCACCCCGGCCTGGCTCACCGAGGCGCTCTACGGCCTGCTGGCCTCCGGTGCCTGGGCGGTCACGGAAGGCAGGGTCGCCCCCAAGGACTTCACCCACATGATCGTCGAGCTGCTGCTCGGCGGTGCGCTACGACCTTCGGCACAGCGGAGAGAGGAATCATGACCAGCGCCCTGCAGCCGGCGACCACGACCGAGGCGGTGAAGCGCCCGGATCGCTGGATCGCGCTCTCCGTCCTCGTGCTCGCCGTGCTGCTGGTGGCCGTCGACGCGACCGTCCTCGGTCTCGCGACCCCCTACATCAGCGAGGACCTGGCCCCCTCCGGCACCCAGCTCCTGTGGATCGGCGACGTCTACTCGTTCGTCATCGCCGGCCTGCTCGTCTCGATGGGCAGCCTCGGCGACCGCATCGGCCGCAAGCGGATCCTGCTCGTCGGCGCCACCGCGTTCGGCCTGATATCGGTCCTCAACGCCTATGCCACGACCCCGGAGACGATGATCGCGGCCCGGGCCCTGCTGGGCGTGGCGGGCGCGACCCTGATGCCCGCCACCCTCGCCCTGATCCGCAACCTCTTCCACGACCCGCGCGAGCGCAGCCTCGCCGTCGGCATCTGGGGCGCGACCGCCTCCGCCGGCGCCGCGGTCGGCCCGATCGTGGGCGGCTTCCTCCTCGAACACTTCTGGTGGGGCTCGGTCTTCCTCATCAACCTGCCGGTGATGGTCGTGCTCGTCGTCGTCGGCCTGAAGACGCTGCCCGAGTCCAAGAACCCCGACCCAGGCCCCTGGGACCTGCTCAGCGTGGTCTTCTCGCTGGTCGGCATGATCGCCGTCGTCTACGCGGTGAAGGAGGCCGCCAGTCACGGCCTGACCTGGGAACCGCTGACGGCGGGTCTGCTGGGCGCGGTCGCGCTGCACGGCTTCGTCCGCCGCCAGCTCACCCTGCCCAAGCCACTGCTGGACATGCGCCTGTTCCGCCGGCCCGGCTTCAGCGGCGCGGTACTGGCCGACATGCTGACCGTGCTCGGCATGTCCGGCCTGGTGTTCTTCCTCTCCCAGTACCTGCAGTTGGTCCAGGGCAGAAGGCCGCTGGAAGCCGGCCTGGCCGAACTCCCCGCGGCCGTGGGCGCGGTGGCGGCCGGCCTGATCGCGGGCCGCATGGCCCGCCGCTACTCGGTACGAGCCGTGGTCTCCGGCGGCCTCGCGGCCATCGGCCTGGCCCTGGCCGCGCTGACGACGATCGACGCGACGACCGGCTATCCGATCCTGGGAGCGGCCCTGCTGGCGGTCGGCATCGGCGCCGGCTTCTCCTTCACGGTGACCTCCGACGTCATCCTGTCGTCGGTCCCCAAGGAACAGGCGGGAGCGGCCTCGGCGGTCTCCGAGACGGCGTACGAGCTGGGCGCGGCCCTCGGCATCGCCGTACTCGGCTCGATCGTGACAGGCGTCTACCGAGGCTTCCCGTCCCCGACGGGCACACCGGAGAGCGCCCACGAATCACTGGGCGGAGCGGCGGAGGCAGCAGGCCACATGTCGCCCCCGGCAGCCGAATCCATGCTGACCTCGGCCCGAGAAGCCTTCGTGGACGGCCTGGCGCTGGCATCAGGCACAGGCGCAGCAGTCCTGCTGGCCACGGCACTCGCAGCCTGGTTCCTGCTCAGGGAGCAGCGCCTGGACAACGCCGGGTAAGGGTCGCAACCTAGGGGCGCGGGGCTGTTTCGATGTGCGGCTCCGCCGCGTGGGCGCGACCAGCCCCAACGCATCCGCACCCGACAACGCACCCGCACCGAAAACCGCCCGACCGCCGGAGGCCTACGCGGCTTTCGCCTTCGTCGCGTACATATCCACATACTCCTGCCCCGACAACCGCATGACCTCGGTCATCACCGAGTCCGTCACAGCCCGCAGCACATACCGATCCCGGTCCATCCCCTCGTACCGGGAGAACTCCATCGCCTCGCCGAACCGAACGGTGACCCGCCCCGGGCGGGGCATCCCCGCACCCCCCGGCTGCAACTTGTCCGTGCCGATCATCGCGAAGGGAACCACCGGCGCGCCGGTCATCAGCGTCAGCCGCGCGATGCCGGTACGGCCCCGGTACAGCCGGCCGTCGGGCGACCGGGTGCCCTCGGGGTAGATCCCGAAGACCTTCCCCTCCTCCAGCACCCGGCGGCCGGTCATCAGGGCGGCGACACCGCCGCGCCCGCCGTCGCGGTCGACGGGGATCATGCCGACCCCGATGAAGAACCAGGCCATGACCCGGCCCTTGAGGCTCTTGCCGGTGACGTACTCGTCCTTGCCGATGAAGAAGACCTGCCGGTCGCACACGAGCGGCAGGATCATCGAGTCGATGAACGTGAGGTGGTTGCCGGCCAGGATGACCGGGCCGTCGCCGGGGATGTGCTCCGCGCCCTCGACCCGGGGGCGGAACATCAGGCGCATGACCGGACCGAGCACTGTCTTGATCAGCGCGAAGCGGGACAACGAGCCCTCCGATGTCAAGGGAAAACGGTATGAGTATGTGCAGGTGAGGACGATACTCGCGGCCGAGGGCGTGGCGCACATCGGGTCACTCAGGTCTTACGCACTGTTGACCTACGTTTACCTGTACGGCCGTATCGTCGCCCGCCCGACACCTGCGCGGAACCCTGCGAGGCGGTGCGCGTAACCGACTGCTCACTGCCCGGCTTCCCGCCCCGAACCCGTTCAATCCGCCGCAACGAGCCGCAACGAGCCGCATCAAGCCGTAATCGGCCACATCCGGCCGCATCCCACGCCACTTCCGACGCCACGTCAGATCGCCGTGCTGCACAAGCCATCCACCGTCACCCGCGTGTTCGGACCGAGGTCTCCCGACGGTCATGTCCACGCCCCTACGATCGGCGCGCACGGACGAGCCGACGGCAGGAGGCCCCTCATGGGAACGCAGGACACGCAGGAGTCGAACCATCAGGCGAGCGTGAGCGGAACCGGACGGCGGGCGCTGCTCGGCGCGGCCGTGCTCGGTGCGGGAGGAGTCCTCGGTCTGTCGGGCACGGCGAGAGCCGCCGACGCCCGGCACGGCGGAGGCGGCGGCCTCAAGAGCCTGCCCGTCCCGACGATCATCGGGCACCGCGGCGCCAGCGGCTATCGCCCCGAGCACACCCTCGGCTCCTACCAGCTCGCCCTCGACCTGGGCGCCGACATCGTCGAGGCCGGTGACCTCGTCCCCACCAAGGACGGCCACCTGGTCTGCCGGCACGAGCCGGAGATCGGCGGCACGACGAACGTCGCCGACCACCCCGAGTTCGCGAACCGCCGGACGACCAAGCTGCTCGACGGCGTCTCCCTCACCGGCTGGTTCACCGAGGACTTCACGCTCGCCGAGCTCAAGACCCTGCGCGCGGTCGAGCGCATCCCGGACTACCGCCCGCACAACACGCTCTACAACGGTCGCTGGGAGATCCCCACCTTCGAGGAAGTCCTCAAGTGGCAGGACGAGCAGACCCGTAAGCGCGGCAAGCAGGTCTGGATCTACCCCGAGGCCAAGCACCCCACCTACTTCCGCAAGCTGGGCCTGGGCCTGGAGGAGCGGATCGCCAAGCTGCTGCACAAGTACGGCAAGGACAGGAAGAACTCGCCGGTCGTCGTCCAGTCCTTCGAGCCGACCAGCATCCAGCGCCTGAACAAGCTGGTCGACAACCCCCTGGTGGTCCTGCTGTCGGCCGCCGGCACCCGCCCCTGGGACTTCGTCGAGACGGGCGACCCGCGCACGGTCACCGACCTCGTCACCCGGGCCGGTCTGCGCGAGATCGCGGGCTACGCGAGCGGCATCGGCCCGACCCTCGACCTGGTCATCCCGAAGGACGCGAGCGGCAACCTCACCACCCCGACCACCCTGGTGAAGGACGCCCACGCGGTCGGCCTGGTCCTGCACCCGTACACCATGCGCAACGAGAACCCCTTCCTGCCCCCGGACTTCCGCAAGGGCACGGACGCGGACGGCTACGGCGACTCCCTCAGCGTCTTCCGCACCTACTTCGCGACCGGCATCGACGGCGTCTTCACGGACAACCCGGACACCGGACTGCTGGCTCGCGCGGACTTCGTCAACGGCTGAGTCCTCGTTGGAGTGACAGTCGGCCGCCCGGGCAACCAGCCGCCCGGGCGGCCGCATCGTTCGGCATATGACGTCCGACCTTCTCACCGCCCTGCGCCCGCTGCTCAGCGCGGAGGCCTCCGCCGAGGCCCATGCCACCGGCACCGAACCCGGCGACCTGGAACAGGCGGTCTGGCTCCGGCTGCTGGAGCACCTCGCCGCCGAGGGCCCGCCCCTCGACCCCCAGGGCTGGCTGCGCCGGGCCGTCCGCGCCGAGGTCCGCCGCACCCGCCGGACCACCCGCCGCGAACAGTCCTACGCGAGCGACCCGGCCGACGACGCCGACCGCGGCCCGGAGCAACTCGTCCTCACCGCGGCCCGCCATCGCGCCCTGCGCGAGGCCGTGCACCGGCTGCCCGGTCGCTGCTCCCGACTGCTCCAGGCCCTGCTCTCGCCGGAGGACCTCACCTACCGGGAGATCGCGGGGGAGTTGGGTATCTCACAGGGCAGTCTCGGCCCGGAACGCTCCAGATGTCTGGGATGTCTGCGACGTTTGCTGACTCCGGAGGTTGCGGCCGGTGAAGTGCGGGGATAGGAGTGAAGGACCACAGGCGATCAGGTGAGCGGGAGGCGTGCGCACATGGGCATGAGCGTGACCATCTCGGTGGCGAGCGAGCAGGACACCGAGCAGATCTTCAGGTTGCAGTACCTCTGCTTCCAGAGCGAAGCCGCGCTGTACGGCAACTACCGCATCGCCCCGCTCGTCCAGAGCCTCGACTCGGTCCGGCAGGAGCTCACCACCGACTGCGTCTTCGTGGCCCGGCTGGGCGACGAGGTGGTGGGCTCGGTACGCGGCAACCTCACGGAGGACGGCGCGGCGGCCATCGGCAAACTCTGCGTCCACCCGCGGCTCCAGGGCCACGGCATCGGCGCCCGGCTGCTGCGCGCGGCCGAGGAGGCGCTGGCCGAGGAGCGCGGCGCCAAGAAGTTCCGCCTCTTCACCGGCCACCGCAGCGAGGGCAGCCTCCGCCTCTACCGCCGCGTCGGCTACGAGACCGTCGGCACCTCCGAGGGCGCCGACGGCGTGCCGATGATCGTCCTGGAGAAGCAGGCGGGGGAGTACGCGGCTACCGCGTAGCGGTCGTGGGGGGCGTGGCCGTGCGGGACTTCCGCAGCCAGTACAGGGCCGACAGCGGCAGCAGCACGGGAATGAACACGTACCCCACCCCGTACTCCGACCACACGGTCGTGTCGGGGAAGGCGGACGGCTCCACCAGCGTCCACGTGCCGACGATCAGTACGCCCGCGAGTTCGGCGGCGCAGCAGAACCGCGCCGCCCTGCGGGCCGTCTCGCCGCCCCGCACCAGCGAGTACGTGATGAAGGCGTACACCACGCCGGCCAACGCCGACAGCGAGTACGCCAGCGGAGCCCGGTCGAACTCCGTCGCGATCTGGTACGCCGACCGCGACACGGCCCCGACCACCATGACCCCGTAGAACCACACCAGCAGCATCCCGGGCCCGCTGATGAGCCGGGCCGGCTTCTCCTGTGTCGCCGTCATGTCAGCCTCCCCAGATGTCGAAGAGCCGCACCTCGAGCACGGCGAGCACCACGGCGCCCGCCGCGACCGTCACCGAACCCCAGCGGGTCCGCTCGGCCAGCGACATGAACCCCGCCGCCGGAACACACGAGGACGCCCCCAGCAGATACGCCACGAAGATGGTCGTGCCCTGCTCGGGCTCCTCGCCCCGCGCCAGCTGCACGATCCCGATCACCAGCTGGACCACGGTCAGCGCCGTGACCACGGCCATCCCGATGAAGTGCCAGTCCTTCGTCGGCTGGTCACGGTAGGCGGCCCAGCCGCACCAGGCGGCGAGCAGCAACGCGGCGACGCCGGTCGCCAGCGTCAGTGCATCAAGCATGCAGCGACCTTAATACGGCGTATCCGGCGCCTCGCGATCGGCCCCGCGGCCCGACGTAGGGTCTGGACCATGACGACTCGGACGATCACCGCACAGGCCCTTCTCTTCGACAACGACGGCACCCTCGTCTCCACCCTCGCCTCGGTCCAGCGCTGCTGGAACCGGTGGGCGGCCGAGTACGGGATCACCGCCGAGGACTTCGCGCGGATCGAGCTGCACGGCCGTCCCGCCGCGGAGATAGTCGCCGACCTGCTGCCCGCCGACCTCGTCGAGGCGGCCGTCGCCCGCGTCGAACAGCTGGAGGTGGACGACGTGCCGGGCGGCGGAGTCGAACTCCTCCCCGGCACCCGGGCCTTCCTCGACGCCCTTCCCGCCGACCGCTGGGCCGTCGTCACCTCCGCCACCCGGCGGCTGGGCGAAGCCCGCCTCGAAGCGGTCGGCATCCGGCCCAAGACGCTGGTCACCGCCGACGACATCACCCACGGCAAGCCCCACCCCGAGCCCTATCTGCTCGCCGCCCGCGCACTCGGCGTCGACCCGGCGCACTGCGTCGTCTTCGAGGACGCTCCGGCGGGCCTGGCGGCCGGTCGCGCCGCGGGCATGACCACCGTGGCGTTGGCCACAACCCACCAGGCCCACGAGCTCGTCGCCGACCTGGTGGTGAACGACCTCTCGGCCTTGTCGGCGCTGGTCACCGACGGGGGAGTGGAGATCTCCGTACGCGGCTGAGGGGTGTCCGCGGACCGTCCACGGCTGTCCAGCATCCGGACAGCGCAGTCTTTGTCAGGACCGTACTTCTGCTTTACTGATGCTCATGACCACGACGAGCAGCCGCACCCTTGCGACCGAGGCGACCATGACGCCCGGTGCTCGTTGTATGTGTCGAATGTGCGCCTTCTAGAGGGCCCCCGCACCACCCGAGCTCGCGCCCCGAAGCGAGACGCCGTGGCAGGTCCGTACGCCGTGTCCGAGCCGTACGCGACCCGAGCCGCGCCCCGCGCACATGTTTCTCCCCGGTTCCCCGCCACAGCGAGAACCGTGTCGCGTCCCTGACAGCCTGCACCCGTGCGCCCGGGCACACCCACGCCCGCGCACTCGACAGTGACGGAAATCCACGTGATCACCACCACGGGCCTGACCAAGGTCTACCGCTCGCGCGGCCGTGCGGTCACCGCCCTCGACGGCGTCGACCTGCACGTCCGCGAAGGCGAGGTGTACGGCGTCATCGGCCAGTCCGGCGCCGGCAAGTCCTCGCTCATCCGCTGCATCAACCTCCTGGAACGCCCCACGGCCGGCACGGTCACCGTCGCCGGCCAGGACCTCACCGCGCTCGCCGGGCGCGGACCGCGGGCCGGCAAGGAGCTGCGGGAGGCGCGCAGCCGGATCGGCATGGTCTTCCAGCACTTCAACCTGCTGTCCTCGCGGACCGTGCAGGACAACGTCGAACTGCCCCTGGAGATCCTTGGCGTCTCTGGGAAGGAACGTTCCCGCAAGGCGCTGGGGCTGCTCGACCTGGTCGGCCTCGCCGACAAGGCGAAGTCCTACCCCGCCCAGCTCTCCGGCGGTCAGAAGCAGCGCGTCGGCATCGCCCGCGCCCTGGCCGGCGACCCGAAGGTGCTGCTCTCCGACGAGGCCACCAGCGCCCTCGACCCGGAGACCACCCGCTCCATCCTCCAGCTGCTGCGCGACCTGAACCGGCAGCTGGGCCTGACCGTGCTGCTCATCACCCACGAGATGGACGTGGTGAAGTCGATCTGCGACTCCGCCGCGCTCATGGAGAACGGCCACGTCGTCGAGTCCGGCACGGTCAGCGAACTGCTCGCCACCCCCGGCTCCGAACTGGCCGCCGCCCTCTTCCCGGTCGGCGGCGAGGCCACCGGAGCCGACCGCACGGTCATCGACGTCACCTTCCACGGCGAGGCCGCCACCCAGCCCGTCATCTCCCAGCTGTCGCGCACCTACAACATCGACATCTCGATCCTCGGCGCGGCCATCGACACCGTCGGCGGCCTCCAGGTCGGCCGGATGCGCATCGAACTGCCCGGCCGCTACGAGGACAACGTCGTGCCGATCGGCTTCCTGCGCGAACAGGGCCTGCAGATCGACGTCGTGGGCGAGTCCCTGCTGGTGAACGAAGGTGCCAAGTGACCTGGTCCGAAATGCAGCCCCTGCTGTCCCAGGCGTGTTGGGACACCCTCTACATGGTCGGCTGGTCCACGCTGATCGCCGTCGTCGGCGGCCTCCCGCTCGGCATCCTGCTGGTCCTGACCGACCGCGGCGGCCTGCTGCAGAATACCGTCGCCAACAAGGTGATCGGGCAGACCGTGAACATCGCCCGCTCGATGCCGTTCATCATCCTGATGGTCGCGCTGATGAACTTCACCCGCACCATCACCGGGACGACCATCGGCCGTGACGCCGCGATCGTGCCGCTCGCCATCGGGGCCATCCCGTTCTTCGCCCGCCTGGTCGAGACGGCCGTCCGCGAAGTGGACGGCGGGCTCGTCGAGGCCGTGCAGTCGATGGGCGGCAACACCTGGACGATCGTCCGCAAGGTCCTCGTCCCCGAGTCCCTGCCCTCGCTCATCGCCGGCACCACGACCACGATCGTCGCGCTCATCGGCTACTCCGCCATGGCCGGGACGGTCGGCGCCGGCGGCCTCGGCGACATCGCCATCCGCTACGGCTACCAGCGCTTCGAGACCGAGCTGATGTGGATCACGGTGGCGATCCTCGCCGTCGTCATCTCGCTCATCCAGTTCGCCGGCGACTACGCGGCCCGCTCCCTGCACCGCCGCGGCGGCAGCTCCGGCGCCGCCCCGAAGCTCCGCCTCCTGAAGGCCAAGGAGCCCGCGGCGGCCGACGTGAGCAAGGTCGCCTGAGCCCGCCCCGGGCCCCCAGGCGCACCCCCGAGACACCCCCCTCCCAGACTCCCCGCCCACCCACCGCGGGGACGCACCACCTCAGGAAAGGCACTTTTCGTGCGTAACACCGCCAAGATCACCACCGCCGTCCTCGCCGCCGGAGCCCTCACCCTCGGACTCAGCGCCTGCGGCTCGGACAAGGACTCCGCCTCCGCCTCCGACACCAGCGGCCCGCTGGTCGTCGCCGCGAGTCCGACCCCGCACGCCGAGATCCTGAACTTCGTCAAGGACAACCTCGCGAAGAAGGCGGGACTCGACCTGGAGGTCAAGGAGTTCACCGACTACGTCACGCCGAACACGGCGACGGAGGACGGCTCGGTCGACGCCAACTACTTCCAGAACCAGCCGTACCTCGACGACTTCAACAAGAAGAACGGCACCCACATCGTGCCCGTCGTCACGGTCCACCTGGAGCCGCTCGGCCTCTACTCCCACAAGGTCAAGAGCGCCGACGCGCTGAAGAGCGGCGCGACGATCGCCGTCCCGAACGACAGCGTCAACGAGGCCCGCGCCCTCAAGCTGCTCGCCGCGAACAAGCTCATCACCCTCAAGGACGGCGTGGGCAACGACGCGACCCCCGCGGACATCACCGCCAACCCCAAGAAGTTCGAGTTCAAGGAGCTGGAGGCGGCCCAGACCCCGCGCTCCCTGGACGACGTGGACGCCGCCGTCATCAACGGCAACTACGCGATCGAGGCCGAACTGAAGCCCGCGTCGGACGCCCTCGTCCTGGAGTCCGCCACGGACAACCCGTACGGCAACTTCCTCGCGGTCAAGGACGGCAACGAGGACGACCCGCGGGTGCAGAAGCTCGCCGAGCTGCTCACCTCCGCCGAGGTCAAGAAGTTCATCCAGGACACGTACGACGGCTCGGTCATCCCCTCGTTCTGAACCCCGTGACCGTCCGGGGGACCCGCCTCACGCCCGGGGTCCGCACTTCACTCGGTGCGGACCCCGTGGTGTGGTTCCGCGCCGACATGCTGCATGCTGGGCAGTTCAGCGAGCCCTGACGGGCCGGCAGGTCTCATCCGAGATTTCGAAGGTTACGGAGCGGCGCATGACAAGCACCTTCCCCACCATCTCCATCAGCACGGAGCGGTTGGGCTTGCGCCCCCTCGACGAGGACGACGTGCCCGCGCTGGCCGACATGATGAACGACGAGCAGGTCGCGGCCTGGACCGCCGTGCCCCAGCCCTACGACCGGGCGGCCGCCCGCCGCTGGATCACCGAGCGCGCGCCCGCCGAACGCATCTCCGGCCGCGGCCTCGACCTCGCCGTCACCGAGTTCCTCACCCAGCGCCTGGTCGGCGTCGTCCAGCTGGCCAAGACCAACTGGCACGTCCGCTCCACCGAGATGTCGTACATCATCGCCCCCTGGGCGCGCGGCGAGGGCTACGCCTCTGAGGCGGCGCTGGCCACCGCCCAGTGGCTGTTCACCGACCAGAAGTTCGAGCGCGTCGAGCTGCGCACTGCCGCCGACAACACCGCCTCCCAGCAGGTCGCACAGAAGATCGGGTGCATCAGCGAGGGCGTCCTGCGCAACGCGTGCATAGCGCGCGCCCGCGCCGAGGACGGCACCTGGAACGAGGTGCGCACCGACTACATCGTCTGGAGCCTCCTCCCGGAGGACGTCGAGGGCGCCGGCGAGCACTTCGCGGAGAGCGGCGGCTTCACGTCCTACACCGACTGGAACTGACCCGGGGCCCGGCGCCGGGGCCCTTGCCCGGACCTGCCGACCAGGTACCCTCACGGAGCCCGCTACCTGCGTGAACCCCCGGGGGGACTGACGACGATGGCCGACCGCGTCACGGTGATCGGCTGGGACGGCTCGCCGCTGACCGCCGCGGCCCGCTCCGCCCTGGGCGCCGCCACCCTCGTGGCCGGAGCCGCCCACCATCTGACGCTGCCCGAGGTCCCGCCCGGCGCGGAACGCATCCGGCTCGGCAGCGTCTCCCTCGCCGCCCGCCGCATCGCCGGCCACCGCGGCACCGCCGTCGTCGTCGCCGACGGCGACCCGGGCTTCTTCGGCGTCGTGCGGACCCTGCGCGCACCCGAGTTCGGCCTGGAGGTGGAGGTCGTCCCGGCCGTCTCCGCCGTCGCCGCGGCCTTCGCCCGGGCCGGCATGCCCTGGGACGACGCCCAGGTGGTCGTCGCCCACCGACGCACCCTGCGTCGCGCGGTCAACGTGTGCCGCGCCCACACCAAGGTCGCCGTCCTCACCTCCCCGGGCGCCGGACCGGCGGAGCTCGGCCTGCTCATGGAGGGCGTGCACCGCACCTTCGTGGTCTGCGAGGAACTCGGCACCACCCGCGAACAGGTCAGGATCACCACCTCCGACAAGGCCGCCGACCACATCTGGCGCGACCCCAACGTCGTCATCGTCATCGGCGGCCCCACCGGGCCGGTCGTCTCCGGCGACACCGGCTGGATCGCCGGCCGCGCCCCGGACACCGGCCCGCGCGGCTGGGCCCTGCCCGCCGAGGCCTACGGCGGCGGCCTCGGCGAGGGCGAGTCGGAGCTGCTGCGCGCCGCCCAACTCGCCCGTCTCGGCCCGCGCGTCGGCGATCTCGTCTGGGACATCGGCTGCGGCAGCGGCGCCTTCGCCACCGAGGCCGCGCGGGCGGGCGCCGCCGTGATCGCCGTCGACCGGCAGCTGGAGGCGTGCGCCCGCACCGACGCCGCCGCGCGCCGCTACGGCGTCCAGCTCCAGATCGTCCGCGGCGCCGCCCCGCACGTGCTGGAGAACCTGCCCGAACCGGACGTCGTCCGGGTCGGCGGCGGGGGAGCGGCCGTGGTCTCCGCGGTCGCCGACCGCCGCCCGCAGCGCATCGTCGCCCACGCGGCCACCCGCGACGCCGCCGAACGCGTGGGCCGCGACCTGTCCGAGCACGGCTACCGAGTCGAATGCGCGCTCGTCCAGTCCGTCGAACTCGACACACGGGCCTGGACGGAGACGGAACGCAGCGTCGCGTTCCTGCTCAGCGGCGCTCTCCCGGACCGCACGGCGTGACCCGGTTCGCCTCCCCGTGATCCTGTTGTCGTACCGCGCGCGGTAGGCTGGCCGATCGTCGTACCGCTTCCGTTCGCCCGGCACTTCGTCGGTCAATGTCCGGAAAACACATCCCTTTTGGGCTACGTGTGGTACGGCAGTACCGGAGGGCGCGCAACGTGGCGCAGTCCACAGCGGAGCGTCGCGGATCAAGCTGTCGCGACGCGACGACGGCCGGGACAATGCCACTGAATGGCTTTGTCGCTTTTTCGGGCGGGTCGTTCGTGCCGCTGGGCACGGACGCTCGTTCTTCACTACGGGGCGGTCGGTGCGCCGCTCCGGGTGAGCGGGTCGTAGGAGCACTAACCGATGGGCGAGGGGTTACGCATGACCGACACCGGCCAGGTCCCGGCCGAGGGGCTGCCGGAGAGCGCAGGCATGGTGGAGCAGCCGGGCGCCCCCGCGCACGGTGCGTACACCTACCTCTCCGACACCACCGCCGAGGACGAAGACCTGTTGCTGCTGCCGGGCGCGCAGAGCGCCTGGGGCAACGAGGTGGCGCCGCCCGCGCCCGAACCGGTGGTCGAGACGGTGGTGCACGAGCCGGGCCCGCACGAGACGGCGGGCCGCGACAGCGGCTCGGTCGACCTCAGCGCCGTCCGCCTGCCCAGCCCGTCGGCGCCCCAGGCGGCCCCGCGCCGCCCGCTGCACCTGGGCCCGCCGATCCCCGACGCCTCCGCCAGCCCGGTCCGCTCCCTGGCCGACCGCGGCCCCGCGGACGCGCCGGTACGCCAGCCCGCCGCGCCCGCGTCCGGCCCCGAGTACCTCGATGTGTCGGCACTGCGCGAGATGCCCCCGCAGGGCGCGTCGCCCTGGGGCGCCGCACAGGCCACGGCGCAGACCACGGTCCAGGGGCCGGTCGCCTCCGGGGTGGCGACCGCGGAAACGGTTGCTCCGGCGCCGGCCCAGCCGGTGGACGTGGCCCAGGCCGTGGTGGCCCGCGTGGCGACCGAGGCGACGGAGGCGATCGCCGCGACCGCCCCACAGGGCCAGGACGACGCGTACGGCGCGCCGACCCCGCCCGAACCCGTGGCAGCCGCCCCCTACGGAGTCGTCGACCCCGGTCAGTTGCTCGGCGCCGCGATGATGGCGGAGGCTGAGGAGACTCCCGAAGCTCCGGTCGCGGACCCCGGACCGCTCATGGCCGAGGTGCCCGTCCCCGGTGCGGACCAGCCGGCGGAGGTCCCGGCAGCGCCGACCCCCGCAGCGCCGACGGACACCCCGCAGGCACCGGAAGCCCCGGAGGCCGTGCAGGTGATCGAGCCTGCCCCGGCCGAGGTGGTCGAGGCGGTCGAGCTGATCGAGGCAGTCGAGACCACGGAGGCGGCACCGGAGGAGGTGCTGGAGGTCCCCGAGGAGCCGCAGCCGCAGCCTCAGGAGCAGGTCGCCGAGGAGCCCGCGGCGGAGGCGATTCCGGTCGTCGACGTCGTTCCCGAGGCGATGGCCACCCCGGAGCCGCCCGCGCAGCCCGTGATGGAACCGACCGCCCCCGTGGCCGTCGTCGCCGAGCCCGCCGCCCCCGAAGCCGTCCAGTTCGTCGAGGCCGCCGCCCCCGAAGCCGTCCAGTTCGTCGAGGCCGCTCCCCAGCAGCCGGAACCGGAGCCCGAGCCGGAACTCGTCGTCCAGCCGATCCCGGACGTCCAGCCCGAGCCGGAGCCGACCCCCGCCGTGGTCCTCATGGCACCGGAACCGGAACCGGAACCCGAGCCGCAGCCGGAGCCCCCGACCGTGATGCCGGAGACGGCGGAAGCGGTGGAGATGCCCGTCGAGGCGCCCTTCGTGGCCCCCGAGCCCCTGCCGGCACCCCTCGCGGACGCAGTCCCGGCCCCGCAGCCGCAGCAGGAGCTGCTGCCCCAACAGCCTCTGCCTCAAAGCGACTTGCCCCCGGAGCCCCTCCAGCCCGCAGAACCCGCCCCCGAGGCGCACGTCGAGCCGCATGCCGAGCCGCATGCCGAGCCGCATGTCGAGGCCCCCATCGAGGCGCCCGGCGCGGAAGTTCTGCCCCCCGCCGTCACCCCGGACCCCCAGCCGGACCAGCCGGCCGCCCCGGAGCCGCTGGTCGAGCAGCCGCCGGCCGAGGAGCCCATGGCGGCCGAAGAGCCCGTGGCGGCCGAGGAGCCCCTCGGCCAGTTCGTGCAGGTCGAAGGCACGGTGCCCACCACTCCGCACCTCGCCCCGACCCCGCCGCACCCGCTGGTGCTCCCCACGCAGCAGCAGCCGACTCCCGAGGCGGAGGCGGAGGCGGAGGCGGCGGCCCTGCCGGAGGTGGCGCCGGTCGCGATCCCGGGCCCGGAGCAGCAGGCCGACATCGCTCCCGACGTCGTCGACTCCGAGGTCGGCTCCGCTGTGGACGCCGACGCCGACGCCGACGCCGACGCCGCCGTCGACGCCGATGTCGCACAGAGCCCGGAGGACCTGGAGACCAGGGCCGCCGACCAGGAGGAGACCCCGGCCGCCGTGGAAGAAGTCAGAGAGTCCACCGGCCCCGCCGCGCCCGCGTACGACGACGCCGAGCGCGAGGCGGTCCTGAAGGTCATGCGGGAACGCCGGGACATCCGCAACGGCTTCCGCGGCGACCCCATCCCGCACGAGGTGCTGCTGCGCGTCCTGGAGGCGGCCCACCACGCGCCCTCCGTCGGCCACTCGCAGCCCTGGGACTTCGTCGTCATCCGCTCGGCCGATACCCGGCGCGCGATGCACGAACTGGCCATGCGGCAGCGCGACGCCTACGCGAAGTCCCTGCCCAAGGGCCGGGCGAAGCAGTTCAAGGAACTGAAGATCGAGGCCATCCTCGACACCCCGGTGAACATCGTCGTCACCGCCGATCCGACCCGCGGCGGCCGGCACACCCTGGGCCGGCACACCCAGCCGCAGATGGCGCCGTATTCCTCCGCGCTCGCGGTCGAGAACCTGTGGCTCGCGGCCCGCGCCGAGGGCCTCGGCGTCGGCTGGGTCAGCTTCTTCGACGAGCGGGAGATGGTCCGCGCGCTGGGCCTGCCCGACCACCTCGAAGTGGTCGCCTACCTGTGCGTCGGCTACGTCGACGAGTTCCCGGACGAGCCCGAGCTGATGCAGGCGGGCTGGGCCAAGCGCCGCCCGCTGTCCTGGGTCGTCCACGAGGAGACGTACGGCCGTCGCGCCCTGCCCGGCGAGGACCCGCACGATCTGCTCGCCGAGACCGTCGCCAGCGTCCGCCCGCTGGACGCCAAGGCGCTCGGCGAGGCCTGGGAGCGGCAGAAGCGCATGACGAAGCCGCCGGGCTCGCTCGGCATGCTGGAGATCATCTCCGCGCAGCTGTCCGGTTTGTCCCGGCAGTGCCCGCCGCCGATCCCGGAGCCCGCGGCCGTCGCGATCTTCGCAGGCGACCACGGTGTGCACGCCCAGGGCGTCACCCCCTGGCCGCAGGAGGTGACGGCCCAGATGGTCGCCAACTTCCTCGGCGGCGGAGCGGTCTGCAACGCCTTCGCGACCCAGGTGGGCGCCGAGGTCTGCGTGGTGGACGTCGGCGTCGCGGCCGAGCTGCCCGGCACCCCCGGGCTGCTGCCCCGCAAGGTCCGCGCGGGCACGTCCGACATGACCACCGGTCCCGCGATGACCCGCGAGGAGGCCAAGCAGGCCATCGAGGTCGGCATCGAGACCGCCCGCGACCTGGTGGCGGCCGGCAACAAGGCGCTGCTCACCGGCGAGATGGGCATCGCCAACACGACCGCGTCCGCGGCCCTCATCTCGGTCTTCACGGGCGCCGACCCGGGCGAGGTCACCGGCCGCGGCACCGGCATCAACGACGAGACGCTGGCCCGCAAGACCGAGGTCGTCCGCCGCGCGCTGGACCTCCACCAGCCGGACCCGGCCGACCCGATCGGCGTCCTGGCGGCGGTCGGCGGCTTCGAGCACGCGGCGCTGGTCGGCCTGCTCCTCGGCGGGGCCTCGCTGCGCACGCCCGTCATCCTGGACGGCGTCAGCGCCGGCGCCGCCGCCCTGGTGGCCCGTGCGATCGCCCCCGAGGTCCTCGCGGCCTGCATCGCGGGCCACCGCAGTGCCGAGCCGGGCCATGTGGCCGCCCTGAACAAGCTGGGCCTGCGCCCCCTGGTCGACCTCGACCTCCGCCTCGGCGAGGGCACCGGCGCGCTGCTGGCCCTGCCGCTGGTGCAGAGCACGGCCAGGGCGATGCACGAGGTGGCCACGTTCGACTCGGCCGGGGTCACCGAGAAGTAGTACGGCACCGGGGTCGGCGGGCATGCGCTCCTGCGTGCCCCCCGGCCCCGCCGTACGCTGAAGCCACCTCTAAAATCCGCACGTCAGGGCCGCTCCAGAGCCGCAGCGCCCACCCTCTGCCCGTTCGAGGAGCCGCACCTCATGGCCGAACACCCCGCCTACCCCGTAGGCCTGCGCCTCACCGGCCGCAGAGTCGTCGTCCTCGGCGGCGGCCAGGTCGCCCAGCGCCGCCTCCCCGCGCTGATCGCAGCGGGCGCGGACATCCACCTCGTGTCCCCCGAAGCCACCCCCTCCGTCGAGGCGATGGCGGACGCGGGCGAGATCGCCTGGTCGCGGCGTCCCTACGCCGACGGCGACCTCGCGGACGCCTGGTACGCCCTGATCGCCACCGGCGACACGGAGGCCAACGTCTCGGCCTCGGCCGAGGCCGAACGCCGTCGCGTCTGGTGCGTCCGCTCCGACGACGCCGACGCGGCCACCGCCTGGACCCCGGCGACCGGCCACAGCGAGGGCGTCACGGTCGCCGTCCTCACCACGGACGCCCGCGGCCGCGACCCCCGCCACACCGCGGCCATCCGCGACGCGGTCGTCGAGGGCCTGCGCGACGGCACCCTGGTCGCCCCCCACCACCGCACCCGGACCCCCGGCGTCGCGCTGGTCGGCGGCGGCCCCGGCGACCCCGACCTGATCACCGTCCGCGGCCGCCGCCTCCTCGCCGAGGCGGACGTCGTCATCGCCGACCGGCTCGGCCCGCGCGACCTCCTCGCCGAACTCCCGCCGCACGTCGAGGTGATCGACGCGGCGAAGATCCCCTACGGCCGTTACATGGCGCAGGAGGCCATCAACAACGCGCTGATCGAGCACGCCAAGCAGGGCAAGTCGGTCGTCCGGCTCAAGGGCGGCGACCCGTATGTGTTCGGCCGTGGCATGGAGGAGCTCCAGGCGCTGGCCGAGGCCGGCATCGCCTGCACGGTCGTCCCGGGCATCTCCAGCTCGATCTCGGTGCCGGGCGCGGCCGGCATCCCGGTCACCCACCGGGGCGTCGCCCATGAGTTCACCGTGGTCAGCGGCCATGTCGCCCCCGACGACGAGCGTTCCCTGGTCGACTGGGCGTCCCTCGCGAAGCTCACCGGCACGCTGGTGATCCTGATGGGCGTCGACAAGATCGGGAAGATCGCCGAGACGCTCGTCGCGCACGGCAAGTCGCCCGACACCCCGGTCGCGCTCGTCCAGGAGGGCACGACCGCCGCCCAGCGCCGGGTCGACGCGACGCTCGCGACGGTCGCCGACACGGTCCGCGACCAGGAGGTCAGGCCGCCGGCCGTCATCGTCGTCGGCGCGGTCGTCGCCGTCGGCGCGCGGACGGCCGAGTGACGCCCTCCGAGTAACCGCGGGTAACACAACCGTTCCGAGCCGTTGGCACCACACCCAGGACAAGGCAGTATCACCCTGTGGCCGATCTCATCACCGTTGAGGACCCCGACGACCCGCGCCTGCGCGACTACACCGGCCTGACCGACGTCGAGCTGCGCCGCAAGCGCGAGCCCGCCGAGGGCCTGTTCATCGCCGAGGGCGAGAAGGTCATCCGCCGGGCCAAGAACGCCGGGTACGAGATGCGCTCCATGCTGCTCTCCGCCAAGTGGGTCGACGTCATGCGCGACGTCATCGACGAGCTCCCGGCGCCGGTCTACGCCGTCAGCCCGGAGCTCGCCGAACGCGTCACCGGCTACCACGTCCACCGCGGCGCGCTGGCCTCGATGCAGCGCAAGCCGCTGCCGACCGCCGCCGAACTCCTGCAGACCGCCCGCCGGGTCGTCGTCATGGAGTCGGTCAACGACCACACCAACATCGGCGCGATCTTCCGCTCGGCGGCCGCCCTCGGCATGGACGCCGTCCTGCTCTCCCCGGACTGCGCCGACCCTCTCTACCGCCGCAGCGTGAAGGTGTCGATGGGCGCGGTCTTCTCGGTCCCCTACGCCCGGCTGGACAGCTGGCCGAAAAGCCTCGACTCGGTCCGCGAGGCCGGGCTCACCCTCCTCGCCCTCACCCCGGACGAGAAGGCCCGCAGCCTCGACGAGGCGGCCCCGCACCGGATGGACCGCGTGGCCCTCATGCTCGGAGCCGAGGGCGACGGCCTCTCCACCCAGGCACTGGTCGCCGCCGACGAATGGGTCCGCATCCCGATGTCCCACGGCGTCGACTCCCTCAACGTGGGAGCCGCGGCAGCGGTCGCCTTCTACGCCGTGGCGACGGGCCGCCCACAGCCCTAACCGGGGCCCGCCCGGCCCTCCGGCCGCACAGGCTGCTGCTGCTCGTGCTGGACGACCCGGCCGCCGTCCCCGCCCAGTCCGCGCGCGGGGCCCTCGCAGCCCTGGACGACGGCGATGCCGAGCGCCACGAACAGCGTCACGACGACGAAGACGAACAGCCGCTGCCGCAGCAGCCGCGGGTTGGCGGGCCGCCGTCCGGTCCCCGTGGTTCTCGGCCCCGGACGCCCACGGCGGGGCGCCGGCCGGCTGCCCGTGCCGGGACGGGTGTTGCGCGAACCGGGCGCCGGCCGGGCCCCGGACCGCGACGACGACGCACTGCCACCGCGCGAGGCGCCGGCCCCGCGAGCGGGCGCCCCGCCCCGGGACGGAACCGAACCGCGCGAGGACGGCACCCCGTTCCGCGGCGGCGGGGTGCCCGGTCCGCCCGGCTGGCGCATGGTGCGCTCCGGGTAACCGCCTTCGGAGAGCCGTCCCGTGGGACGATCGGCCTCCGCCGCCCGCGGAACCGGGGGACGCGAGTCCGCCAGCCCCTGGGCCTCGCGGGTCGCGATCTCCTTCAGCCGCAGCGAGAGATCGAGCGTGCTCGGCCGCTCCTCGGGGTCCTTCGCCAGACAGGCCCGCACCAGCGGCGCCAGCGCGTCCGGCACCCCGTGCAACTGCGGCTCCTCGTGCACCACCCGGTACAGCATCACCTCGGAACTGCCGTGCCCGAAGGGCGAGTCGGAGGTCGAGGCGTAGGCGAGCGTGGCCCCCAGCGAGAACACGTCGGTGGCCGGGGTGACCAGCGCCCCCCGCACCTGCTCCGGCGCGAGGAACCCGGGGGAGCCGACCGCCGTGCCGACATGCGTCAGCGTGGAAGCGCCCGTCGCCCAGGCGATGCCGAAGTCGATGATCCGCGGGCCCTTGGGGGAGAGCAGGATGTTGGACGGCTTCAGGTCCCGGTGCACGACCCCGGCCTCATGGACCGCGACGAGCCCCTCCGACAGCGCGGCCCCGATCGAGGCGAGCTCGGCGGCCCCGAGCGGCCCGTCGTCGTTGACCTTGTCGTGCAGCGAAGGACCGGGCACGTACTGGGTGGCGAACCACGGCCGGTCGGCGTCCAGATCCGCCGCGACCAGCCGCGCCGTGCACCCGCCCCGGATCCGCCGGGCGGCCGACACCTCGCGCGCGAACCGCGACCGGAACTCCTGGTCCTCCGCCAGATCGGGCCGGATCACCTTCAGCGCGACCCGCTGCCCCTTCTTGTCGGACCCCAGATAGACGACGCCCATCCCGCCCGCGCCGAGCCGTCGGTGAAGCCTGAACGAGCCGACGACGCGCGGGTCCTCGCGCCTCAGGCGCATCATCGCCATGTTCATCCCCGCTGCCCGGTCCGTGTGACGTGGCACAGCTTACGTTTCCACGGCCGTTCGCGCGCAGAGGCCGCGCCCTCTCGTACCGATCGATTGTCAGTGCCCGGTGGGAGACTTGAAGGGTGGTCAGAAGCCCTGCGAACAGGCGTGCTTTGGCGGCTTTGTGACCTCAACCACCTGTCACAGAAGGGGGATTGAACCCGTGAAGGGTGACCGCGTGGAGATAGTCGTCGACGCCGGCGACACGACCCGCACCTACGAGGTGACGGCGAGCAGAGCAGGCCGCCGAGTGGAGTCGGCGGTACGAAGAGGGGTGGTGGAAGTGAGCGAAGTCACCAGAACCGGCACGCCGGTCCGCACGGCCCGCTTCATGGCGAACAGGGTCCTCGCCCTGGTCGAGCACCCCGTCCCTCGCGAGGACAGCTCGGAGAAACCGGCCCGGACCGGACACCCCTTCCGGGAAGACCCCGAGACCTAGGACGTCGTCTCCACCCTGGGGAGTACGCAGCAGGTCATGGCTCATCCTCCGGGAGGCCCGGCAATCGGTACGAGGGCATGACGTCCCGCGCCCGCCGCCCGCCTAGATTTGAGGTCAAGCGGCGGGTGCAGCACTCGTCCCCCGAGGTCAGACACCCGCCGCTGCCAACGACAACTGATCAGGTCAGGAGAGGGACCATGGCCCTTACGGCACCGCGGAGCACGATGCGCACGCAGGGAGGCACCGCGCACTCCCGCCGCGCGGGCCGCCGCCACCCCCTGGTGGCGACCGTGATGGCCCTTCCCCTGGCGGTCCTGCTCCTCGTCGTCTTCGACGGCTGGGAGACAGTGGCCCTACAGGCGTCGTCCGTGGGAGTGATGCTGGGGCGCTGAGCGGCGACCCCAGGCCCGGAAGAGCGGTCCGGGCGGGGACATCCACCCATGAAACCCCGTGGGGACGGGGGTGCGGCGGACGGCAAAAAATGCAGGCGCAGCTGGGGAGCTGCGCCTGCATTGCTTTTCCCGGGGCTTTTCCCCGGGCCTTTCCCCGGCGGACGACTCCGGCGACCCCCTGCGTACCCTCGCGAGGAGAGCCGTCAGCCGCCGCCCAGGGAGCCCCGTGACCGCACATCCCCTGCTCACCGAGCTCGCCTTCCGCGCCGGAGCCCGGGCCCATGAATCCGCCGCGGCCTGCTCCTGCGGCGCGGCCACCCTCGCGGACCGTCCCGACGCCACCGTCGTCCGGCACGCCGACACCGTCGCGAAGGCCCACGCGCCCGACACCGACCCGGCCGACCTCGCCCCGCGCCTGCTCACGGCCGTCCGCCTCCCCGAAGTCCTCCTGCCGCCGCTCACGCCGGCGCCGACCCGGCTGCACGGCCGGCTGGTCACCTTCTGGCCGTACGGCGCCCCGGTGGACCCGGACGATCCGGACGCGGCCCCCTGGGAAGCCGCGGCCGCCCTGCTCGCCCGCCTCCACCGCACCCCCGCCCCGACCGCGCTCCCGCCGATGCGCGGGCCCGCCAAGGCCGCCCACGCCGTGGCCCGGCTGCGCGCCGCCGGCTCACACCCGGCCGTCGCGCCCGTCCTGAGCGCCTGGCGCGAGCTCCCCGCGTGGGCCCGCGCGGAGGCTCCCATGCCCGACGCCGCCACGCTCTGTCACGGCGACCTCCACCTCGGCCAGCTCGTCCGCCGTCCCGCCCCCGACGGCCCCTGGCGGCTGATCGACGTCGACGACCTCGGCGTCGGCGTGCCGGCCTGGGACCTCGCCCGCCCCGCCGCCTGGTACGCCTGCGGCCTGCTCCCGCCCGAGCAGTGGACCCGCTTCCTGGCCGCCTACCGGGCCGCGGGCGGCCCCGCCGTCCCCGCGTCCGGCGACCCCTGGCCCGCCCTGGACGTCCCGGCGCGCGCACTCACCGTGCAGGGGGCGGCACGTGCTGTCACCAAGTCGGTCGCGGAGGACCGGCCGTTGGACGAGGTCGAGCAGTGCCTGGTCGACGCCTGTGCCCGAATGGGTTTCGTCCCCCCGCAGTTCACGGCAAGCTTCGCGAAGTAGGGTGCAACCGACCGCAGCCGGACAGTGTCTGTCCTGGCGGTACGCGAAACAGCACCGACCGGCGAGGAGTTGAGCCGAACCATGCAGTGCCCGAAGTGTCACGCTCCGATGCACACCTACAACCGCAATGGCGTCCAGATCGAACAGTGCAGCAACTGCCGTGGGATATTCCTCGACTACGGCGAGCTGGAGGCGCTGACCCGGCTGGAGGGCCAGTGGAGCCAGCAGGCGCCGCCGCCCCCGGCCGCCCCGCAGGCGTACCCGGCCGCCCCGGTCGCTCCCGCCTGGGGCGCCCCGCACGGCGGGCACCACGGGGGCCATCACGGCAGCCACCACCGCAACAAGAGCTTCGGCCGCATGCTGTTCTCCAGCTGACCGGACCGGCCGGACAACGGAAAGAGCCCCCGACCGCGAAGGCGGCCGGGGGCTCTCGGCGTGTGGACGATACTGGGATTGAACCAGTGACCTCTTCCGTGTCAGGGAAGCGCTCTCCCGCTGAGCTAATCGTCCGGGAGGGGTGGTGCGTGCTGCGTGCGCGATACTGGGATTGAACCAGTGACCTCTTCCGTGTCAGGGAAGCGCTCTCCCGCTGAGCTAATCGCGCGGGGACCCGATGAACCGGATCAGTGGACGATACTGGGATTGAACCAGTGACCTCTTCCGTGTCAGGGAAGCGCTCTCCCGCTGAGCTAATCGTCCTTGGAGGTGGAGACGGGATTTGAACCCGTGTAGACGGCTTTGCAGGCCGTTGCCTCGCCTCTCGGCCACTCCACCAGGAGTGCGGGGGTTCGGGAAGATCCCCCACTTCCTGCGAGCGGACGACCAGGTTCGAACTGGCGACCTCAACCTTGGCAAGGTTGCGCTCTACCAACTGAGCTACGTCCGCTTGTCGTTTCCGCTCGGCTTGCGCGTCGCGGCGACGTGTTGAACTCTAGCGGATTCCCGGGCCAGCACAAAAACGCGTTTGTGCAGCGTGCTGCGCTGCGTCCGCTCGCGGACCTGGTCAGGCCCCCCGGCCGGGACATTGCGGGACATGGTCCCGTCACCTCCGGGACACCCGCCATAGACTCGACAACGTGCCCGACCTCCCACCTCTCGCCCGTTTCGGCGCCCGCGTCGCCACCGGCCTCCTCGATGTGACCAGCGATCCCGCGGCCCTCGACGGCACCGGTTTCTGGGCCGTCTGCGCCGACTTCGAGGGCCGCCTGGTGTGCGCCCGCTTCGCCGACGTGCGCGAGGAGCCCGTGCCCGCTCCGGCGCCGGGCGCGTGGCGGGGGCCGGCGGCCGGTGACTGGACGTCGTCGCTCGATCGCGTCGGGTACACGGCGGGCGTCCGCCGCATCCGCGAGCACATCGCGGCCGGCGAGGTGTATCAGGCCAATCTCTGCCGCGTGCTGACCGCGCCCGTGGCGGCCGACGCCGACGTGGACGCGCTCACCGCCCTGCTGGCCCGCGGCAACCCGGCGCCCTACGCAGGAACGATTCGCCTTCCCGCGCACGGCATCGAGACGGCCACCGCCTCCCCCGAACTCTTCCTGCGCCGCGAGGGGCGGATCGTCGAGTCCGGGCCCATCAAGGGCACCGGACGCACGGAGGCGGACCTCCTCGCCAAGGACTACGCCGAGAACGTGATGATCGTGGACCTCGTCCGCAACGACCTCGGGCGGGTCTGCGCCACCGGCAGCGTGAGCGTCCCCGACCTCTGCGCCGTCGAGAAGCACCCGGGTCTGGTCCACCTCGTCTCCACGGTCCGCGGCGAACTGCCCGACGGCGCCGGCTGGCCGGAACTGCTCGACGCCGCCTTCCCGCCCGGCTCGGTCACCGGCGCCCCCAAGTCCAGCGCCCTGCGGATCATCGAAGCCCTGGAGACGGCGCCGCGCGGCCCGTACTGCGGCGGCATCGGCTGGGTCGACGCCGACCGCGGCACGGGCGAGCTGGCCGTCGGCATACGCACCTTCTGGATCGACCGCGCCGCCGCGGACGCCGCCGTGCTGCGCTTCGGCACCGGCGCGGGCATCACCTGGGGCTCCGACCCCGAGGCCGAATGGGAGGAGACCGAGCTGAAGGCCTCCCGACTCCTCGCGGTAGCGTCGGGAGCCTACGAGGTCACGGCCTCGTACCAGGCCGAGGGAGAGGGACTGACGTGAAGATCTGGCTCGACGGCGGGCTGCAGGACACCGAGTCCGCCCGTGTCTCCGTCTTCGACCACGGACTCACCGTGGGCGACGGCATCTTCGAGACCGTGAAGGCGACGGACGGCCGCACGTTCGCGCTCACCCGCCACCTCGACCGGCTGACCCGCTCCGCGCGCGGCCTCGGCCTGCCCGACCCCGACCACGACGAGGTCCGCCGCGCCTGCGCCGCCGTCATCGAGGCCAACCCGATGCCGCTCGGCCGCCTGCGCATCACCTACACCGGCGGCCACGGCCCCCTCGGCTCCGACCGCGGCGAACACGGGCCCACCCTCGTCGTCGCCCTCGGCGAGACCACCCGGCGCGCCGACTCCACGGCCGTCATCACGGTCCCCTGGACCCGCAACGAACGCGGCGCGCTCACCGGCCTGAAGACGACCTCGTACGCCGAGAACGTCGTCGCCCTGGCCCGCGCCCACGAACACGGCGCCAGCGAGGCGCTGTTCGGCAACACGGTCGGACAGCTCTGCGAGGGCACCGGCTCCAACGTGTTCGTCGTCCTGGACGGCGAGATCCACACCCCGCCGCTCGCCTCCGGCTGCCTCGCGGGCATCACGCGCGCGCTGGCCGTCGAATGGACCGGCGCCCGGGAGACCGACCTGCCGCTGGACGTGCTGGAGCGGGCCGACGAGGTCTTCCTCACCTCCACCCTGCGCGACGTCCAGGCCGTCCACCGCGTCGACGACCGTGAACTCCCGGGCGCGCCGGGGCCGGTGACCGCCAAGGCGATGCGGATCTTCGCCGAGCGGTCCGGGGACGATCTGGACCCGTAGTACCCGTAGTACCCGCAATACGTGCTGCGGCAAGCAGAAAACGGGCTGACTTCGGCTCGTACGACGGGTAGAAACCCCCTGATGACCACGACACTGCGGCCGACCGAGCCGCTCCAGCGCGCCGCCGACGGAGCCCTGTCCCGCCACTACCAGGTGTGCGTGAACAGTCGCCCCGTCGGCGGGGTCCGCCTCTCCACCGATGCCGTCTTCGGGCCCACCGTCGCCCGCATCGAGGAGCTGCACATCGAGGAGCCGGACCGCGGCCGGGGCCGGGGCACGGTGGCCGCCCTCGCCGCCGAGGAAGTGGTCCGGGGCTGGGGCTGCGCACAGATCGAGATCAGGGTGCCCGGCGAGGCCGGCCCCGCCCTGCGGCTCGCCACGGCCCTCGGCTACGTCCACCGCAACCGCGGAATGGAGAAGCGACTCGGCACCGAGCAGCCCGCCCTGCCCGAGGGCAGCCGGGGCCGCCCCCTGACGGAGGCCGAGTTCGGCCCCTGGAAGGAGTACCACCTCGAGGGATACGCACAGACCTGGATCGAACGCGGCGTCCCCGAGACGAGGGCCCGGGAGAGGGCCCGAGCGGACTACGCGCGCTTGCTCCCCCAGGACCTGGCGACCGAGAACGCGCTGCTCAGCGTCCTCGAACACGAGGGCACCCCGGTCGGCACCCTGTGGCTCGCCCTCAGGGACGACACCGGGTTCGTCTACAACGTCGAGACCTACGACGACCAGCGCGGCCGGGGACACGGCCGCTCCCTGATGCTGCTGGCGGAGGCCCAGACGGCGGCCGCGGGCAGACCGGCGCTGGGCCTGAACGTCTTCGCGGGCAACACACCCGCCGAGCGGCTCTACGAGTCACTGGGATACGCGACGGTCGGCTACTCGATGTACAAGCCCCTGCTGTGAGGCCGCCGGGCCGCCGCCCGACGGCCCGGGGCCCTGCCGCTGACCTCGCCCCTACTGCTGCTCGGCGAGCAGCCGGTCGGCGATCTCCTCGACGCGCTCGCGCAGCCCCTCCTGGCTCTTGCCGCCGTCGAGGCGCTCGCCGCCGATGACATAGGTCGGGGTGCCGGTGACGCCGATCGCCTTCCCCTCGGCCTGGTCGGCGTCCACGATCAGGATGTGCCGGCCGTCGATCAGGGCGGTGTCGAACTCCTCGGCGTCGAGCCCGAGTTCGCCGGCGATCTCGACCAGGAAGGGTTCGCCCTTAAGGCCCAGCTCCTCGACCCGGCCCAGCACGGCCTCGACATACGGCCACCCCTTGCCCTGCTCCAAGGCCTCCTCGGCGGCCTGCGCGGCGGCGAAGGCGTGCTTGTGCTTCTCCAGCGGGAAGTGCCGCAGTCGCAGCTCCAGCCGGTCGCCGTAGCGCTCACGCAGGGCGCGCAGGTCGTCCAGGGCGCCACGGCAGTCCGGACACTGCAGCTCGCACCAGACGTCGAGCACGATGGCTGGACGGGCGGGGGAGGAGGGGACGGCGGGGGAGGAGGGGGACGAGTCGCTCATGACGTCAGTCTTCCAGTCCCCGCCCGGCCGCCCCAATCCGGACGGCTTCGACCGCACCCCGAGGAGTCCCTCGGGCGACCCCGAGGGACGCGTTCGTGCGGCACCTGCGGAGGAGCCGACCCGGAGATGTCCCTGATGTCCGCCCGGAGCATGGCCCGCGAGCGGTGCGCAGGTGCAGGATGGAAGGGGCGAAGCGCGCGCCTGACGGCTGAGGCGCCGCGTCGGTCGCAAACCTGCCCGAGACAGCCACGCCTGGAGGAACCGGATGATTGCCGAGACCGTCTGTTCCGCCGTCGCCGCGGCCGGCCTGGGCATCGCGGTGGTCACGGCCTACCGCAAGCGCTACCTGGCGGCCGCCCGCATCGCGGCCTACGCCCTCGTGCCGCTCGGCCTCGTGATGACCGGCCTCGTCGAATGGGTCGCCGACACCGCGTTCAGTCCCACTGCCTGGGCGGGCTTCGCCGTGCTCGGCGGGGCCTGGGCCCTCTTCGCCACCACCCGCGCCGTGGAGCGTCGCCGCGGCGGCACCCGCAGAGAGCGCAAGGCGGCGGCCCGCTCGGCACAGGCCGATGCGGTGGCCCCCACCGCCTCGGCGCCCTCCCTGGGCCAGGCCTCCCGCCCGGCGTCCCGCCCCGCGGCGGCGCCCCGGGCGACCGGCGGCTCCGAAGACTTCAGCGACATCGAGGCCATCCTCAAGAAGCACGGGATATGAACCGCGACTCGTGAAGTGTGGCTGGTGAAGCGTGGCTAGTGAAGCGTGATCGGTGAGGCGGGGAGGGTGACGCGGGCCGGGTGAGGCGGCCTGGGATTGAAACGACACAGTCGGCCTGCCCGTGCGCGGAAGTGATCACGCCTGAAACCGACGTCACGGAATCCGGCGAACACCCGCTCATTCCGTGCGTGTTGATCGCGCGAGGGGTGTCACCTGCGTCATCATCGCCCGCGAGATGCTGGACACGACACAGAGCGACGCCGCGCCGCCCAAGGACGAGCCGCGTGGATGCCTCTTCGCCCTTTCCCAGCCACCGCTGATGATCTTCCTTGCGGTGATCGGGTGTCTGCTGCTCATGGCTTCACTGCATGATCTGCTGCTGCTATGAGCCTTACCCGCGGTCCCCGGCGTCACCCGCCGGGGCCGCGCCGGCATCGAGAACGGGGGTGGGCCGAGGAGCGGATCGCGCGGCCCCGAGGCCGGCCGAGAGGCACTGACTACGGGCCGTGTCCAGGAGAGCCGGGCAGAGAAGCGGGGACTCGCCGGGGCGGCGGGGACGCCACCTCTCAGCCCGCGGCCTCCTTGCGGCGTGCCCGGTAGGCGGCCACGTGTAGCCGGTTGCCGCAGGTGCGGCTGTCGCAGTACCGGCGGGACCGGTTGCGGGAGAGGTCGACGAAGGCGCGTCGGCAGTCCGGGGCCTCACAGCGCCGCAGCCGCTCCTCCTCCCCGGCGACCACGAAGAAGGCCAGGGCCATCCCGCAGTCGGCCGCCAGGTGGTCGGCGACGGACGCGCCGGGCGCGAAGTAGTGCACATGCCAGTCGTAGCCGTCGTGATCGGTCAGGCGCGGGGTCGTGCCAGCGGCGGCGACCAGCTCGTTGATCAGGGCGGCGGCGGTCCTGGGATCCGGCGCCGCGAAGATCCTGGCGAACCGCCCACGGACCTTGCGCACCGCGGACAGGTCGAACTCGGACAGCACGCCGATATCACTGATTTCGTGCTTTCGTACGAAGTCTGCGAGCGTGGCGACATCCGGCAGCGCGTCCGGAGCCGTGTCGTCCTCCGGTGCGGTGTTCACCAGATCCACCACGGCATCGAGCGCGCACCGGGTGTCGTGGGTGATCAGCACATTTCGCTCCCTGGCCTGGGGGTGGGGCGGGTGCCCGCCCGATGCTGGCCGATGGTAGCGGCACCGGGCGGTCGAACCTGGTCCGATCGTGTCAAGGATTCCCTGGGCCGGGGAAGCCGGAAGGCCGAGGAACCCCGGCCCGCACAGGTTCCCGTGGCGCGCCGACGCCGTGCCACGGCAGCCCGTGGCACGGCGTCGGCGCATCCCTATTCGGTTGTCGTGGCCCGAGCCGTCTCCCCGAGTGGACGGCGCCGGGCGGCTCGGTGTGAGCCTCGCGCTAGCTTTCCGCCAGGATGTGCGAGAGCTCTTGATCGAGATCGAAGTGCCGGTGTTCCGTGCCCGGGGGCACGGCTGCGTCCGTTCGCTTCAGGAAGGACTCCAGGGCCCGCGCAGGGGCCTCGAGCAGAGCTTCCCCCTCCGGGGAGCTCAGGGCGATGCAGACGACGCCCTGACCGTGGCTGCGCGACGGCCAGACACGGACGTCGCCGGTGCCCGTCGGCCGGTGCAGGCCTTCGGCGAGGAGGTCGCGGGCGAACACCCACTCGACGGTCTCTTCGGCTCCGGTGTGGAAGGTGGCGTGCACGGCGTAGGGGTCGGCCGTGTCGTACCGCAGGCCTGCGGGGACAGGCAGGGAGGACTCGCTCGACACAACGAGGCGCAGGTGCAGCTCGCAGCTGACCGTGGTGTTCATAAGCGCCAGGGCCTTTCGCTCAGTGTGCGCTCGGGGATTCGCACGTCGGCGAAATCGACATGCCACCTACGGTGCCGTTGTAAACCCCTCTGAGTGTTTTGCGTGTCTTTACGTAACTCTTCCGGCCGAGGGTGCGTTCGCGAAGTACCACCATTCCGGTGACCGGAATCTCTCGGGTAGGGTTTGGCTGTATGAATACGGGGAGTGACGAGGTGGGCGAGGCGGTAGTGGCGGCTGACGGGTCGAAGTCGGGTGATGCGGCGGAGGAGCGGCAGGGCCAGGCGCTCGGCTCGCGGGCGCCGGAATTCGTCAAGGCGCGCCGCGCGCTGCACCTGAGCTGGCAGGTCGGGGTCTTCGTGATCGGCCTCGCCGTGGTGGGCGCCGGCATCGTCATCCTGCCGTTGCCCGGTCCGGGCTGGGTCGTGATCTTCGGAGGCATGGCGATCTGGGCGACCGAGTTCGTCTGGGCCCAGCTGGTGCTCCGCTGGACCAAACGCAAGGTCACCGAGGCGGCACAGCGCGCCCTCGACCCGAAGGTGCGGCGCCGCAACATCATCCTGACCTCGCTCGGCCTGGTGATCATCGGTGCTGTCATGGGTGTCTACCTGTGGAAGTTCGGCCTCGAGATGCCCTGGAACATCAAGGACCAGTGATCCGCCGCGGCGGCGCGGTGAGCGGTCGTCCCTGGTCACAGGCACCCCCTGACATGGGGTAATGTTCTTCCTGCGTCCGGGCGATTAGCTCAGTGGGAGAGCGCTTCGTTCACACCGAAGAGGTCACTGGTTCGAACCCAGTATCGCCCACCGGAACGTCGGGCCCGCGGCCGAAACCCCAACGCGGCCGCCGGGGGGGTGGGTACACCCCCAAAGCC
>NZ_JBSFEV010000049.1:0-37854 GCF_053594615.1 Streptomyces sp. NPDC001858
GACTACCAGCGCACCCGGCACGCTCTCGGCCTCTACCAGGGTGACACCCGATTGGCACAGGTCACGGGCACCACCAGGATCGAGGCCGACGCGCCGGGTACGGGCAAGCTGCCCTACCGGCTGGTCCTGGAGGCAGACCGGGACGCCACCGTGAGCCCGTACTCCTCCAGGACGCACACCGAGTGGGGATTCACATCCCGCCTCCCCTCGGGGAACGAGTCCGCCGTCCTGCCGCTGCTGCAGCTCACGTACGGGATCGACACGGATACGGCGGGGAGAGCGGACAGGGGCGCGACGGTGGCCGTGTCCGCCGTACACCTCCCCGGTGCCGCCGGTGCCGGGGCCACGGTCTTCCCCGTCACCATGGAGGTGTCCTACGACGACGGACGCACCTGGCGGCAGGCCCGTCCCGGACACGACGGTCGGTTCAAGCCGGCCGGTCCGCGGAAGGCGCAGTTCGTCTCGCTCCGGGCCCACGCCAAGGACTCGGCCGGGAACACGATCACCCAGTCGGTGATCCGGGCCTTCGGTCTGCGCTGATCACAGGTCTGCGCGACGACGCACTGTGTGAACCAACGTGGTGTGACGGGCCGTTCCCCCGGGAGCGGCCCGCCATACCCGGCCGACCGAGCACCACGAGCGTCGGCCGGTGTGCTCACCAAGGCCTGTACCGAGTTTCCCCGCGGCAGTCGGCGGATTCGCGGTAGCCCCGACCTTTTGCGGGACTGCGCACGTCGGGGCATCCGTGCCCCTGTCTCGTAGTCTGCGACGGCGCCCTGGGCTGCTGGAAGGCCCTGGCCGAGGTGTTCCCCGAGACTCGCCATCGGAGGTGCCGGGTCAACAAGATCGTCAACGTCGCGAACGCCCTGCCAAAGTCCGTACAGCCCGGCGCGACGAAGGCTCTGCAGGTGATCTACAACGCCGAGGACCGCGACCGCGCGCTCAAGGCCGCCACGGCGTTCGAGGAGGCGTACGGTGCGAAGATCCCCAAGGCCTTCAAGAAGATCGTCGACGGTGTGGACGAGTTGCCGGCGTTCTACGATTTCCCCGCCGAGCACTGGATTCGTCTGCGGACCACGAATCCGATCGAGTCGACCTTCGCCGCCGTCCGGCTACGTACCAAGGTCACCCTGGGCCCCGGCAGCGCGGTCGCCGCCCTTGCGATGGTTTCAAGCTCGTCGAGTCCGCCCAGGCCCGCTGGCGGGCCGTGACCGCACCCCACCTTGTCGCCCTGGTCAGGGCCGGAGCCCGCTTCGAACGAGGTCGGCCCGTTGAACGTCCCGGAACCCTTGCGGCGTGAACAACCCCAACCGATCCGCGTCCGGGCTTCTACTCACTTGGTCTGCGACAGGCTTCCACAGCCGAACTGAATTCAATTATGGTTCGGTTGTTATCGTTGACGAGGAGGTCAGTCATGGCGTTCGTTCTCATCCATGGGGCAAGCTTCGGCGCGGACTGTTGGGACGAGCTGATCCCCCATCTGAGTGCGGAAGCGTTGGCGGTCGACCTTCCGGGGCGCGGGACCAGGGCCGAAGTCGACCTGGGCACGGTCACTCTCGCGGACTGCGCCGATGCGGTCCGCGAAGACGTCGAAGCGAAGGATCTGCGCGACGTGGTACTGGTCGGTCACTCCTTCGCGGGCGTCACGGTCCCGCGTGTCCTGGACCTCATACCTGACCGGATCCGCCACATCGTCCTCGTGTCGGCCGTGGTGCCGGAGGACGGATCCCGGGTGCTTGACCAGATCGATCCCGGAGTGCGGGGCCTGGTGGAGCAGTCCATCGCCGGCGGCGTCTACCACCAGACCCGCGAGGGCGCCGCCGCAATGCTGTGCAACGACATGGACGAGGCGACCGCCGCTTCCACCCTGGACCGGCTGGCCGACGACTCGGCCGCCCTGCTCAGCGAGGCCGTGAACCTGAGCGGCTACAGACGCGATATCCCCCGAACGTACGTGCACCTCACGCGCGACCAGTGCTACGTCGAGGAACTCCAGCAGCGATCCATTGCGCTGCTTCGACCCGACGTCATCGATCTCGACACCGGCCACATGGCCATGATCAGTGCGCCCGAACAACTTGCCGCCGTCCTCAACGCCGTCCACGGCTGATCACCGGCTCGGCCTACGTCTCGCGGAGCGTGAACCCACCGACCTCGTGGCCCTGGCCGGAGCCGGAGCCCGCTTCGTCGGACCCCAGGCCAAGATCCGGGCCATTCCGGACCAGAGAACCTCGATGCTCTGGGCGGCGCGGCGGGCGCATTCGGCCGGGTCCACTCCGGAGTAGAGCCGGAACGAGATCCCGGCGTGCCGTAGATCGTAAGGTCGCTCGGCCAGCCGAGAAGCGCGCTCAGTAAAGGCTTGCACCGGTCGAAGGACTCGCTTTCGAAACGCGGGGGGGCCAGCCGGTGCGACAAGCGAACGAGGCCGCGCCGTCCGTCACGAACACCCCTAGTTTGGTGCCAACTAGCCTGTCCAGATCGCGTGCAACGACGCCCTGGGGAGCACCGAGGGCTCGGGCAACCAGCCCGGACGAGAGGCCGACAACCACCGAAAGGAGCGGCGCGGAAGTCGCTGGATCTGTTGCAGACATACCAGTGGATGGCGCAGATCACAGGCAATTAGGGCCCGGAGGGAAAGAGAAGAGCTACAACACCTGTGTGTGGCGGCGTTTGTGAGAGCCAAGGCTTGTCCCGCAATGATCTTTGAGCGTCGCCTTTGGGCTTTCCGAGGCTGTCCGGTTCGGAAGCTGCGACTCTCCTCAGAGGTCCGGGAACGGTGGCGTCTCGTCCATCGACAGCAGCAGTTTCCGTGCTGGTTCGGCCTCTTCCGGTCGCATGGATGAGGCGAGGCCCTCGATGACCGGTCGGCCAGCACGCACGGCCGCCCTGGCGGCAGCCTCCCAGGCAGGCTGCTCGCGGAAGTTCGTGCGCTTCGGGCCGCCGGCCGCCGCAGCAGAAGAGTGCCAATTGGCAGTCCGGTAGATGCTCTCCAGTAGATCCAACAGCTCTGCCTTGCACGGCACGTAGGGGGCCTCAGCGAGTTCCAGGAGGAATGGGACCGTCGAGGCGGTCGCCTCACCGACCACGAACCCCAACGCGCAGACGTGTTCCCCCAGTTCATCGACCGCGAGGCGGGCGGTGTCCTCGCCCCCATACGCGATCCGGGAGAGCAGCGGCGGGATGTCCCCGGCGGGGAGCTGTCGCGCGTCGCGCAGTTCCCCCCAGCGGACGCCAGAGACGCCCCTCAACACACTTCCCACGCGCTGTCACCTTTCATCGGGCTTGCGATAGCCCCGTCATCGAACCATCAGCGTCCTGGGGTGGGCGATCGGCGTCACCACTTCGACCGGGTGGGCGACGACCTGGGCATTTTCGATCCTGCCGGCGGTGCCGGTGTACTGGCGCTGGACGCCGACCGTGCCAGTTCCCTTCTTCACGTCGCCGGTTTCGTGACCACCAGCACCGCGTGGTCGTCGTGCAGATGCTCCACCACGTAGCCACGCACGTCGTCGCGGACCTGGTCGGCCTTCCACTTGGCCCGCCCGAGCACCAACTGCCGTACCCGGCACAGCCCTCGAAGGCCGCCTGCCAGCGAGCAGGGTCGCCGCGGCCCTCAGCAGAAAGATCACGATGGAACAGCTGGGAATCCGGCCCTTCGATACGGCAGCGGGAAGAAGCCGGCCTTCGCATCTGTTCTGCACACGTAGTGATCCCAGGAATGCCGAACAGAGGGGCGAGGCTGTGTCAGAGCTGTTCAACGAGGAGATGCGCAAGCTGCTGGACGGGAGGAACTTCGCCACCGTCGCGACGCTGAACCGGGACGGCAGCCCGCAGACATCGGTGGTCTGGATCGTCAGGGAGGGGGATACGGTGCTGTTCTCCACGACGGCCGGGCGCCAGAAGGCGCGGAATCTCGCACGGGATCCACGGGTCAGCCTCACCGTCTTCGACACCATGAACCCGTACCAGTCCGTAGACATCCGCGGCACTGTCGAACTGATCGACGACTCGGAGAAATCTCTGCCGCGCAAGCTCTCGCAGAAGTATCTGGGCGAGGACCCGCCGGCCGAGCCGGAGGAGGTGCTCCGGCTGATTGTCCGGGTAACCCCGCAGAAGGTCACAGGCTTCTCCGTCTAAGGCTCGGCTCACAGACGCCAACCGCGCACCCGGGGCAGGCTTGGCACAGCGGCGATCGGCAACGACTCATGCACGATCACGATCTACGGCTGGAGTACCTGGCTGGGCCGGGGCATCGGCGCGGTGGTGTACCGATCTCCCGGACAGCTGTCGCCTGGGCAGTTGCTGCAGCAGTTACTGGTCCCGTCTCGTGGCTGTTCCGGCTCCCGACTCCCAGGCCTGGGCGTTGAGTTGTCGGCCGTCCGACGGCACGCGCGCGGCTTGTCAGGCCAAGCCGTCCGACCCGACAAGGCAGTTCAGCTCCTCGACTCGCCGCGAAGACGGGCCGAAGCCGCGCCAGGAATCCGATCCCATCGAGCCGTCCTCAATAGCCTCGCGCTTTCACGAGGTGGGCTGTCCGATGCTTGATTCCAAGTCCGATCGGTCGGATCCGGAGACGCGGCCCGGGCACGGACCTGCCCACCCGCAGAAAACCCCAACCCGAACAAGAGCGAGGCTAGAGCGACTTCAGGAAGTCGATCAGAAGTCCGAGCATCCTCTCGAACTCACGGGCACCCATCCGACAGTCCTCGAACTGCCCGTACATGTCCCCGAGTTCGATCTCGTCGGGCCCCATGCGACTGACCTGCGCGCTCGTGGTCGCCAGGGCGTAGTCGTCGCCGAACTCCTGCGCCATCCGCCGCCACTCGCGCAGATAGCTCTCCACGGAGTCGGGCGAGTCGCCGAAGGGAATCAGCACGGTCTCGACGGCGAGCCGCACGTTCTCCGGCACACCGGAGGGTGCCACGACGAAGACCATGCCGTCCTCGTCCACCGTGAAGGACCACTCGTCGGTGTCCGTCATCATCGCCTTCTCAGCCCCGCGCTTGCACGGAGCGGGCCGTCACGATAGGTGATCAAGTAAGCAGAAAGCGCCTCTGAACAGCGAGAATGAGGATTGTCGAGGCCCTTGTTCCTGCCACCGCCGAAGGCACTTCCAGGTGAAGAAGCGTATCGCGGCCCGCAAGACCGGGCTGGACCAGGCGATCTCGGCGGCTCCCGCACCTTGGCGCAAGGCACGGGCGGTGCACGATCCGGGGAAGATCCTGCTCAATCTGGCCCTGGCAGTCGCGCTGCCGGCGTGGCGCAGGCCGTAAGGACTCTTGGCCGGCTCAAGTGCATGTTCGTCAAGCACCGTATTGAAGGTTGAAGGTTGAAGGACGTGAACCGGGCCGGTTGGCGGACCGCGAGTGACGCGCTCCCTGGCATGCGGGAGCCGGCCGCCGCCCTCCCCGGGCGGCGGCCGGTTCATTTCGAGCCGGGGGCGTCAGAAGGCGAGCGTCCAGCTGTTGATGGTGCCTGTGGAGTTCGTGAAGACGTCCGAGACGCGGAGCTTCCATATGCCGGACACCGGGGACGTACTGGCGTCGACGGTATAGGTCTTCCGGATGGTCTGGCCGGTGTCCGTCCCCGAAGTCGGCTTCACCAGATACGCCTTGCCGTTCGGGTCCAGGAGCTCGATCTTCACATCGCCGCGCCACTCATGCTGGGCCTCCACATGGACCTTGAGTTCCCTGGACGCGTTGCCGGGGATGCCCATGACGGTGATCGGCACATCGACGGAGCCGCCGTCAGGGATCGCGCGGCCGGTCTGGTTCTCGATCGACGGGAACCCCAGCGACCATGCGGTGAGGAATCCTCTGGAACCGTCGACGACGTCGGAGACGAGGAGCTTCCACGTTCCGTTGGCCGGGGAGTTGCTGGCGTCGATCGTGTAGGTCTCGCTGAGGGTACCGGCGGGCTCGGTCAGGGTCGCGGCCTTGATGGCGTAGGAACGGCCGTCGGGGGCCACCAGGTCGATCTTCAGGTCGCCGATCCGTTCGTGCGTGGCACCGACGTACACGCGCAGGACGCGCGAGGCCTTGCCGGTGAACCCGTCGACGGTGATCGGCGAGGTGAGGGTGCCGTTGGCCTTGTCGATGAAGTAGGACCCGGACTTCTCGAAGGAGGCTTCGCTGACCCCGCCCTTCGAGCCGAAGAGGAGGGACCAGGAGGTGAGGGTGCCGGTGGCGCCTGTGATGGTGTCCTTGATGTTCAGCTTCCAGGTGCCGCTCGCGGGGGCGGTGCCCGCGTCGACGACGTAGATGGCGTCGAGGGTGCCACCGCCCTCGGTGGACAGCGGTTTGACGGGGTACCTCTGGCCGTCCGGGGCGATCAGATCGATCCTGATCTGACCGCGCGACTCGTGGGTGAGCTTCACGGCCACCTTCAACGCGCTGGAGGCGTTGCCGGGGACGCCGGACACCGTGATCGGCGCCTCGACGATTCCCGCGTCGGGGATGGCGTACGCCTTCTCGTTGATGACCTTGGTGGGGCGAGGCTTGGGGTCCGGGGCGGGTTCCGGCGCCGGTCCGCCGACCGCCTGGCCGACGTCGATACGAGTGGTGCTGCCGCCGGTGTAGGCAATGGCCTTGCCGGCGTTGGTCAGCCGCAGCTCAAGGTCCGTCATGCTCTCGGCGGGGAACGCCTGTCGGAGGATCGCCAGGGCGCCGGACACGTGGGGGGCGGCCATGGAGGTGCCGGTCTTGGAGGCGTAGCCGCCGCCGGGAACGGAGGAGACGATGTTGGCGCCAGGGGCGAGGTAGTCCAGCAGCGGGCCGCGGTTGGTGAAGGTGGCCAACTGGTCGGCGTCGGTGGTGGCGCCGACCGTGACGGCGGAGGGCACACAGCCGGGGGCGCTGACCGCGTCGGTGTAGCCGTTGTTGCCGGCCGCGACGACGGTGGCGACACCTCGCGTGAGCAGGGTATCGATGATCACCTTGCGCGGGTCGGAGTCGCATTCGGAGGTCCAGCGTCCCGCGCCGAGGGACAGGTTCGCGGCGACGACGTTGGTTCCGGCCGCCTTCAGCGCGGAGACCTTCTCCAGTCCCTTGATCTGGGAACTGGTGAAGCTGAGCACGCACGGGCTGGCCCCTGCTCCGCAGTAGTCGTCGGAGTCGAACCGGGAGAACACCTGGATGGCGATGAGGTCCGCGCCGGGGGCGACACCGCGTACGGGTGCGCCGCTGACGCCGGCTCCGTTACCGGCGGCGATCCCGGCGACGTGGGTGCCGTGGGAGCAGACGTCGCCCATCGTGGCGCACGGCCCCGCTTCGGAGTTCGCGCTGCCGGAGCCCTCCTGCTCGGTGGTGCCGTCGGGGCAGAGGCTGGTGGCGCCGTAGCTGTCGTCGCTGACGGAGTAACACGCCTCGGTCTTGACCCGGTTGCCGAAGAACGGGTGTCTGGTGGCGACGCCGGTGTCGAGGACGGCTATCGCGGTGCCCGCGCCGGTCTTGCCCGCCGCGACGGCCTTGTCGCCGCCGATCAGGGGGACGCTCTCGTTCAGCGTCGGCGGCACCGGCACGTCCTCGGTGACGCTCACCACGCGCGGGTTGGCGGCCAGCTCGTCCAGGCCGCCCTTGTCGACCTCGAGCGTGACCAGCGGCAGCGTGTCGAAGGACTGCGCCTCATTGCCGGCGGTCGCGGCGCTGTCCAGGTCCCCACGGCTCTTGGTGACGACATTGACGCGGACGCTCCCGCCGCCTCGCACCTTCGCGCGCAGCGGCGCATCGACCGGGTCGACCGGGTCGCTCTGCGCGGCAAAGTCCTCCCTGTTGTCGGGAGGTGTGGGGGCGGCCACCGCCGGTATCGCGATGAACACGAGGGCAGCCGCCGCGGCGGCGATCACGCCTCGTCTGTGTCTGGTCATGTGTGATTACTCCACCGAGAAGTGATGCAAGGGGGGAAGGGTGGTGCGGGCGCGCGGGTGCACACGGGTGCACGGGTGCGCGGGTGCGCGGGCCGTAAAAGGGGCCGGGCGGCGAGGAGTTCTCGCACCGCCCGGCCCCGGGGCCTTTCTTTCGGAAGGCCCTAACGCTCAGCAGGCCGAGACAGCTGAGCGATCAGCGGGTCGCGTCTGCGCCGTTCTTCGGGTTCCCGCCCCACCTGACGGCGTGGAGGTAGGTCCAGGCAATGGAGTTGCACGTCTTCCGGAAGAAATAACGCGGGCAGGTTTGGTTTACGAGCAGCGAGTGGAACTCGTCGTCGCTGGTCCACTTTTTGCCTGGGACCATGTGGGCGCGTCCGCCGCCCTTGTAGTAGTTGCCTAGGACTCCGTAGGTGTAGTCGTGCGCGTCGCACGCGGAGCGGAAGTCGAAACCGAGCGGCCTGTCCGGCGCGCTGGTGCAGTGGTCGTAGGTGATGCCCAAAATCCAGCGGTTGTTGGGGAGTTGCTTCCACGTCGGAGTACGCCAGCCGTAGTGAGCGACCGTCGCCCAGCAGCTGGAGTACTGCAGCCAGATCCACCTCATGGCATGGTCGCAGTACCACGGGTTGTTGGCCACAGTAGGAGAACCAGGGGTGGAACCGGCAGTCTGCACCGCATCCGGAGCGGCGGCGTCACCGACGTAGTTCAGTTCCCACGTGGAAGGGGGGGTGGCTACGGTGGCCAGCCGTTCGTTGGTGTCGTACGTGTAGGTGCTCAGGTCGGTGCCCTCGGTCGGGTTGGTGACCTTGCGCAGCAGCCCGGAGCCGTCGTAGGAGTAGCCGGCCAGGGTCTCAACGGTCTGCCCGGAGGTGCGGGTGATGTCCTTCACCCGGCCCGTGAAGTCACCGAGGGTTCCACCGGAAGCGGTGGTCGTGGTGGCGTAGTTGACCTTGAACGACTCCGCCGGCGTCGCCGGCGTCTGGGGCCAGTTGATGGTGGATACGCGGCCGATGCTGTCGTAGGAGACCGTGGTCAGCTTGTACGCCACATTGCCCGTGGCCGTCACACGCCAGTTGTCGCCGCCGCCGCCGACCTGCTTGTACGTGTATGAGGGCTTGAGGTCGGCCGCCGGGATCGGGTTGCCCAGCGCATCGACAGGGACGTCGTCGCCCTCGACGGGCGTCGTCAGGTCGATGTTCAGCGTCTCCACGACGGTCGTCTTCAGCGTACCGGCGAGGTCGTCCCACTTGATCGTCTCGACCAGCTTGGAGCCGTCGGCGGCCGTGTAGGTGTTGACACTGCCGCCGTTGGGACCGGCGACGGAGTCGGTCAGGTCGTAGCGGGTGGACTCCTGGGCCTCCAGGTCCGCCGTCGTGATCGAGCCCGCGCCCTGAGTCAGCTTGCGGTTGAGCTGGCCGCCGAGGAACTCGGCTTCCCAGCTCGGGCCGAACACACCGAGGTCCGACCGGTTGGCGGGGGCGTCCTGCGGCTGCGAGATGCCCTGGAGCTGAGCGACGACCCTGTGGGAGCGGCCCATCACACCCGCCGATACGTCGGTCACAGGGATGTTGAAGCTCTTGCTCGCGGACTCATATGTGCCGGGGCCTATTGCCTCGATCGTGCCTTCGGACCAAGGCTGGTCGGGCACCTCGGCGGCTGAGGCGGACTGCACCTCGGCGGCTGAGGTGGGCTGCAGGGGCAGCAGCGCCAGCCCTAACGCGACCGCGACAGTAGGAAGCATGGTTCTTCGCATCGTTTCCCTCTCGTCAAGTCGACATGGATGTCGACGGTTAATGATCTTGGGCAGTGCGAGCTGGATGGTACATCCCGAGGCTCAACTGGTGTGCGTGCGACGGTTGGTGACAGTGCGTCAGATAAAACTCTCGAGAGGAACTCCGGCCCAGCGACCGTCAAGAGTTGCGGTTCGGGTGAGGCGTGATCAGGCCGCGGTCTCCGCGCGATCGACCAGGACGCCGTTTTCGAACTTGGCACCTGTGCGGACCAGGCGACGAGATGGGCTCCGCGGATTGCCCGCCGGCGGGCCCGGGCGGATTCGACGAGTTTGAACACCATCGCGAGGGCTACGGCAGGGCCGCCGGCACAGGGCCGCCCCTGCGGTGACGACAGCCGCTTGGGGCATCCTCATCAGTTTCAGCGTTGCTCACTCTTTCCCGAATCAAATTCGACGTGATCACGTCAGCCGCTCATGGAGTCGACTCCAAGACACCAGCCACCCAGTCGGCATAACAGCCAGACGACGTGACGTAGCTCACACCGAGTACAGGTGCTGACTGTTCCTCAGAAAAGCGCCTGGGTAAGGGCGTTGGGGCGCAGAAAGGGCGCACGGCAGCGACTCTGAGCCGGGGGGCGCCGAGCGCGGGCTCGGCCCATGCCTGCCATCCGGCGGGTCCCGCCTCATCGGCCCCGGTGGTCAGAGCGCGCGGGTCGGCGTCCTGAAGGAGGGGCGGCACGGCGGGCTGGTCGGGGGCGTCGAGCGCAAGGAGGAGGTCGGACAGGGCCTCGCCGGGCTGAGCCAGCGGGCTGCTCGTCTCGGCGCGGGCGGAGATCTGCCAAGCGATGGACAGCCCTCCCAGTGGAACGGCTCGTCGGCCAGGTTCCACTGGGCCCAGCGCACCGTGTCGGGACTGATGTGCAGGACGGTGCTGCGCAGGACCTGACGGTCCTCCGGCGCCTCGTCCGGCGCATGCCGTCCGCGGACGCTCGCCAGGCTCGTCGGCCCCAGGCCGGCGAGCGGGTCGGCGACAGCGTCGTAGAGGCGCCCGTCATCACCGGCGAGACGCCGGGGACCGACTGGACTGACCGCAGAGCGGCGGCGATTACGCGAGCAGATCCGGCACGAGGCGGGCGAGCGGTTCGCCCACGCGTCCCTGGAGTCCGAAGCGCCGTCTGCGACGGGTGACGCCGGATGGCGTCCTACTGCAGATCGACCTGGAACACCTTGTCCGCGCCGTCCGGCTCGCCTCCGTTGTTGTCGGCATTGGTGGTGGCCAGCCACAGGGCGTTCTTGCCGGGGAGCGTCTCCACCGTGCGCAGCCGGCCGTACTGGGTGGTGTAGTAGGCCGTGGGGGTGCCGGCGCTGGTGCCGCTGACCGGGATGCGCCAAAGCCGCTCGCCGCGCAGTGCCGCCATGTAGAGGGCTCCGTCGGCGTACGTGACCGCGCTCGGGGATGCCTCGCTGACGGTCCACTGCCGCTTGGGGCTGGTCATACCGGACGTGGAACAGCTGCCCTCGCAGACCGGCCAGCCATAGTTCTTGCCGGACTCGATCAGATTGAGCTCGTCGTACTTGCTGTTGCCGAACTCGGCTTCCCAGAGCCTGCCTTGGGCGTCCCAGGTGATGCCCTGCGGGTTGCGGTGGCCGAGGGAGAAGACGAGTGTGCCGAACGGGTTGCCGGGTGCGGGTTTGCCGTCCTTCGTCATCCGCAGGATCTTCCCGTTGAGGGAGTTCCTGTCCTGGGCGAGGTTGCTGTTCTGCGCATCGCCCGTGGTGGCGTAGAGGTGACCGTCCGGGCCGAACTTGATGCGACCGCCGTTGTGGTACTTGTTCTTGGCGATGCCGGTGACGAGGACCGTGTAGCCGCTCAGCGAGGAGCCGTCGTACGTCATCCGGACGATGCGGTTGTCGGAGGCCGCCGAGTGCATGAGGTAGACGTAGTGGTCGCTGCTCCAGTTCGGTGAGACCGCGAGGCCGAGGAGACCGCCCTCGCCGCTGGTGGTCACGACGTTGGGCACCTTGCCGATTTCGGTCCTCGTGCCCGCCTGGGTGAGTTTGAAGAGCTTGAAGGAGTCCCGTTCGGTGATGAGCGCCGACCCGTCGGGCAGCCAGCTCAGGCCCCAGGGAACGGTCCAGCCGGACGAGACCGTTCGGATGGCCGAGGGGACCGAGGCGATGCCGCTGTCTGTTCCGCTGTCTGTTCCGCTGTCACTTCGTGCCGTGGCGCTTCCGGCGCCGGCCGCCGCACCGAGCAGACCGGCGATGAGCGTGGCCGCGGCAGCGGCCGATGTGATCGTTCGGAATCCGCGCATGGGCGAGCTCCTCGCTGTGGGGGTGTCAGGAAGCCGTGATGGCTCGCTACCTGATGAGTAGTCAGCTCTCCGGAAGGTAGGAGGTATGCAATGGAGGGTCAAGCGCCAATGAAGCCAAAGGTTCATACCTTCGCCTGGTGAATCAAGCCGCCAACACCACTTCAACAGGTGCTTTACCAACAGATCCGACAGCGGCCGACCTTGACGTTCCCTTTTCGGCCAACGACAGATCGGAGCACTTTTCTGTCGACCCATTGACCCGGGTCGCCGATGCTCGCGATGCTGCAACACAGCACGACCTGGCCGTCAGGTACAACCGGTCCCCCACATCGGAAGGCAGGTACGGCTCATGACCGAATCCGTGCAGCAGGCAGTGGAACGTCAGTCGCCACCCGTCGACGAAAAGGCGCCGAGCTGGCAGACCCCCGACTTCGTGGTCGTCGAGACCGCGCTGGAGGTCACCGCCTATTTCCTGAGCGACCGTTAGCCCGCCGCCGTGCTGCTGCATGTGCTCGGCACTGCGGCGGGCGGCGGCGTACCCCAGTGGAACTGCGCGTGTCCCGGCTGCTCCGGGGCACGCGCACACCCGCACTGGCGCCGCCGCCACGCCTCCCTCGCCGTACAGGCGTCGGACGACCGCTGGTATCTCATCAACGCCACGCCGGACATCGGCGACCAGATCGAGAATTGCCGGGCTCTCCAGCCCGGTCCCGCTTCGCGGCAGACCCCGATCGCCGGGCTGATCCTGACCGACGCCGAACTCGACCACACCCTCGGCATCGCCCGGCTGCGCGAAGCCGGCCCCGAAGGACTGGAGTTGCTCGCCACCGGGCCCGTGCGCGAGGCACTGCTCACCGGGCTGCGACTGGACGCCGTACTCGGCCCGTACACGCCGCTCACCTGGCGCGAACTGTCCCCGGAGCGGCCCGTACCGCTCACCGAGGACTCGGCCCTCACGGTCAGCCCGATCCCCATTTCCGCCAAACGCCCCCGGTACGCAGCCGAGTTACCCGTCCCCGACGGCGACACCTGGGTCGTGGCCCTGCTTCTCACCGACCGCGCCACCGGGGCGACGCTCGTCTACGCCCCCGCACTGGCCGCCTGGCCGAACGCTCTGCAGGCCGCTGTCGAGCAGGCCGACTGCGTGATCGTCGACGGCACGTTCTGGGACGACGAGGAACCCCGGCGCACCGGCATCTCCACCCGCACCGCGACCGGCATGGGACACCTCCCGATCGACGGGCCGGGCGGCACCGCGGAGCGTCTGGCACCCCTGCGCGCCCGCTGTCTCTACACCCATCTGAACAACACCAACCCCCTCGTCGATCCGAACGCACCGCAGTACAAGCGACTGGCCGACCGGGGCATCGAGGTGGCCGGAGACGGAACGGTGATCCGACTGTGAGCTTCGAGGAACAGCACTTCGAGGACCGGCTCAGGACCGTGGCCCGGGACCGCTACCACGACGCACACCCCTTCAACGTTCGTATGCACCAAGGGGAGTTGAGCCCCGACGAGCTGCGCCGCTGGATCCTCAACCGGTTCCACTATCAGCGGCACATCCCCGTCAAGGACGCCCTGGTCCTGGCCAAGCTGGGCACCCCGTGGCTGCGCCGTATGTGGCTGCGGCGGATCGAGGAGCACGACGGCCGGGCCGACGGGGAGGGCGGCATCGAGCGGTGGCTGAGGCTGGGCGAGGCCGCTGGGCTCGACCGGTCGGATCTGCTGTCCGGTGAGGGAGTGCTGCCCGGGGTACGGCTGGCGGTGGACGGATACGTCAACTTCTGCCGGCTCCGCTCCCCGCTGGAGGCCGTCGCGGCGTCCCTCACCGAGCTGTCCGCGCCGGGCATCATGCGCACGCGCATCGCCGCGTTCGAGCGTCACTACCGGTGGATCGACGCCGACGGTCTCGCCTATTTCCGTACCCGCGAGACCCAAGGCCGGCAGGACAGCGGCGAGGCACTGGGCCTCGTACTGGACTGGGCCCGTACAGATGCCGACCAGGAGCGTGCCGTGGCAGCCCTCGCCTTCAAGTGCGACGTGTTGTGGTCGCTGCTCGACGCGATCGACCACGGCGACCGGAAGGAGCGGCGGTGACCGCGACCGGATGGCGGCCGATGCTGGCGCGCTCGGTGGTGCGCCGCCACGACCGGGTACGCCAGGCCCACCTGTTGATCCTGCCGGAACGGGTGGTGGTCCTCAGTGGCCGGGCCGCGGATGTCCTGCGGCTGTGCGACGGCCATCGGCATGTGGATGAGATCGTCGAGGAGTTGGCGGCACGCTTCCCCGGCGCCCCCGTAGCGGCCGAAGTCCCCCGATTCCTCCACCGCGTACGCGAGGAGGGCTGGCTGCGATGACGAGTCCGCTTCCGCCGGGCACAGCACCGCCGGCGCCCTGGGCCCTGCTGGCCGAACTCACCCACGCCTGCCCGCTGCACTGCCCCTACTGCTCCAACCCCCTGGAACTCACGCGCCGTTCACGCGAACTCTCCGCCGAGGAGTGGGACGGCGTGTTCCGGCAAGCGGCGGACCTCGGCGTCGTGCACACCCATATCTCCGGGGGCGAGCCACTGCTCCGCCGCGATCTCACAGCTGTTGTCGCCGCCGCCGAATCGGCCGAGATCTACACCCAACTGGTCACCAGCGGCGTCGGGTTGAGCAGGGAGAGGATGTCCGCGCTCGGGTCCGCCGGACTGCGCAGCGTCCAGCTCTCGGTGCAGCATGCGGATCCGGTGGCGTCCGACCGGATCGCCGGTCACCGGTCGTTCGAGGCGAAGGAAAGGGCCGCCGCTCTCGTGCGCGACGCGGGTCTGCCGCTGGGCCTCAACGTCGTCCTGCACCGCGACAACCTCGACGCCGTCGACGACATCGTGGACCTGGGCGTGGCCTGGGGCGCCGAGCGGATCGAGCTGGCCAACGTCCAGTTCCACGGGTGGGCCCTGCGCAACCGCACCGCGCTGCTGCCCACCCGCGACCAGCTGTCCCGTGCCCGGGAGGCGGTCGAGCGCCGTCGGGAGCAACTGGCGGGCGCCATCGAGCTGGTGTGGGTCGTGCCGGACTACTTCGACGGGGTGCCGAAGCCGTGCATGGGCGGCTGGGGTGCGGTGTCGCTGACGGTCGCCCCGGACGGCGCCGTCCTGCCGTGCCCCTCGTCCCGGGACTTGCTGGGCCCGGACGACGTACCGAACGTACGCGACCGGTCCCTGGAGTGGATCTGGAACAACTCCCCCGCCTTCAACCGCTATCGCGGCACCGAGTGGATGAGCGGACCCTGCGGTGGCTGTCCCCGCCGCGAGATCGACTTCGGCGGCTGCCGCTGTCAGGCCCACGCGCTCACCGGTGACGCCGCCCGCACCGACCCCGCCTGCGCGCTCTCCCCCGACCACGCTCTCGTACGCACCCTGTCAGGGACGCCGCGCGCCGACGCCCCGTCCGCCGACGCCGCGCACTACGTCTACCGCGGGCCCGATCGCCACCACACTGACGTCACGAGGGGTGTCAAGCGATGACCAGACCGTACGGCAGACCGCACGGCAGACCGAATCGCGGGCAAGGCCGCAGACCAGACCGCGGGCAAGGCCGCAGACGAGCAGGGGCCGCCGCCGGCACGATCGCCCTGGTGCTCGCCGCCAGTGCCTGCGGCTCGGGCTCCGGTTCAAAGGATTCGGCCGACGACCCCATCGTCATCGGCGTCTCCTTACCGCTCACCGGGGACTTCTCCGAACCCGGCAAGGGTGTCGAACGGGGCTACCAGGCCTGGGCGAAGATCGTCAACGGCAAGGGCGGACTGCTGGGCCGCCAGGTCGAGTTGAAGATCCTTGACGACCAGTCCAACGCCGACCGGGTCGTCTCCGACTACGAGCAGTTGATCGGCAGGGACGAGGTCGACCTGCTCTTCGGGCCGTTCTCCACCCGGCTCGTCGTCCCGTCCGCACGGGTCGCCGAGGAGTACGGGATGCTCTTCGTCGAACCGGCGGGCGCGGCACCGGAGGTCTTCGAGCAGGGGTTCAAGAACCTCTTCTACGCCGCTCCGGCCGTCGCCGACGACCACTACAACCTCCTGGCCGAGCACATCCTGGCCATGCCTGCGGGCGAGCGTCCGAAGACGGCCGCGTACGCCGCCATGGACGACCCCTTCGCGCAGGGAACGGCGTACGGGCTGAAGGAGAAGCTGGAGCAGGGCGGCGTCCGGACCGTCGTCGACGAGGTCTACCCGCCCAACACCACCGATTTCGGCAGCATCGCCGCCCAGATCGCCGACTCGAAGGCCGACATCGTGGTGGGCGGCAGTCAGTATCAGGACGGCGTCAACCTGATCGTCGCCCTCCAACAGCTCGACTACCAGCCGAAGTTGGCCGCCTTCTCGACCGCGCCGACCGAGCCGGAGTTCGCGCAGGCCATCGGTGACAAGACCGAGGGGATCCTCGCGCCCACCGGCTACACCCAGAAGGCCGCCCACCCGAGCAACAAGGAGTTCGTCGAGAAGTACACCGAGCAGTTCGGCAAGGCGCCCGAGGAGGACGAGGCCAACGCCTACACGACCGGTCAGGTGGTGGCAGCCGCCGTCGAGGCCGCGCAGTGCGCATCCCAAGACCCTGACTGTCAGGGCAAGTTGGTGAAGTGGCTGCGCGGCAATCAAGTGGACACCGTCGTGGGGCCGTTGAAGTGGGACGACAAGGGCCGGCCGCAGAGCGCGCACATGATTCAGCAATGGGTCGGCGGTGAGATACGGATCGTGCTCCCCGAGGCCCAGAAGGAAGCTGATCTGATCTATCCGAAACCGACGTGGTGAGGAGGCCGGCATGCCCTCCGCGAGCCTCGTCTTCCAGAGCCTTGTCCTCGGCGTGCTGCTGGGCGGTCTGTACGCCCTCCTGGCAGCGGGCCTGACCCTCTACTTCGGCGTGATGCGCGTCGTGATGATCGCCCACTCCGCCTTCCTGATCCTCGCCGCCTACCTCGCCTGGTTCGCGCACCGGGAGACCGGCGTCGACCCGCTCCTCACCCTGTTCGTCACCGTGCCCCTGTTCTTCGCGGCGGGCGTCGCCATGCAACGGCTGCTCCTGACCCGGCTCCGCCCGGCGACGCTCACCATGATGTCCGTGCTGCTCACGTTCGCGGTGGCGCTGGTCATCGAGGGGTTGCTCGGGTACGCGTTCAGCGGCACCCAGCGCCGCGTCCGGCTCGGCTACAGCTCCGCGAGCGTCGAGTTCCTCGGGGCACGCGTGGCGGTGGTGAAGCTGATCGCCTTCGGCCTGGCCGCGCTCGCCCTGCTCGGCCTCTACCTCCTCATGAAGCACAGCCGGTTCGGCCAGGCCCTGCGCGCCACCATCCAACACCCGGACGCCGCCCGGCTGCTCGGCATCGACACCGACCGGATCGCCGGATACGGCTTCGGCCTCGGCCTCGCCACGGCGGCCGTCGGCGGCACGGCACTCGCCCTCGACACCACCATCTACCCGTCCCTGCACTGGCATTGGATCGGCCCGCTGATGGCCATCATCGTCGTCGGCGGACTCGGCAGTGTGCCGGGCGCCGCCATCGCCGCCATGGCACTGGGCGTCCTCCAGAGCCTGCTGCAACTGGAGCTGTCCACGACCTGGGCACAGACCGTCTTCTACGTCGCCCTCTTCGCCACGCTGGCCGTCAGGCCGCAGGGATTCTTCGGGGGGCGGCTTGCGCAGCGGTTCTGACTCCAGGTTCATGGATCCCAGATTCGTCCGTCCCAGGTTCGTCCATCTCGGCGTCCTGCTCCTGGCAGTCGCCGTCGCGCTCTCCTTCCCGTCGATGGCCCCGAGCCCCTACGAAATCACCGTGGGCATCGCCATCCTCAACTACGCGGTGCTGTCGACCTCCTGGAACTTCGTCGGCGGCTTCACGGGCTATGTCTCCCTGGGGCATGGTGCGTTCGCCGGACTCGGGGCGTACGGAACCGGCCTGCTGGTCGCCAAGGCTGAACTCCCGCCTTTCGTCGCCCTGTTCGTGGCCGCCGTACTCGTAGCGGCACTCGCCGTTCCGGTCGGCTACGCCGCCCTGCGGGTACGCGGTGCCTCCTTCGTCATCGTCTCCATCGCCCTCGTCCTCATCCTGCTGCTGGTCTTCCAGAGCTGGGCCTCCCTCACCGGCGGCTCACGCGGACTGGTCGTACCGCGGCCCTTCCCCGGCATGCTGCGGGCCGAGCACCACCGCACCTTCTACTTCCTCTTCCTAACTCTGCTCGCGCTGGCCCTGCTGGTCTGGTGGGTCATCGACCGGTCGCGGTTCGGCATGGGTCTCAAAGCGATCCGCGAGGACGAGGACAAGGCGCAGTCGCTCGGCATCCCCACCTTCACGTACAAGCTGGTGGTCTTCGTCGTCTCCGCCGCCTTCACCGCGCTGGCCGGCGGGTTGTACGCCCTGTGGTTCGGCGACCTCGACCCGGTCTTCCAGTTCTCCATTCTCAGCGGGTCGTACATGGTGCTGATGGCACTGCTCGGTGGCGTACGCCAGTTGTACGGACCGCTGCTGGGAGCGTTGATCGTCGGGTACGCCCTGGAGTACTCCAAGGTCGAGTACGGGGACACACCTCTGCACCTGGTCGTGACGGGGCTGCTCCTCGGCGTCGTCGTGACGTTCATGCCGGACGGCGTCATCCCGGCCGTCGGCGCCCTGCTCCGCCGGACCGGCGACGCCTCCATCCGGGAGGTGTCCGCGGCCGAACTGCGGGCGCGGCGCGAGGAGTTCGACGGGCTCGACGCGACGGAGGCGAGGAACAGTGAACGAAGCGGCACTTGAAGGAGCACCGGAAGGAGCACCTGAAGGGGCCCCTGTGGCGGAGCCCGAGCCGAGCCTCGCGACCACCGGGCTCACCAAGGCCTTCGGCGGAGTCACCGCACTCGACTCGGCCACCGTGACCTTCCACCAAGGCAAGGTCAACGCCCTGATCGGGCCCAACGGTTCGGGAAAGACGACCTTCTTCAACTGTGTCACCGGGATGATCCGCCCGGACTCCGGCCGCGTCACGTACCGCGGACGCGACCTCACGGGCAGACCCCCGCACCGGATCGCCCGCGCCGGCCTCGGGCGTTCCTTCCAGCTCTGCCGGGTCTTCCCCCGGATGACCGTGCTGGACAACCTCCTGGCCGCCGTCCGGCCGCGCGGTCTCGCCGGACAGCTCGGGCGCTCGGGCACGCGTGCGGAGACCGAGCGGGCCCGTTACTGGCTGGCCCGGATGGGCATCGAGCACCTGGAGCGGACCGAGGCCCGCCAACTCTCCTGGGGCCAGCAGAAGTTGCTGGAGCTGGCGGGCGTACTGACCACCGAACCGGAGCTGATCCTGCTGGACGAGCCTGCGGGCGGGGTCAACCCGGCGCTCGTCGACCGCATCGGCGACCTGGTGCGCGAACTCAACGCCGAGGGACGGACGTTCCTGATCGTCGAGCACAACATGGAGATGGTCATGAGCCTCAGTGACCACGTCGTCGTGTTCGACCGCGGCCGGCCGATCGCCCAGGGCCCGCCCTCGCTGATCCAGTCCGACGAACGAGTACTCGGGGCATACCTTGGCGTATGACGCGCACACCACCGACTCCCCTGTCTCCGACCCGGCGTTCCTTCTCGAACTCGACGACATCCGGGCCGGATACGGCCGGGCGGCGCTGGTTCTGCGCGGGCTGACGGTCCGCGTACCGGCAGGGGCGATCGTCTGCCTGGTCGGGCCCAACGGGGCGGGCAAGTCCACCGTGCTGAAGGTGGCCAGCGGCCTCCTCGCCCCTCGCTCGGGCCGGATCCGCGTCGACGGCCAGGACGTCACCGGCCACGGACCGCAGCGGATGCTCGCCGCCGGAGTCGCCCATGTCCTGCAAGGCCACAGCGTGTTCAGGGAGATGACGGTCGCCGAGAACGTCCTGCTCGGCGGTTACACCCTGCGCGACAAGGCAGTCGTCGCCGAACGGGCCGACTTCGTACGGGAGTTGTTCCCGGTCGTGGCCGAGCGGTGGACGAGTCTGGCCGGGCTGCTCTCCGGCGGACAGCAGAAGCAGGTGGAGTTCGCGCGGTCGCTGATGGTCGAACCACGGGTGGTGCTCCTCGACGAGCCGTCGATGGGCCTCGATCCCAAGGCGACCGGGGTGGTCTTCGAGCAGATCGTACGGATGCGGGACGCGGGGACCGCCGTGCTGCTGGTCGAACAGAACGCGCGGCGCGCCCTGGAGGCCGCCGACACCGGCTGCGTCCTCGATCTCGGCCGGGTCCATATCGCCGGTCCGGCACGCGAGTTGCTCGCCGACCCGCAGCTCGGCGAGCTGTATCTGGGCGGTCGGCCCGCGCGCCGATGACTCGAACGACTCCGATGACTCCGACGACTCCAGGGAGACCGTTCATGCGCAGCAGACGGAACACGCTCACGGCAGCCGTCGCCGCACTGCTGACCGCCCTCGCCACGACAGCAGCGGCACCCTCCGGAGCAGGGGCAGGAACGGGGACAGGAATGGGGACAGGAGCAGGGGCCGGCCCCGTACTCCCTTCCCTCCGCCCCCACCTCACGGCGTACTACGACTTCGAGCACCCGGTCCGCGGCAACCCGGCACGCGAACGTGACCTGGGCTTCTCCCGTACCGACATCGACCTGGTCGGCGGCGGGGCACGGATGCGCACGAAGGACGGAGCGCACCGGGGCAGCCGGACCTCGATCCAGGTACGGCAGGTCACCCCAGCCACGAAGGGCAACGACGACTGGAAGGCGGGGGTGTACGGCCCGTCCGGCGTGCCGACGCTCAGGGCGTTCAACGCGGTCGAGGGGATGACCGTGATGGGCTGGTTCAAGATGACCGGCCCGAACCCGGGCCTCAACACCAACACGGCTGTTCCGGACGACCGTTACGGCGCCGTGGGCCTGGCCGGGGTGCTGTCCGGGGACTCCGACGGCCACGCGGTGCGGGGCCTGCTGGAGATCATCGAGGTGAACGGCGAACTGCGGCTCGTGGCCCTCGGCCGACGCGTGGACGGGTCGGCCTCGCAGACGTTCGCCGCCTCCGAGGACTGGCGCACCCTGCTGCCCGTGGGCGAGTGGGTCTTCCTGGCCGCCACCTTCGACTTCGACACGGGAGCGATGGCGCTGTACCGCAACGGCCGACGGCTGGACGGCTCCTACACCGTCCCGGGCGACCCCTGGGACCTCGCGGGCCCGGGCCCGCACCGCGCCTCGCCAACCAACCCCCGGGGCATCAAGATCGGCGGCAGCTTCCCGCAGAACACGGCCGAGCGCAATCCCTGCGACTGCCGCATGGACAGCCTGATGTTCCTGGACAGCGCGGTGGGCGGGGACCGGATCCGGGCCCAGTACCGACTGGTGGCCGCCGCTGATGGCCGCCGCTGACGACCCACGTCGACAGACGAAGGAGTGACGTACGCATGGCCGCATCTCCCGGCGCCAGACCCAGAGCCCGCTCACTGATTCCGCTGGTCGTTCTCGCCCTGTTGTTGTCGGCCCTCGTCGCCCTCCCCGGCAGGGCGCTCGCGGCGGCCGCCGACCCCCTCGCCGACCCCATCCCCGAGCGGCCCGCCGCCTCCGGCATCGGGCTGACCGTCGAGGAGTACGCCTCCTTCCCGAAGACCGATCCGCCGCCCGGTCCGGTCACCGATCCCCGGCTGATGCGGCACGCCCGCATCAACCACCTCGGCGAACTTCCCGACCGCTCCGGCCGGAAGGCCGTGCCCGACCTCAACGGCAAGCTCTACCTGGTCGAGGACGGCGGCAGCCCGCAGGTCTATCTGGACGTCGCCGCCACCTTCGCGCCCGCGTTCTTCGCCAGCCGGGGCCTCGGCATGGGCTTCGGGTTCGTCACCTTCGACCCCGGCTTCCAGCGCAACGGCCGCTTCTACACCGTGCACACCGAACTGGCCTCCGCCGCCACCGCCGTACCCGACTACCGGCAGCGGGCGTCCACCGCCTACCACGGCGTCGTCACCGAGTGGACCGCCGACGACCCCTCGGCCGACGCCTTCAGCGGCACCCGCCGGGAGATCCTGCGCATCGGCTTCGCGGGTCAGATCCACGGCATCCAGCAGATCGACTTCAACCCGACGGCCGGGCGCCACGACCGCGACCGCGGACTGCTCTACCTCGCTGTCGGCGACGGCGGCCAGGGCGTCAGGAACGCCGAGCCGCAGAGCCTCTCCCTGCCGCACGGCAAGATCCTGCGCATCGACCCGCGCGGCACGAACAGCGCCAACGGCAAGTACGGGATCCCGGCGGACAACCCGTTCGCTGACACGCCCGGCGCGCTCGGCGAGATCTACGCGTACGGCCTGCGCGACCCGCACCGCTTCAGCTGGGACCCGGCGGGCCGCCACCGCATGTATCTCGGCAGCATCGGCCAGCACGCCATCGAGTCGGTCTACGAGGTGCGCGCCGGCGACAACTTCGGCTGGAGCGAACGCGAAGGCCCGTTCGTCTTCGACAAGACGGCCACCGACCCCTGCGACCAGATCCTCCCCCTCCCCGAGGACGACGAGACGTACGGCTACACCTACCCCGTCGCCGCCTACGACCACGACCCGCCCGCCGACTGGAACTGCACCTCCGACGTCGGCCGGGCCATCGTCGGCGGCTTCGTCTACCGCGGCCGTGACCTGCCCGCACTGCGCGGCAAGTACGTCTTCGGGGACATCGTCGACGGACGTCTGCTGTTCGCCGACACCAAGGACATGCGGCGCGGCAGCAAGGAACTGGCCCAGCTGCACGAACTGATGCTGTACGACGCGAGCGGCAAGCGCGTCACGATGCGGGACCTGGCCCAGAACGCCCGGGTGGACCTGCACTTCGGCCGGGACGCCGCCGGTGAGCTGTACCTCCTCTCAAAGGCCAACGGCAAGATCTGGAAGATCACCGGCACCCGGAAGTTCGCCGCATGCGACACCGACGGCTCCCGGCTCACCCACGTCATGGGCGGACGGAACTGGGCTCCCGTCACCCCGACCAAGTGGCAATTCCCGGGCCGCGAGGCCGTCCTCGCGGAGGCCGGAGTCCAGCGCCCCGGCCCGCGCCGTCCCTTCGAGTACGCAGTGCTGACGGCGGGCCCGGAGCACGGAGACGTACGGATCGACGCCGAGGTCCGCATCGACACCCCCGTCGAGATCACCAACCGGGACGTGATCATCGTCTTCGATCACCAGTCGGACACGAAGTTCTCCTACGTCCACCTGTCCCAGGACAACACGATCTACCCGCACAACGGCATCTTCGTCGTCGACGAGGCCGACCGGGTGCGTATCGACGACCAGTGGAACGGGACGACGGGCGCCCCGCCGGCCATCACCGACACCGCTTGGCACAAGGTGCGGGTGGTGCGCTGCGCGAGCACGGGTGAGATCGCGGTGTACGTCGACGGCTCGAAACGGCCGCTGATGACCGCCGTCGACACGACCCTCACCTCCGGCAGGGTCGGCTTCGGGTCGTTCGACAACACCGGACGGCTTCGCAACCTGAAGGTTTCCTCTCCCTGAGAGTGCGCTGGGGGTGCGAGCAGCTCACACCCCCGGCGGCCGGTCTCCCGTCGAGCGAAGGTCAGGTGGTGAGGAGGCCGAGTGCGCGTCGCACATTGTCCGCCGCCTCCTCCACGGAGCGTCCCGAACAGTCGATGCGTCGCACGGTGACGTCCGGGTGGGCCTCGCGCAGCCAGTGCAGGAGGGCGTCGTAGCGTTGCCGTGTCGCTGTCAGGAAGGCGGCGGTCTCGTGCAGTTCGCTGTCCCGCGTACGTTCCCGCGTGCGCCGCAGCGCCTCGGTCACCGGCAGGTCCAGCAGCAGTACGCCGTCGGGCATCGTGACGCCGAACCGCCGGCTCAGCCGGTCGAGCATCTCTTGCGGCGGCCTGGTGCCCAACCGCAGCAGTTCCGCGCCCAGCGGCCAGGGATCCGCGTCACCGGAACATTCCCGGAGCCAGTCGCGCACCGCCCGGGCGGGGCCCGGTTCCTGCTTGCGCCACCAGGCTTCCACGTCGCCGCCGGGCTCGTCGTCCCGCTCGATCCGCCCGAACATCGGCAGGTACACCAGCGGATCGACGAGCGGGTGCCGGTCGGCGAGCAGCAGCCGGCCCCGGCCCGCCGCCTGCCGTTCCGCCGGGCCGAACAGGCACAACTGCAGGTAGAGCACGGCGACCTTGAGCTGCACCCTGCCCAGGGCGTCCGCCACGGCCGAGGCGTCGGCCAGCGCCGTGGAGAGTTCGGCGAAGGGGCTGTCCGGATCGTCGTGACCGCGGATGGCATGGACGACGGCGACGCCGTCCTGCTCGCGGATCCGACGCAGCACCGTGGTCTTGCCGGCGCCGTCGATGCCGACCACCGCGACCCGCACGTCACTCACCGTCCCGTGACCGTTCGAGCTCCCACAGGCGGAACGCGGTCTCCGTCACGCGTGGCAGGAAGTCGAACTCGCGCTGGGTGTGCCCGGCCGCGTACAGGGCCAGGCGGGTCATCAGAAACTCCCGCAGCGCCAGCCGGTAGCCGCGATGCCAGTCACAGCCGTTGACGAGGGCCGCGGCTTCCGGCGACACCGCGGCCACCGCTTCCGCGTGCAGCGCGAGGAAGCGGTCCACCTCGGTCGCCGTCACCTCGGGACCGAGCGTGAACGCCAACAACTCCACGACGTCACGCTGCGGCACGTCGACCGTGGCGAGTTCCCAGTCGAAGACGACCAACCGGCCGTCCTGTACCGCGATGTTGCGCGGATTGAGGTCGTTGTGGACCAGGGTGCGGGGCAACGCGTGCAGTTCCTGCGTCCAGTAGTCGGCGTCCTCGACGATGGCGAGCAGGATCTGGCTGCGGGAGGAGCCGAACAGATCGGGCAGTTCCGCCGTGGCGTGGAGAACCAGCGCTTCCCACAGCTCCCGGGCCTTGGCCAGGGATGCCGGCTCCGGCACCCGGTGCAGCCAGCCTTCCGCGAGCACCTCCTGGTCACGGCCGAGCCAGTGCCCGTGGACCCGGGCGACGGCGCATATCGTGTCGTCGACCCGCTCACGGGTCCACGGTCCGCTGTCGTCGCGCAGCCGCTCCATCAGGATGACGTAGGCCTCGCGCTCGGCGTCCTCCAACAGGCCGTAGCAGCGCGGAAGCAGGTCCGTCAGCGCGTTCTCCGTACGCCGGTACACGGCCAGTTCGCGCCGGTGCGCGTCGGTGAACTCCGTGTCGGCGCCCCAACGGCCCCACGCCCGGGCCACGTCCTGGCCGCACTGCGAGAACAGCATGCCGATGCCGGCGACGATCTCCTCACCGCGCGGCTTGACCTTGGCCACCAGATCGACGGTCTGCGGGGATCCGCCGCCGGGCGTCCAGGTCACGGTGACCGGGTGGAGGCCGGTCAGCTTGCGGCGCTCGCCCAGCGCACCGAGTTCGCTGGAGATTCCCTGGCCGTGCAGCCGGGGAGCCGGCCTGACCCGGGTGACGTGCAGCCGCGGGTCGCCGAGGCCCTGCGCAAGCACGGGTTGCAGGAGCGCCACGTCGAGGTCGCCGGCCTCGAGCCAGTCGACGCGCCGGGCCCGGCCGAGCCGTTGGTGTGCCTCGGCGAACTGGCCGCTGACCACGGCGGCCATGGTCGACACGTCGAGGGCGAGGGCGAACCCGGCGACGATCTCCGCGAACCGGCGGACGCCGCCCGCACCCGCGCAGCCGAGTGCGGTGAGCAGATCGCGTTGATTCGGCAGTGCAGTGCCGCCGCCTACGGTACCCACGACCAGGTTGGGCAGCAGGAGCGTGGCCACCAGGTCGTCATCGTCCAGCTCCAGCGAGAAGACGGACACCCCGGACTCGTGGACGCACGCCACGTCCTGCCCGGTCGCCACGAACAGCGCGGCCACGATGTTCGCCGCGTTGACGCCGTACCCGGTCATGCCGGCCTGCTGTGCTCCGAGAACCGTCGCGGTATGGCCCTTGACCATGGCCTCCGGCGTGGTCTTGAGCACTCGGGCCACGACGTCCCGGCGCAGTCGGCACTCGGCGGTCACCCGGGTGCCGCGCCCGGCCATCACGGACCCCGCGGTCACCTTCTTGTCGCCGCTGAGGTTGCCCTCCAGGAGCTGGCCCCGGGGTCGCAGGTCCGCCTCGGAGACCAGCACGTCCGTCAGCCAACGGCAGATCTGCCAGGTCGCTGCCGTGGTCATGTTCTGCCCGGCGGCGTCGGCCGTCTCGTAGACGAAGCGCACATGGAGATAGCGGCCGATCTGGTGCGGGTCGACGTCGACCAGGCGGGTGTGCCGGGAGACGGCGCGCACCTGCTCGTCCAGCTGAGGGCGCCGGTCGCGCAGCCAGGTGGTGAACCGCCGCGCGGCGGCGATGTCGGCGAACTCGAACACGGGCGCCCGGGTCATGCGCTGCGACAGCACCTTCGTCGTCACCCCACCGGATTCGGTGACGGCCCGTGCACCACGGGACGCCGACGCGACGAGGGCGCCTTCGGTGGTGGCCAACGGGGCGACGAGGCTTCCCCGGGCGGCGTCCCCGACGAACAACAGGGGGCCGGCGAGGCCTACGGGTACCTCGACGCAGCCGACGAAGTTCTCCACGTTGCCCACCAGGCTCTGTGCGTCCAGGCCGGTCCTCTCCAGCGACGTCAAGGCGGTGTCGCCGCGTGCACGCAGCCAGTTCAACCGCTGCACCCGGGCGTCTTCGGTGTACTGCCCCCGGCCGGGGATGACGTCGGTCATACGGTCCTTCCTTCCCTGACGTGACGGGACTGCGGCATCAGGTGGCGACCTCCGGCTCGGTGGCGACGAGCCTCTTCCACGCGTCCTCGCCCGGGAGGAAGATCCGGTCCTTGACCCGGGGTGGGCGCTGCCCCGCGCGGACCGCGCGTTCCCACTCCCGCAGGAACGCGTCCTCGTGGACGGTGACCACGTCGACCGGCGCGATCAGCCCGGAGCGGCGGCCGGCCCGGTAGCCGGGGCAGTGGTCCGACAGCCGTGTGTCGAGGGCCTTGGCGAGGCCCGGTGCCGGCGGGCCCGCGAAGGCGACGGCGAGTTGGTGGCGGCCGCCGTTCCCGCTCCCGTCGGCGTCCAGGTGGTAGGTCGCGTTGCGTATCTCCGCGCCGGTGTCGGCACAAGCGGCGCGCAGGGCCCGGAGGGCGGCCGCCTCGGTCAGGTACTCCCCGGCGGCGGACCGGACGACGTCGCGGCCGGCGTACTCGATGCGCGGAGTGCGGCCGACGTGGCCGACGACCCGGACGACATCGGTGACGGCACACCGGTACATGCCGCCGAAGTGGCTGAACACGAGGTGGTAGTCGCGGTTCTCCTCGAGTTCGGTGGCCAGCAGCGTTTCGCTGTCGGCGGTGATCGGCCCGTCAGCAGGCACGAACTCGTACAGACAACCCGGCAGGAACAGTGGCGCACCGCTGGGGTGCCGGTCGACCGGCACCCCGGCCGGTCCTTCGCAGGACGCGATGGGCGCGGAGAACAGCTGGACACCCGGCCCGTACGTCTCCCTCACCCGGGGCAGGTAGAGCGACGCGAGGCTGCTGTTCCAGACGACGATCGCGGCCAGGCGTGGCCACAGGTGGTACGGATGGACCGTGCCGAACGTACGGGCGTGCCGTTCGATCTCGTCGGCGCGTCCGGGGTTCGGTGTCGTGTGCGGGCGACCGTCCAGGGTCCCGGCCCGGACGTCCTCGACGAGCCGGGGCCACAGTTCGCGCAGTTGGTACGGAAGCGCGGCGACCATCGCCGGGTTGATGCCGATGAGTACGCGGATGTCCTGCTCGGCGGCCAGGCGCAGCTTGTAGTAGCTGCGGTCCCAGGGGTCGGCCGCGGCCAGTTCGTCGGGTATGCGGCTCCACGGAGCGTCATTGCCCGGGCCGACCGCGGAGTCTTCGCCGAACTTGCGGTAGTCGACCTGGCTGGCGCCGATGTGCGGTTGCCCGTTCCGGACCCGGGTGATCGGTGCGCTGGGGTCCTGCCACAGGTTCAGCACACCGTGCCGTGTGGCCGGCGTCTGCGGCAGCGTCTGCAGCAAGGGGGCGAAACTGGCGTAGTAGAACGGCAGGAAGGTTCGCTGCATATGGGTTCGGGTGACCGGGATGTGCTTCTCCCGGCCGGTGCTCCCGCTGGACGAGAAGTAGACGACCGGATCGTCCGCGGTCAGTACGTTCGACTCGCCGTCCATCGCCCGCTCGATCCAGGGCATCAGCGCCTCATGGGTGCGGATCGGCACTGCCCGGCGCAGCTCGTCGATGGTGCGGACCGCGGCCAGCCCGTGCTCGCGGCCGAAGGCCGTCTGCGCGTTCTGCTCCAGAATCCCGGTGACGAGGTCGCGTTGCACCTCTTCGGGGCGGTCCAGGCTGTCCATGAACCGGCGGTGCTCCGCCAGCACTCGTTCGGCCTTCATTCATCTCCTCCTTCGAGGCGGGGCGAGGTCAGCACGCCGTACAGGCGCAGGCGATCGGGATCCGTCGCGCTGCGGGCGATGCGCGTCTGGACCCGGTCGGCGAGGGCCGGATCGAGTGCGTCGCGGAAGTCGGTGGTGGCGAGGGCCTGCCGGTGATCGACCCGGACGGTGTCGCCCGGCCCGACGAGCCCGCGCAACGCCGCCTCCGCGATCAGGTGATGCACATGGACCAGATACTCACGGGTGCTGACGTCGCCGACCGCGACCGTCACGTCCACGACGTGTCCCGAGGGCGTTCCGGAGACCGTCGTCGTCAACGGCCCGGTCGGCACGTCGATCGGGGCCGGCCCGTGGAAGGCGTGCAGCAACCGCGAGAGCGGCCGCAGCGCGCTGCGCCGGGCCGGCCCGTGCCAGGCGAGGTCCCTGCGGGTGGTGGCGTGCTGGTGCGCATGCCGGGCGACGACACTGGCGGGGCGGCCGGCGAGGAACGCCGTCCTGGTGTACGACCGATACCAGCCGTCACGCACGTCGGCCGGGACCGACAAGGCGAAGTCGGCGGCGCCGGCGATGAACGTCGCCACCTCGATGTCGGCCACGACGACGGCGACGCTCAGCCCCAAGGGGGCCGGTGCATCGCTCAACCCCGCGCGGACCGCGTCCCGGCGCGCCAGCGCCGCCGCGGTCAGCAGCCCGGCGTCGGACGGCTCCGCGGGCATGGGTCCGCTCATGTGTAGATCGCCCGGAGCGACGGGGACGGCGGGGAGGCCCGTCTTCCCAGGAGGGACGCCGTCACCCGGTAGGGGTCGACGTAGCCGTGCCGGGCCTGTAATCGGGACAACGTCGTCGCGAGCTCCTGCCCAGCCTTGCCGTCAGGGTCGTCCGGGTCGGCAGGCGCCCGCTCGAGCAGGCGGGCGGCGCGTCCCACACAACGGCGCAGCAACGGCATCCGGAACGACTGCGCCGAACGTCGGTGGAGTGTCCCGGTGAAATACAGCCGCATCCCGAGCCGGTACGCGGCCGGGCCGGCGGTGCCCGGGTCCGCCGAGAGATCGGCCAGCGTCGTGCCGCTCCAACCGCCGTACCGGCTGGAGCGCGCTGTGCCGTTGACGGGCACCCGGCTGAGCGCGATACGTGCCACGGCGGCGCCGAACTCGGTCAGCACCCGTTCGAGCAGCACGTAGTCGGCGGTGAGTCCGTCGTCGTGGACGAGCAGAAACATCCGGCCGGGGCGGACCATGGGGATGAGATCGCGCAGGATCGGGAGCAGGTAGTTGGGATGGCCGGCGCTGCTGACGACCTGTCGCAGCGGCAGGCCCCACCGGGGACCGTCCAGATACACGGGACCGCCGAAACGCCGGTGATCGATGAGCATGCCGCGCTCGGCCAGGGCCGCGATGATCGCTCGCGCCTCGCCGGCCAGGGGGCGGTCGTCGGCGAGGCCCAGGTCACCGACGCCCAGGAGGTCCAGCTCCGCTCTCCACAGATCCAGCATCCGTCGGCCGGCGGGATGGATCCAGCCGTCCTCGTCGGCGCGGGCCAGATAGTCGTCGAGTGCCCGCGGGTCGAACTCCCGGCGTTCGGCATGGAATCGGACGTACCGTTCGCCGATCCGCGTTTCCGATTCGTTGCTCCAGTCGGTGCAGGGCTCGGTGAGATCGAGGTAATGCCAGAAGGCCGCTGACTGAGTGGTCAATGTCGCCATACGGTTGTTCCATACCAACTGCACTTTGGTGAGCCGGGCGTTCGCCTTGACGAGAAGGTCGGTCCAGAGCAGACCTTTGATGTGGGTCGGGGTGAGCGGCTTCGTCGGGGTGATCGTGACCGGCGCCACTACGAGTTCTGTGGCGGCTGCCGGGGTTGTCGCATTCGCCTTTCGCGCTCGTAACGGAGGCGCGTCAATGGCCATGCAGAAATCCTTCCTTCAAGGCGATCAGACGATGCGGGAAGGGGTGAGGAAATTGGGGGGAAACGGCGCCTGGGCTGTCACGGAAGAACTCGTCGGCTTGGATATCAAGCACATTGACCGCGCCGTTCGGGCTGCAGCGAACTCCGCAGTCCACAGAGGGGAGAGACCAGCCGGACGTGCTGCGCCAGCGATGCCGCCAGACGCTCCAGCTTGTCCTATGCACGCCAGATATGTCAATGGTGCGTCATATCGGTGCCCGGGCCGACCTCCGCCCCCGGACTCCTCTCGGTTCACCAGCCCTGCGGGCTGCCGTCGGCCGACGTCACGGCGATGGCGATCGTGCGGCCGTCGGGAGCGATCCGGAGAACGGGGATCGCCTTGTCCTTGGGGGCGCCATCGTCGCCGAGGGCGATCCAACCGCTCGCGCCCGGCAGCGGTCCCTTCTTCCGCAACCGGGACAGGGTCCGGTAGACATCGCTCACGGTCGGGGACCGCACCGCAGGGGTCTCCTGGACCGACCGGGCCGCGGTGAGCAGGGCGTCGTACATCATGATGGCCCGGCCGTCCTCCAGGTCGCTGCGCGGGAACGCGTCGGCGAACGTGCCGTCGCGGAAGGGCGCGACGTAGTCCAGGTCGAACGCTTCCGGCGCCACTTCCCACGCCCCGGGGTGGGCCAGGCCGGTGTAGACGAGGTCGATCGTGTCCGGACCCAGGGCGGCAGCCAGTTCGCGTGGGCCGAAGCCCTTCGTGTGGCGGATCATCATGGTGTCGTCGCCCGACATCACGGTCAGCCGACCGCTCCGGCACCCGCGTACGGCGAGGGCGGTCAGAAGCTGCGGCAGCGAAGTGCCGCGCCCCGCGAAGTAGATGACGCCCGGCCGCGCATCGCACACATCGCGGACCACGGCACGGAAGGCATCGGCCAGGCCGGGCCGTGAGGAGTCGAACAGGGTGGGTTCCGCGCGGACGAGCCGGCCCGCCGAGATCCGGGCGCGGAACTGCTGGGCGAGGGTGCTGGTGTACTGGTCGCCGGGGGCGATGTCCTGCACGAAGAGGATCCGGGCGCGGGCGAGTACGCCGGTCGACAGATGGCGTACGGCCGCCGCCGCCTGGTCGGCGTTGGAGGGCGCGACCCGTGCCAGGCCAGGAACGGCAGCCCAGGAGTCGGCGGTGAGGACCGAACCGAACGCGGGCAGGCCGCCGGCCGTCAACTCCTCCACCATGTCCTGGCTGGCGGCGGTACTGCCGCCCAGACCGAGCGCCGCCACGATCCGCTGCGCGCGCCGGGCCCCGAGTACCTGCCCCACCGTGTGGTTCCGCTGCTGAGCGGAGCCTCCGGTCTGGCCGAACAGCAGCCGGACCGGGACGGCCTGGGTCGGATCGTCCTCGTCGGCCAGTTGCCCGTTGGTCCTGAGCTGCGCGAGGTGGGCACCCTCCAGATCTCGCCGAACCGCCCCCATCGCGGCACTGCCGTCGAACTCCTCGGTGATCGGCGTCAGGTACACCATCGACGCATACGGCCGACCGCCCGGCTGCGCGGCGGCCGCCACGACCCGCCGGTTCTCCGCGGCGATCCGCTCCAGCACGGGTGCGACGACCCGGCTCGACGAGCGGCGCAGCCGCACGGGCGACGCGGCCGCGTCCAGCAGACCCACGCATCTGCGCATCCGGCCGTCGCCGATGGCGCTCAGACCGTCGGCGCACGGCAGGACCGCCGACGGCGACGAACGGGGCGCGTCACCCGGAAGGAACAGGGCGGCGAGTACGGTCAGCGCTGCGATCGTCGCCCGACCGGACTGTCCGAGCAGCACCGGTCGCACGCGGTCGGCCTCGGCCGTGTCGCCCTGCCCGGCCCGGATCGCCTGGCGCAGCACCTCCTCCAGGCCGGGCCGCCGGGTGGGATCCTTGGCCAGGCATCGGGCCACCAGTCCCCGCAGCGCGGTGGGGAGACCGGTCAGATCCGGCTCCTTGTGCACCACCGCGAAGGCGACCGCGATCGCCTCCAGGCCCGCCGCCTCCGGGTCCTCGAAGGGACTTCGGCCCAACGCGGCGAAGGCGAGTACCCCACCGAGCGCGAACACGTCCGTGGCCGGGGAGACCGCCCGGGCCGTATGCAACTGCTCCGGCGCCATGAAGGCCGGGGTGCCCACCATGACGCCGCTGCGGGTCAGCGCCCGGCTCTGGGCGACGGAACGGGCGATGCCGAAGTCGATGACCCGTACCCCGTCGTCGGCGAGCAGGACGTTGGCGGGCTTCAGGTCCCGATGCACGATCCCCTGCCGGTGGATGTCGCGCAGCGCCTCCGCCAGCTGTCCGGCCAGCCGGGCGATGTCGGCCACGGGCAGCGGGCCGCCGGCCCGTACGCGGGCCTCCAGGGAATCGCCGACGACATACTGCGTGGCCAGCCAAGGCGGATCGCCGTCCGGGTCGGCGTCCACCACGGACGCCGTGAAGGCTCCGCTCACCTTGCGGGCTGCCGCCACTTCGCGCCGGAAGCGGGCCCGGAAATGTGGCTCGTCGGCGTACTCCGGCCGGATCACCTTCAGCGCCACCTGTCGCCCAGCGGCGCTGCGCGCCAGGTACACCACGCCCATTCCGCCCGCGCCGAGGCGTCGTTCCACGGTGAACTCCCCGATCCTCCGCACCACGCCAACGTACCGACGTCGACCGTCCCGGTTTCCCGCCCTCTTGAGATACGCCCCGCTCACCACACCTTCAGGTGGAGTTGCCCGGAACAACGGCGTCGGCGACCGAACACGTGCAGGGACCATCGGGTGCCTTGGCTTGGCAGGTCAGGGCGTCGGGCCTCCTTCATGAGCACCCCGTCCGTCCGACCGGCCCAGGACCGCCGGATACAGTGCGCGCGACGGCAACCTGGTCGCCCAAGGAGGGCAAGCGTGACCGACACCAGCGAAACCCGATCCGCCGACAGTGCGGCGCACGCGACTCAGCAGCACCGGCTCCGCCGCCTGATGCGCTATCTGCCCCTGATCGCCCCCGTCCTGCTGTGGACCGTGCCCTGCTGGGTGCTGCTGTACACCGGCCAGCACTGGCCGCTCCCGGTCACGCTCGCCGGCACCGCCCTGTTCGCCCTCGGCCTGATCGGCATGCCGCTCGCGATGGCGCGCGGCCACGGCCGACGTCAGCAGGACCGGGCGGCGATCATCGGGGACACCTTGCTGGGCACCAGCTGGGTGCTGTTCACCTGGTCCGTGCTGCTCGGCGTCCTGCTGCGGCTCGCCCTGACCGTGGCCGGCATCGAGGACGGTCAGGGCCGGGCCCGGATCGTCACGTGGGCCGTCCTCGGCACAACCGCCGTGCTGCTCGCCTGGGGGTACGCCGAGGCCCGCCGGGTACCACGGGTACGCCGCCTGGACGTGCGACTTCCGCGCCTGGGGGCCGGGTTGGACGGCACGCGCGTCGCCCTCATCACCGACACCCACTACGGCCCGCTCGACCGCGCCCGCTGGTCGGAGCGGGTGTGCGAGACGGTGAACACCCTGGAAGCCGACCTGGTCTGCCACACCGGAGACATCGCGGACGGCACGGCCGAACGCCGCCGCGCCCAGGCCGCCCCACTGGGCACCGTGCAGGCCACCCGGGCCCGGGTCTACGTCACCGGCAACCACGAGTACTACAGCGAGGCGCAGGGCTGGGTCGACCTGATGGACGAGCTGGGCTGGGAACCGCTGCGCAACCGCCATCTGCTGCTCGAACGCGGCGGCGACACCCTCGTCGTCGCCGGCGTGGACGACGTCACCGCCGAGTCCTCCGGGCTGGCAGGCCACCGCGCCCACCTCGCCGGAGCCCTGGACGGCGCCGACCCCGACCTGCCCGTTCTGCTCCTGGCCCACCAGCCCAAGTTCATCGACCGGGCGGCAGCCGGCGGCGTCGACCTCCAGCTCTCCGGCCACACCCACGGCGGCCAGATCTGGCCCTTCCACCACCTGGTCCGCATCGACCAGCCCACCGTCGCCGGCCTCAGCCGCCACGGCACCCGCACCCTCCTCTACACCAGCCGCGGCACCGGCTTCTGGGGCCCGCCGTTCCGCGTCTTCGCCCCGAGCGAGATCACCCTGCTCGTGCTCCGCTCCCCGCAGCGGCCCCCCACGCCGTAGCGCTGGGCGGGCCGGCGGCGGTTCCGCCACCGGGTACGGCCCCGGCGACCTGCACACCGCGTCATTCCGAAGGAATGCGGAACTCGAATTCGGGACGGTCCCACGGCACGGCGGGCGGGTTCGCGAACGCGGTCCCGGTCCGCACCGCGCCGACGCGGTGGTAGAAGTCCTCGGCGGGAAGATGCGACACGACCTTGAGACGGTCGAGCCCGGCGGCACGGGCCTCGGACTTCATATGCGCCACGAGCAGCCGTCCAATACCCCGTCCTTGCGCTTCGTCGGCGACGAACAGCAGGTCGAGCTCCGGTGGCGCGAGGACGAGCGAGTAGAACCCGAGGACCCGGCCTCCTCCCTGCTCGTCGGCGCCGACGGCCACAAAGGCGCGGTGGGCCTCGATGTAATCGGGACCGACCCGGTAGCCCGCGACCGCGGCTGCGTACTTGCCCTCGTAGGCGCGTGAGCCACGCACGAGCCGCGTGAGCCGTTTGGCATCCCGCGCGACGGCCCTCCGTATGGTGACCGGCTGGCTGACCGGGGAAGTGCGTGAGCTCATCGGGAGAGTATTTCGCACCGGGCAGCGCCTTCGTACGGCGGGTCGGCTGCCCGTACCCAGGCCCTTGCCAGGGCCCTCACCAGGGCGGATGCCCGGCAGGGGGCCTTCTTGCTCAGTCCTCGTCGATGACCAGGCCCTTCGCGGCGAGGAGCGGTGTCAGGTTGCAGAGGTCGATGACGGTCCGGCCCGTGCGGTATGCGGTGATGTAGCCCTCCTCGGCGTCGACCCGCTCCTGGGACAGCGCCGCCACCTCCGCGGCGTCCTCGCGGCGTACGACGACGACGCCGTCGGCGTCCGCGCGGATCACGTCGCCGGGGCGGACCAGCTGGCCGCCGAGGGTGACGGGCTCGCACATGGGTCCGACGGTCTCCTTGACGGTGCCCTTGACGCAGACGCTGTGGGAGAAGACCGGGAAGCCGAGGGCCCGCAGGTCCGCGGTGTCCCGGACGCCGGTGTCGGTGACCAGGCCGGCGAGTCCCTTGGCCTGGCGGGCGTTGGCGAGGACGTCGCCGAAGGAACCGGCCTCGGGGTAGGCGCCGGCGGAGACGACGATGACGTCGCCGGAGCGGGCGTAGGCGATGGCGGTCTGGAGCATGAGGTTGTCGCGGGGTGCGCACTGGACCGTGAAGGCGGGACCGCAGAGGGACATGCGGTGGTCCACCGGCTTGATGGTCGAGTCGAGGGCGCCGAGCCGTCCCTGTGCCTCGTGGACGGTGGCCGAGGAGTAGGCGCCGAGGCGTTCGACGAGTTCCGGGGCGGGGCGCTCGAACTTGGTGCTGACGCGGATCATGACGGCCTCTCGGACAGGGTGGCGCAGGCGGCGGCGATCCGTGCGCACGCTTCGGTGAGGATCTCCGTGGAGGTGGCGAACGAGATGCGGAAGTAGCCGGGGGCGCCGTACGCGGATCCGTGGATCACCGCCACCTGCTGGTCCTCCAGGAGATGGCGGGCGAAGTCCTCGTCGTTCTCGATCCGGGCGCCCGCCGGGGTGAACCTGCCCAGGTGCGGCCGGCAGTCGACCAGGACGTAGAAGGCTCCGCTCGGGGTGGTGCAGCTCAACCCCGGTGTCCCGCGGATGAGTTTGACGGTGGTGTCGCGGCGCGTCCGGTAGACGTCGACGGTCTCCCGGACGAAGTCCTGCGGGCCTGCCAGCGCGGCGGCGGCCGCGGCCTGGCTGATCGAGGACGGACACGAGGAGATCTGCGACTGGAGGGTGTTGATCGCGGCCACCAGATCGGCGGGACCCGCGCCGTAGCCGAGGCGCCAGCCATGGCGTACGTCTTGGAGACGCCGTTGGTGAGGAACACCCGGTCGGCCAGGCGGGGTTCGACCGCTGCCAACGACGGGGCGGCGCCGTCGTCGTACCAGATCTCGTCGTAGATCTCGTCGGTGAGGACGCGGACGTGCGGGTGGTCGAGCAACACGGCAGCCAGGGCCCGGAGTTCGTCCGTGGTGTAGGCGGATCCGGTGGGGTTTCCCGGGGTGTTGAGGACGACCCAGCGGGTGCGGTCGGTGAGCGCCCCGCGCAGCCGGTCCGGGGTCAGCTTGAAGCCGTCCGGCTCGGGGCAGTAGACAATGACGGGCGTGCCGTCGTTGGCGCGGACCATGTCGGGGTACGACACCCAGTACGGGGCCGGGATCACGACCTCGTCGCCCTCGTCCAGCGTGGCCGTCAGGGCGAGGAAGATGACCTGCTTCGCCCCGCCGCCGACGGTGATCTGCGCGTCGGTGTACGCGAGGCCGTGGCGGCTCCGGAGCCGGTCGGTGATCGCGGTACGCAGGGCCGGAGTGCCGTTGACCGGGGTGTACTTGGTCTCTCCCGCCTCGATCGCCCGGATCGCGGCGGCCTTGACGTGCTCGGGGGTGTCGAAGTCGGGCTCACCGACCGTCAGGTCGTGGATGGCGAGACCTTGGCTCTTCAGTTCGCGCACGCGCTGCGCCGCCGCCACGCTGGGCGAGGGGTTGATCCGGCGGACCCTCTTGGCCGTGCTCATGTGCTCAGCCCTCCCTGCGTTCGAAGTTCAGGCCGCCCGGGACCTGGAAGGTGGGCAGGATCTCGATGACGTCGCCGCCCTCGGGCCGGGCGCCGGGGACCCGCGGTGGGCACCCCGGTGGCCGTCCATCCGGCGACCCCGTGCGACCGGTGCGCCGAATGCTCTGCGGGCCGTCGCAACGTCTGCGCCGACGCCCGCTACCTCGGCAGTGCCGCCCGCACCCCGCACGTCCAGGGCGGCTTCGCCCGGATCGTCACCGCGCCCGCCGCACAGCTTCGGGTGCTGCCGCCCGAACTCGCCTTGAACCGCGCCGTGTTGGCCGAGCCGCTGTCGGTGGCCCTGCACGCCGTGCACCGGGCGGGCGACGTGGCGGGCAGACGGGTGCTGGTCACCGGGGCCGGGCCGATCGGCTGCCTGGTGACCGCCGTCCTGAGCCACCGGGGCGCCGCCGACGTGGTCGTCAGCGACCTCCTCGACACCCCGCTGCGTATCGCCGCGGCCTGCGGGGCCACCGCCACGGTCCGGGCCGACGCGCCCGACGACGGGGCCTGGGCGGAGCCGTTCGACATCGCCGTGGAGGCGTCCGGAGCGCCCGCGGGGCTGCGGACCTGTGTCGAGCGGGTGCGCCGCGGCGGCACGGTGGTCCTGCTCGGCCTGCTGCCGCCCGGTGAGGTCCCCCTGCTGGGCAACATTGCGGTGACCCGCGAACTGGAGCTGCGCGGCGCGTTCCGCTTCGACGCCGAGTTCGACGAGGCGATCGCGCTGCTCGACCGGGGGCTGCCCGTCGACGCGATCGTGACCCACACGTTCCCGCTCGCGGAGAGCCGGGCGGCCTTCGACATCGCCCACGACCGGGCGCTGGCGTCCAAGGTGCTGCTCGATCTAAGCGAGGCGTAAGCGCTCCGCTGGGAGTGCCGTGATGGGCCGTCGTTTGGCTGCGGCGCCGTCGTGGCTTGTCGCGCAGTTCCCCGCGCCCCTTCAGGGCGCTGCCGGACCGCAGCCGAAAGGTCCTGCCCGACACGTGCCGCA